>NZ_JBEOSB010000019.1:0-222478 GCF_040302705.1 Streptomyces sp. NPDC097640
CGGCGCGCGGGTCCCGGCCGGGGGGGGCGGCCGTCCGCCCCGCGCTCCGTACGCCGGCACCACGATCGCCGCCCGGTGTCATGAATCCTCCGGGCCCATCAGGGCCGTCTGGATCTGCACACTCTTGCGCCGGGCGATCCGCAGCCCCCGTCCGGGCGGCAGGATGCGCCCCTTGACGTTGCCGAAGAGATAGCCCTCGGTCGGCGGGCAGGACAGCAGGATTCCGGGGGTGTTGACCTCCTGGAGCCGTCGCATCAGCGGGTCGTTGAGGCCCCGGCCGGCGCCCGCCGCCGAGCGGGCCACGATCATGTGCAGACCGACCTCGTAGCCCAGCGCGAGGAAGTTCGTCAGCCCCTCGAACGGCTGGTTCAGCGGTCCGCCGCCGCCCACCATGTCGTAGTCGTCGACCAGGACGAACAGCCGCGGCCCGGTCCACCAGTCGCACAGCCGCATCCGGGACGGGGCGATGTCCGGGCCCGGCATCCGGGTCTTCACGGCCCGCGCCGCGCCACCGACCAGCTCCTTGAGGGCGTCCAGCGAGACGGCGTGGCCCAGCCGGTACTCGTCGGGGACCGCCTCCACCAGCTCGCGGCGGTAGTCCACGACCATGATCCGGGCCTCGGCGGGGGAGTACCTGGCCATGATCGCCTGCGCCGTGAGCCGCAGCAGGTTGGTCTTGCCGCTCTCCGTGTCGCCGACCACGATCATGTGCGGATTGGTGCTGAAGTCATGCCAGACGGTGCCCATCCGGTCCTCCTCCAGACCCAGCGGCACCCGCAGATCACCCTCGGCGGGCGGCAGCTCGGCCGCCGGGAGCTTCGTCGGCAGCATCCGCACCGGGGGAGCGGGCGGGCCCGACCAGTGCTCGCGCACCGCCGCCACCAGCCCGGCCACGCCGTCCGCGAGGTCATCGGCCCCGGCCACGCCGTCGATGCGCGGCAGCGCCGCCAGATAGTGCAGCTTGGACTCGCGGGTGAGGCCACGCCCCGGGACCCGGGGCACGCCCGCCGCCTTGCGCACATCGATCCCCGAGTCCATCGGGTCGCCCATGCGCAGCTCCAGACGGGTCGCGGCCTGGTCCCGGACCGCCGAGGACAGCTCGACCCAGCGGGCGGTGGTGACGATCAGGTGGACGCCGTAGTTGAGGCCCCGGCCCGCGATGGCGTTGAACGTGGGGATGTGCTGGTCGTACTCCTGGCGGACCGTCGACCAGCCGTCGATGACCAGGAAGACATCACCGTGTTTCTCCCCCGGGAACTCCCCGGCCGCCCGGCGTCGCCGCAGCGTCGCCATCGAGTCGATGCCGTTGTCCAGGAAGAACCGCTCCCGGTGCGCCAGCACCGCGGAGACCTCGGCGATCACCCGGCCGACCCGCTCCTGGTCCAGCCGGGCCGCGACCCCGCCGACATGCGGCAGGCCCACCAGACCCGCGAGCGTGCCGCCGCCGAAGTCCAGACAGTAGAACTGGACTTCGCGCGGGGTGTGGGTGAGCGCGAGAGACGTGATCAGCGTACGGACGAGGGTCGACTTTCCGCTCTGCGGGCCGCCCGCGACGGCGACATGGCCACCGGCCCCGGACAGGTCCACCCGCAGCTCGTCCCGGAGCTGGTCGAAGGGCCGGTCCACGACGCCGACCGGCACCGACAGCCGCCCCCGCCTGGTCAGATCCGTGGTGGTCAGTCCGTACTCGGTGTGCGGCGCGAGCAGCGGCAGCAGCTCGTCGAGCGGCGACGGGTCGGTCAGCGGCGGCAGCCACACCTGGTGCGCGGGCGGCCCGGCGTCCCGCAGCCGGTCCACGGCCACCGACAGCAGGGCGTCGCCGTCCCCGGCCTCGCTCTCGTCCGGCTTCTCCGGCTCGTCCGGAAGGTCGGGCAGCTGCCGCGGCACCACCCAGCCCGCCGTCCACGGCACCACCTGGCTGGCCACCCGCGCCTGGTGGGCCGAGCCGCTGCGCCGCCGGTACGGGCCCGAGACATAGGCCGCGCGGAAGCGGGTCAGCGCCTCGACGCCCGTCTTGATGAAGCCGCTGCCGGGAGTCGGCGGCAGCTCGTACGCGTCCGGCACGCCCAGCACGCCCCGGCTCTCCATCGCCGAGAACGTGCGCAGGCCGATGCGGTACGACAGATGGCTCTCCAGCTGGTGCATCCGGCCCTCGTCCAGGCGCTGCGAGGCGAGCAGCAGATGCACCCCGAGGCTGCGGCCGAGGCGGCCGATCATCACGAACAGCTCCATGAAATCGCGGTGCGCGGAGAGCAGTTCGCTGAACTCGTCGACCACCACGAACAGGCTCGGCAGCGGCGTCAGCGGCGTGCCGTCCGCCCGCGCCTTCTCGTACTCCAGGGCCGAGGTGTAGTTGCCCGCCGCCCGCAGCAGCTCCTGACGGCGCATCAACTCGCCGTGCAGCGCGTCCTGCATCCGGGAGACCAGCGCCACCTCGTCCGCGAGGTTCGTGATCACGGCGGAGGTGTGCGGCAGCTCGTCAAGCCCCAGGAAGGTCGCGCCACCCTTGAAGTCGACCAGCACGAAGTTGAGCGTCTCGGAGGAGTTGGTCAGCGCCAGCCCCAGCACCAGGGTGCGCAGCAGCTCGCTCTTGCCCGAGCCGGTCGCGCCGATCAGCATGCCGTGCGGCCCGGTGCCGCCCTGCGCCGACTCCTTGATGTCCAGCTCCACCGGCACCCCGTCCGAGCCCACCGCGATCGGCACCCGCAGCCGGGCGGATCCGGTGCGGCGCTCCCACAGCGTGGGCGGCTCATGGCGGTACAGGTCCGGGATGCCGAGCAGCGAGGTCAGCTCCACATCGGCGGCCAGCGGCTCGGCCGACTCCGTGGCCAGGCCCATCCGGTACGGGGCCAGATGCTTCGCCAGCGACGCGGCGACGGTCGTGCTCAGCCGGTCGGGCCGGCCGAGCGGGGTGGACTGCTCCTTGCGGTCGCGGTCCGTGCGCACCAGGTTCATGGTCTCGTCGGACACCTCGAACCGCAGCGTGGCGCGCCCCGGCCGCCAGGGCAGCTCGCCGGTGAGGTCGAGCACCACCGTGTTGCGGTGGCCGGGCCCCTCCATGCGGTGTCCGCCGGGCGGCGCGACACCGTCCAGCACGATCACCGTGTACGGCTCCTCGCGCCCCGCCATCGCCTCCGGGTCGAACGGCGGCCGCTCCTGGAACTCCCCGCCGAGCAGGTCGTCCAGCTCGTTCACCGAGGCCACGACCATCCGTACGGAGCCGGCGCCGTCGTTCTCCTGCGCGTGACGATTGTGCGGCAGCCACTTCACCCAGTCCCACTCGGCCCGCTGCTCGTCCGCCGTGACCACCGTGATCCACAGGTCCTCGGGGGAGTGCAGCGTGGCCAGTTGGGCGAGCATCGCCCGGGTCAGCTCCCGGATCCGGGCCGGAT
Source organism: Streptomyces sp. NPDC097640 (assembly GCF_040302705.1). Classification (NCBI taxonomy): domain Bacteria; kingdom Bacillati; phylum Actinomycetota; class Actinomycetes; order Kitasatosporales; family Streptomycetaceae; genus Streptomyces; species Streptomyces sp. NPDC097640. The sequence goes on from NZ_JBEOSB010000019.1 coordinate 3,393, forward strand.
CGCCGCGGAACAGCACCCGCGCCCACGTCCGCAGATACACCGCGATGGGCTGGTCGGGGACGGTGGAGTACGCGCGGATGAAGCTGCGCAGCGCGTGCGCGGTGAGCGGTTCCAGGTCCTCCACCGGCTTGGTGGACAGCGGCGAGAGCCGCAGCCCCAGCTTCTGGTCGCCGACCGCGACCCGTATCTCCCCGAAGTCCGGGTCGCCAGGGCGCCGTTCCCACAGCCGGGTGGTGCCCACCAGCGACCACAGCGCGGTCGGCTCCGGATGACGCCACAAAAGGGCGCGCTGCTGCTCCACCACGGCGGCCCGGACCTTCTTCCGGGTCTGCCGCAGATAGCGCAGATAGTCCCGCCGCTCGCCCTTGAGCCGCTGCTTGCGCTCGCTGTTGCGGCGCACGACCTGGCCCAGGATCATGGCGACCGCGGAGACCACCATCATCCCGAGGGCCAGATAGATGAACGCGCCGCTCTTGGAGCCGCCCGGCCGCATGTACATCAGCATCATGGACACCGACATCAGCGCCATCGGCAGGTAGTTCCACACCGCCGAGCTGTCGGGCGTCACCTCCGGGAGCGAGGGCGGCTCCTGGAGGCTCAGTTCCCCTTCGGGCATGTCCGGGCCGCGCCGACGCGCGGGCCTGCGGAACAGGACGGTACTCAAGCGGGTGGTCTCCTTCGGGGCCGGGGGTGCTGCCGGGATGCTGCCAATGGGCTGAGAACAACCGTTGAACGGACGGTGACACGCGCGGCCGGGGCAGGCAGGGCCCGGCCATCAGGGCAGCCGCGGCGGACGGCAGGAGCGGTGAACCCGGGCCGGGGGCAGGAATCCCGGGCCGGTGAAGAAGAGTCTACGATCCGATTCCACGGTTCACTTCGACGGCCGTGACCGAAGCAGGCGGTTCAGCAAGTAGTGTGCAGCCTCCCTGCGCACACGTCCAACGCCCCACACCCCCCACGGAGACTTACCCCGTGTCCCGAACACGTCTCCCGAAGAAGCGTGAGTACTCTCATGACTGACAGCGCAACGGCAGGGCTCTGCCGCGTCACCGTGCGCGCCCCCGCCACCTCCATCGACCTCGCCGTCCCCGCGGATGTCCCCGTCGTCGATCTGCTGCCCACGCTGGTGCGGTACGCGGGTGACGACCTCGCCGAACAGGGCCTGGAACACGGGGGCTGGGTGCTCCAGCGGCTCGGTGGCGAAGCGCTCGCCGAGGACAGCAGCCTCGAATCCCTCGGTGTGCTCGACGGCGAGACGCTCTACCTCAGCCCGCGCACCGACGTCCTGCCCGAGGTCCGGCTGGACGACCTCGTCGACGGCATCGCCACCACCATGGCCGACCGCCCCTTCGGCTGGACGGCGACCATCAGCCGCCGGCTGCTCCTCGGCACGCTGATCCTCACCCTCGCGGCCGGACTCGCCGTCCTCGCGATACCCGGCCCGCCCGCCGAACTGCGCGCCCTGGCCGCGGCCGCCGCCGCGGCGCTGCTGCTCGGCGGCGCCGCCTCGGCCAGCCGCGCGGTCGGCGACGCCGAGGCGGGCGCGGCGCTCGGCTTCGCCGCCGTGCCGTACTGCGCCCTCGCCGGCTGGCTGCTGCCCGGCGGCGACCTCGGCGGACCGCACCCGTACGAGGTGCTCGGCTCCCGGCTGCTCGCCGCGAGCGCCGCGGCGGCGGGCGGCGCGATGCTGGCCGTCGCCCTGGTCGTCGCCTTCGCCGCGCTCTTCGTGGCCGCCGTGGCGGTCGCGGCCGCGGGCGTCCTCGCGGCCGTCCTGATGATGACCGCCGATCTGTCGGCCGCCCACGCCGCCGGTCTTGTCTCCCTGGCCGCCGTGCTCTTCGGGGCGTTCGTGCCCTCGATGTCGTTCCGGCTCTCCGGGCTGCGCATGCCCCCGCTGCCCACCAACGCCCAGCAGCTCCAGGAGGGCATCGAACCGCACTCGCCGTCCGCCGTGGCCGCCCGCACCGTCATCGCCGACGGCTGGATGACCGGCCTGTACGCCGCGGCCGGGGCGATCTGCGCCGGCTGCATGCTGGGCCTCGCGCGCGCCGAGGATCTCCCCGAAATCCTCACCATGGCCGCCCTGTCGGTGCTGCTCCTGCTGCACAGCCGCGGCCTCGGCAACACCCTTCAGCGCCTGTCGCTGGTCGTCCCCGCCCTGTGGGGCGGTGCCCTGCTGATCTACGAGGCGGCCACCTCGTACAGCTCGTCCGGCAAGCTCCTGCTGGTCGGCGGGTTGCTCGCGGTCGCCGCCGCCATCGCCATCGCCTCCTGGACGGTGCCGGGGCGGCGGCTGGTCCCGTACTGGGGGCGGGCGGCCGAGCTGCTGCATTCCGCCATGGCGATCGCCATGTTGCCCCTGTCGCTGTGGGTGCTCGGCGTCTACGGCGCCCTCCGCTCCCTCAACGGATAACGCCCAAGACCGCCCAAGGACGAGTTCTCCATGCAGACCAAACGCGACCAGGTTCAGGCCCATATGTTCCTCATGGGCCGGCTGACCTCCAGCATGCTGCGCTCCGACCCGGACGCGCCCGAGAGCCCCCAGGGCCGCACCAACCGCGGCGTCGCCATCGGCGTGATCATCACCGTGCTGCTGTGCGCCGGGGCCTTCGTCCTCGGCCTCATCTCGCCCGGCCAGAAGGACTCCTGGCGCTCGGCCGGAAATCTGATCGTCGACAAGCAGACCGGCTCCCGCTACCTCTACCTCGACGGACGGCTGCGCCCGGTGCGCAACTACGCCTCGGCGCTGCTGCTCGCCGGCTCCGACCTGGAGACCACCACGGTGGGCTCCAAGTCCCTCAAGGGGACCCCGCTCGGCACGCCCATCGGCATCGAGGGCGCCCCGGACTCGCTGCCCAAGGCGGGTGACCTGTCCGACGACCCGTGGCAGGTGTGTTCGGCGCCCTCGGCGGAGAACGACGGGAAGGTCGGCACCACGCTCGCGGTCGGCGCCGAGACGCCGGGCGACGCGCTCGGCAAGGGCGAGGGGGTGCTCGTATTGGGCCCGGACCGCAACCGCTACCTGCTGTGGCAGGGCAGCAGGCTGCGGCTGGACCGCGACTCGGGCGCGGCCGAGGCGCTCGGCTACGCCACCACCAAGCCGGTGCCGGTGTCGGCCGGGTTTCTGAGCGCGCTGCCTGCGGGCCCCGACCTCGCGCCGCCGGAGACCCCCGGGCTCGGCGATCTCGGGCCGCGGCTGGGCGGCCGCTCCACCCGGGTCGGGCAGGCGTTCGCGCTGGACGTCCCGGGCTCCGACAGCCGCTACTACCTGCTGCGCAAGGAGGGCCTCGCGCCGCTCACCGCGACCGAGCTGGCGCTGGTGCTGGGCGATCCGCAGACCCGCGCCAAGGCGTACGGGGGCCAGGCTCCGGTCGCCTCGCCGGTGACCTCCCAGGCGCTTCAGGGCAATCTCGCGCCGGAGAACTCGCTGAACAAGGGCCCCGGCCAGGCGCCGAGTTCGCCGCCGAAGGCGGTCACCGTGGCCGATGAGCAGACCCCGTGCGTCCGGGTGGCGCCGCAGGGCAAGGGCACCCGGGTCGGGGTCACGCTGGTCGAGGAGCCCGACCTGGGCCCGGTCGCCCAGCACTCCGCGGGCGCTGCCGCAGCCCCCGCGTGTCTGCCCGTGGACCGGATCACCGTGCCGCCGGGCCGCGGCGTTCTCGTACGGGCGCTGGGCGCCGGCGGGGGCCGGGTCGGCAGCACGGTCTACCTGGTCACCGACTCGGGCGTGAAGCACCGGCTGGCGAACCAGGACGCGGTCAAGGCGCTCGGCTACGAGGGCGAGGGTCCGCAGGAGATGCCCTCGCTGATGCTGTCGATGCTCCCCTCCGGCCCGGACCTGTATCCGCAGGCGGCGCAGAACGGCCAGGTCAACGTGACGGCGCCGCGCTGCCGCTTCCCCGGCAAGAGCGAACAAGCGAAAAACAATCTGACGACAACTCAGAAGAACGAGAAGACAAACGAGGCCTCGTAGCATCGCCGTCCTGAAGCCGATCGAGGAGAGGGGCGCGTATGTCTGCCAACGGCATGCAGCAGTCAGAGGAATCCGCGACACGGAACGGCATCCAGGCCCTGGAGATGGCCTTCAGTGGAGTCATGAAGTGCCGCCAGGACGTCGAGTCCACCAAGAACAACCTCATGACCCACTACAAGGGCAGTGACGGTGGCGCCTTCCGGGACCTCGTCACGTCATGGGAGGAGAAGGCCGATGTCATCCTCACCAACGTCCAGGACATGATCGAGACGCTCAACCAGACCCTCGTCGAGCAGGGCAAGCAGCAGGGGTCCTCGAACGAGGCCATCAACCAGGCCTACTCGCAGTCGGACGCGGTCTTCGACACCCTGACCGGCTGATCCGACCGCCGGTTTCCCCACCAACCTTCGGACCCTAGGCGAGACGAGGACAGGCAATGAGCGACTTCACCGACGGCTACATCTACGTCGACTACTCGCACATGAGCAACGCGGCCGACGACATGATCACGCAGACGAAGGCCATCGCGACCACGCTCGAGAACCTGGAGATGGAGCTCAACGAGCTCAAGAACACCTGGATCGGTGACGACAAGGACGTCTACACCCAGAAGCAGCAGGCCTGGGACAACGCGGTCAAGGGGATGGAGGACCTGCTCACGAAGCACTCCGCCCTGCTGACCTCGGTCTCCGAGAACTACCAGTACAGCGAGCAGTCGCTGACGCAGATGTGGGACTCGGTGAAGATCGGCCGCTGACGCCCGCCGGCGGGGCCGGCCCCCGAGGCCGGCTCGCCCATCACACCCCCAGCGGGAAGGACCCGGAGTGGACACCAAGGATCCGAACGAGAAGACGACCAAGCTGACCTTGGACAAGGCCGGTCTCCAGAGTTTCCTCGACAATCGCGTGCTGCCCTTCAAGGACGAGATCCGCAAGATCACCGAGGACGACCCCACGTTCGGTCCCTCGATGGGCTCGCTGATCGGCAAAGAAGACATCAGCATCGAGGATTTCGACTCCTACCAGGCCGGGAAGCCGCTGTCGCTCGGCTGGATGCTCCAGGAGGGCGAAGTCGACGGGCAGGTGGCGAAGCTCAACAAGAGCCTCGCCACGATGGCGGAGAACCTCGTCGAGATCTACAAGGAGCAGACCAAGCTCTTCGGGGACATCGAGGACAACCTGGAGTCCACGATCTCCACGCTGTTCTCCACCCAGAGCGGCAATCTGACCACCATCGACGGCCAGGAGTTCCTGGACATCTTCGAGGACGTGGACGACGACCTCGCCGGCGGCAAGTCCAAGGGTGGCGGCGATGACGACTAGGCGGTGTCCGGTGGGCCTTGACGCTCGCGGGCTCCTTCCCCACCCCGCCCCTTCCCGATACTGGGGCTCCGCCCCAGACCCGAGGTCCAGGGGCGAAGCCCCTGGTTACGGGAAGGGGCGGGGTGGGGGAAGGACCCGCCGGAGACCGCCCAGGGGCTGAGCGTCCCGCCGCCCCCGTTACAGCCCGCCCCCCACCCGCTGACCGGCCCGCCGGAGGTCTCGCGCCATGTCCAAGAAAGTCCCCGTCGCCCACTCCGACAACGACTGGTGGGCCAGGGCTGTTCGGGTGCTGACGGGCGTCGTCCTGCCCGCAAGGGCGGACCTCTTCGACAGCCTCCTCGGGAACAACGACATCCCGCTGATGCGGCTGGAGTTCTCCGACTACGACGGCGAGCCCTCCAACGCGATCGTCGAAGCGGTCAACGACATGTCGTGGCGTACCGAGAACTCCGGCTGGCGCATCAACAACACCGACTTCGTGATCCCGTTCTACTCCGGGAAACACGGTCCCATCAGCGGGGCGGCCCCGGGCACCAAGGTCGTGATGAAACAGGCCCGCATCACCCTGCTCGGCACCAACGGCACGGGCGATCCCCCGGCCGGCGGAGTGGTCGTGGGCGGCGAGTTCAAGAGCGGGCTGGGCAAGGACTTCGAGGGCCAGTCGAAGGACACGACCTGGAGCAACGTCGGCCTGTCGCACTACAGCTACGGCGGCGGCATGGCGCTTGTGTCGCTGATCAACAACGGCAAGACCACCGGATTCGACTGGTATGGCCTCAGGGTCAACGAGAAGGACGCGGTGGACCTGGATTCCCTCAACAGGTCGGCCGAAGCCCTCGACCGGGCTGCGCGCTTCTTCAAGAACCGGTACGACGACCTCCGGGACTGGGAGTTCGACCTCGGCAAGGAGGAGGCGTCATGGAAGGGAATGGCCGCCGGGGTCTTCCGGGACATGGTCCACGGGATGGCGCGCAACTACAAGTCGTACAACGAGCAGATTCCCCTCCAGGGCAACGGATCCAAGTACGGCAATGAGCTCCGCAAATACCGGCAGGACATCCACAACGCCTCCTATGCGCTGTACAACAAATGGAACACCTGGCAGCTGCTCACCGGAAATCCGCTGCGCTGGCTGCACGACATCCTGCTGGATGTCTCCGAGTGGATCTGGAAGAACAACATCACCAAGGTCCGTTACTACGAGGACTACGGATACGAGTCCTACGACTCGTACCACGCGGTGAAGCTGGACGGCTTCCACGGCGACCACCCGACCTACGGCCAGCTCGAGAGCAAGGAGGCCTGGAAGAAGATCGGCGAAGAGGCCATCAAGAAGTGGCAGCAGTCCGTCGTGGACGTGCTCGGGGAGGCGGGCAAGGCAGCCATCCTCGCCATTCAGAACTCCGTGAACGACCAGGACCTGCCCAAGAAGATCGACACGGAGACCACCAGCCTGAGTCAGGAGTTCGCCAAGGACCAGGCGGCGAAGGAGAAGGCGGACGCCGAGAGGGAGAGGAAGCGGATCGAGGAGGAGAACAAGAGGAAAGAGGAGGAGAACAAGAGGAAAGAAGAGGAGTGGAAGAAGAAGCAGGAGGAGGCCGAGCGCAAGGCCGAGGAGAAGGAGAAGGAGTGGGAGAGGAAGCAGGAGGAGGCTGAGCGCAAGGCGGAAGAGAAGGAGAAGGAGCAGGAGAGGAAGCAGGAGCAGAAGGAGAAGGAACAGGAGGAGAAGCAGCGGGAGCAAGAGAAGAAGCAGGAACAGAAGGAGAAGGAAGCCGAGGCCAAGCAGGCCGAACAGGAGGCCAAGCAGGCCGAGAAGGAAAAGGAGCAGGAGGCGAAGCAGGCCGAGCAGGAGCGCAAGGCCGAGGAGAAGCAGGCGGAGCAGGAGGCCAAGCAGGAACAGAAGGAGAAAGAGGCCGAGGCCAAGCAGGCCGAGCAGGAACGGAAGCAGGAGGAGCGGTACAAGGAGCAAGAGGCACAACAGCAGGCTGCTACGACATTGGCACGCGCGGAACGCGAGCAGCAGAAGAAGGAGCAGGAGAAGAAGCAGGCGGAGCAGGAGGCCAAGCAGGCCGAGAAGGAGGCGGAACAGGAGGCCAAGCAGGCCGAGCAGGAGCGCAAGGCGGAAGAGAAGCAGGCCGAGCAGGAGAGGAAGCAGGAGCAGAAGGAGAAGGAAGCCGAGGCCAAGCAGGCCGAGCAGGAGGCCAAGCAGGCCGAAAAGGAGAAGGAGGCGGAAGCCAGACAGGAGGAGCAGGAACAGAAGCGCATTCAGACCGAGAGCGAGTACGAGGCCAAGCAGAAGGAGCAGGAAGCCAAGCAGGAGCAGAAGGAGAAGGAGGCCGAAGCCAAGCAGGCCGAGCAGGAGGCCAAGGCCGAGGCCAAACAGGCGGAGCAGGAAGCCAAGCAGGCCGAGCAGGAGGCGAAGCAGGAGCAGAAGCAGAAGGAGGCCGAGGCCAAACAGGAGAAGCTGGAGCGCGAACAGGAACAGCGCCAGGCCGATGCGGAGAAGCGCTACGAGCGCCAGAGCCGGGAGCTCGGCGGCGGGAGCCCCGGGCGGTACGAAAGCCCGGACCTGCCCTCCGACCTGCCCGACGACTACGGCGGCCAGAGCCCCTCGCTCGACCGCAGCAGCGGCACCACGACCCTCAACCCCGACCGCACGGTCACCCTGGAGTACCCGGACGGCACCTCACGGACGATCGATGTGCCGGGCGGCGACATCTCCACGGTCCTGCCGGACGGTTCGACGGACTTCGACACGCTGCGCCCCGGTGACTCGATCACCAACAGCGATGGCAGCATCACGACCCTGGAACGGGACGGGACCCTCAACACCGAGTTCCCCGACGGCAGCAGCACCCGGATCGACCCGGAGCAGGGGCTGATCACCAACCGCCAGCCCGACGGGACCACGACCACCACCCCGATCGAGTCGGGTGAGACCCTGCCGAGCAACCTCGGCAGCTCCTCCAACCTCCACTCGCCGTCGAGCTCTTCCTCGTACGACGGCCTGTACGGCGGCGGCTATGAGGACGACCTGTACGACTCCACCCCGTACAACAGCACGCCGTCCGGCAACGGATATGGTGCGGACGGCAGCTCGTCCGGTGGCGGCATGCCGATGCTGCCCCCCGGCACCCGGATGAACGGGTCCATGAGCGGCGGCGCCGGTTCCGGCGACACCGAGCGGGTCCGAGGGGTGTACGACGACCCCACCCAGCCCATCGTGCGGCGTCTCGGCGGCTCCCGGCCGTCCGGTTCGAGCTACCAGGAAGAGGAGATCGTCGCGGCCCGCGGCGGCGGGATGTCCACCGCCGGCGGCATGCCCTTCGCCCCGCCGATGGGTGGCGGCATGGGCGGCGGCCAGCCGCAGACCCAGAGCTCCGACCGCGAACGGGCGGCGTGGCTGGAGGAGGACGAGGACGTCTGGGGCACGGACGAGGGCGGCGCTCCGGCCGTCATCGGGCGTTGAGAGCGGCGAGGAAGGCGTAGCGATGGACAGGGAATCGATCAAGGATCAGCTGGCCCGGGCCATGGCTGACATGGAGCGGACCCAGCAGGCCGTGGCGCAGGCCAAGGCGCAGCTCAGGACGGCCGCCGTCACGGCGCGGTCGCGGGACCGCGCGGTCGAGGCGACCGTCGGCGCGCAGGGACAGCTCGCCGATGTGAAGTTCCTCGACGGCAGGTACCGCACCATGGCTGCGGCGCAGCTCGCGGCCTCGGTGCTGGAGGCGGTGACCCAGGCCCAGGCACAGATGGCCCAGACGGTCATGGACACCTTCCGGCCGCTGTCCGACAGCGTGAGCGGCGCCCCGCGCCTCGACGGTGTCGGCATCGAATGGGACGAGATCTTCGCACCGCTCGCGGACACCGCCTCGAAGGGCCGGGCCGCGCATGCCCGTTCCAGCGACCGGCTGCGAGACGAGATCCACGAGGACGGGGACCGGAGGTAGGCCACGATGAGTTACGGATACGGCGGCGAGCGGTACGAGGCCGACCCGGCCCGGCTGATCGCCATGATGGATGAGATCCGCGCCATCGCCAAGCAGGCGAGGGAGCTCCCGGGCGGATTCACCTCGGCCCTGCAACCCACGCGGCGGTGGTACGGGATCGACGACGAAGTCGCCGAGGGGTACGGCCCCCAGTACGAGAAGACCGTCGAGGGTGTCAGCGACACCTTCTTCGCCATCTCCGACGCCGTCATCGGCGTGGTCGAGGGCCGCCTCCAGGAACTCCAGGAGGTCCGGGGGGCGGAGTCCTTCGCCCTGGACAGCGTGGACGAACTGCGGCAGGCCGTGAACTCCGTGGGCGGGGACGGCACCCAAGGCGGCGGCGGAAAACATTGAGCGGTGCCGACCGGGGAGGCTCCGTCCCCGAGGACTCCATCGAATTTCCCGATGACGTCCGCAAGATGCTGTTCGCCCTGGGCCTCGAGCCGCCGCAGGCGTCCTCGGACATGGCCTATGGCAGCAGCATGCCGTTCGACGAGTACGCGCAGGCGCTGCTCGACCTGCGCGATCGCATCATGGACTCGGTCAACCGGGTCGACGGCGCGCTGCCGACGCAGGTGGCCGACGTCTACAAACAGGCGATGGCGATGCTCACCGGCGCCGGTGGCCAGGACGCCATGGGGGAGTTCGCCGACAACCTGAGGGAGATCAGCAAGGGGCAGGTCGGGCACTCCAGAAACATCATGGAGAGCAAGTGGGAGGTCATTGCCGAGATCATCCAACTGATCATCGAGCTGGCCTTCATCGCCGCCATGGCGTTCTTCACCGGAGGGCTGTCCTTCGGCGACGCCGTCCTGGCGAGGACCAGAAGCCGTCTGGCGGTGCTGATCATCCTGGACCGGCTGCTGCGGATGACCCATCTGGCGCCCACGTTCAGCGAGGCACTTCAGGAGGCCTTCACGACCTTCGCGGTACGGATGGCGATGCTGGGCCTGAACAAGGGAGATCGCCGCCCCGACGGGATCGACTGGGGCAACATCGGCAAGTCCGCCGCCTTCGGCGCCCTGGCCGGGTTCTTCATCAGCGGCCTCTCTTCGGTACTCGGGCCCCTCTTCAAGAACATCTTCAACAACTTCGGCGACAACAAGTGGGGGCACTTCGGCGCGGAGCTGTTCAACAGCTTCGGAAGCGAGGGCGTCGGAGAGGCGTTCGCCGAGTTCCTGATCAACGGCCTCTTCGAAGGCAACTGGAAGTTCGACCCCATGACCATCGTGAGCGGTGGTCTCGGCGGCGCCTCCGACCACATCATCGGCAGCGGACTCGGCTACATCGGCAAGGGCCTGAACACCAAGTTCATCGGCGGCAATCTCTTCAGCATCATGCTGTTCAACGACCGTCCGGGGCCCAACTCCGTCCTGGGCGGGGGCGGTGGTGGCACCGGCTCCGGCGGGCCGGCCACCGTCGACACGGTCACCAACAACACCCCGACGCCGCCCCCGACTCCGACGCCGCCCCCGATCACGACGCCGCCCCTCACACCCGTGCACACGACGGTCATCCCTCCGGCCGTCCACAACAACGACGCCGACATCCCGGCGGGCGAAGTACCGGACCTCTACCCGGAGTTCGGTCCGGAGAACGACCCGTACTCCGACAGCGACACGGACTCGATTCTGAGTTCGGCCTCGAACTCGACCTCGAACTCGGACGCGTACTCGGACGCGTACTCGGACATCACCGACTGGGACGCCTACGAGGACACCGACCCCGGTACCGCCCCGGGCGCCGTGCCGCTGACCATTCCCAAGGCCGGGGCTCCCGACCCGCTGCCGCTGTCGTCGAACACCCCGCGGCGGGACACCACAGCCGACAGCAACCCGCTCCCGGATCCCGCGTCCGTCGGCCCCACCGCGTCCGCGCCCCCGGGCACACCGTCCGCCACGCCCACCCCGACCCCCTCGACGACGCCGTACACCTCGCCACGCGGCCGCGACACGGACCTGTACGGAGACGGGTTCGACGCGACCCCCGACGACACGCCGGACACGACCCCCGCCCCGGACACCACCACCCAGCACAGCGACAACAACCCCGCGGCCGCTGACCCCGTCCGGGATCCGGTACGCCCCGAGCAGTGGCGCGGGCGGCAGCAGGGGTCCCCGACCGAGATACACACCGAGATCCGGCCCGCCGCCGACGACCAGACGCAGGACCAGGACCAGGACCAGAGCCAGGAACAGGGCCACGGCGGCCCCGTGACCCAGCCCGCCCCGGACCCGACGGTCGTCCGCACCACGGTCCAGCGCGTCCAGGCCGACGACGGCCGCTGGGTGCGCAACCTGACCCTGGACCTTCCGGTGCGGTTCGGCGACGGGTTCTCCGCCGACCGGCTCCAGGAGTTCCAGGAGCGGATGCGCGGACTGCTGGACACCGAGGTCAACCACGGCCTGCCACTGCCGCGCTCCGGCGATCAGCTGCACATCGACCTGAACCTCGTCCACGACCCCGGCAACGCCGAGGCCATCGAGCTGACCGAGACGGCCAACCCCGCCCCGTCCGATCAGCTCCATGTCCGGATGTCCCCCGACGACCCGTCACTCGGCGGACCCGAGCGCGTCCGGCGCCAGCTCCGCAACGACGGGACCGCGCTGCACCAGGTGCTGCGCTACGCCGGCCTCGACGTGGATCCGGACGCGCTGCCAGGCCCCGCCGTACGCCCTGACCACCTCCAGACCGTCGAGGACCTGACCGACACCGGCCCGGCCGTGGCCGACCAGGCGCCGCCACCCACCCCCTCCGTGGCCGACCACACCCAGCCCACCCCGCCCGTGGCCATCGCCACGACGTCCACGACGCCCACCAGCGCCCTCACCGAGGCCGACGGCCCCGTCGGCCTCGCCGAGACCGTCGACACCGACCCGGCCCCCGTGCCCGAGCCGACGGTCCTGGCCACGGCCTCCTCGTCGCCGGTCGACCCCGCGCCGCGCAAGCCGGTGATGGCGGAGCCCGTCGCCGATCCGGTGCGCCCCGAGCAGTGGCGCCCCCGGCGGGAGGGGGCGCCCTCGGCGCCCCTGTGGACCGAGCGCTACGACCCGGCCGCCGACCCGCTGGCCGAGGGCCCGGGCCGCGGGCCGCGGACGCTGGGCGGGCGCGACACCGTCATCCGTGCGTGGATCCGGCGCGTCCAGGCCGACGACGGCCGCTGGGTGCGCAACCTGACGCTGAATCTGCCCGTGCGGTTCGGCGAGGGGTTCCCCGCCGACCGGCTCTCCGGCTTCGAGGGCCGGATGCGCGAACTGCTGGACACCCACATCAACCACGGGCTGACGCTGCCGCGCTCGGGCGACCAGCTCCACATCGACGTGAACCTCGTCCACGCGCCCGACCACCCGGAGGCCATCGAGCTCAGCTCGACCGCCGACCCCACCGAGTTCGACCAGTTCTCTTTCCGGCTTTACTCCGACGACCCGTCGCTCGGGCCGGCGGAGAACGCGGCGCGCCGCCGCAAGAACGACGCCCGGTCGCTGCACGAGCTGATGCACTTCGCCGGTCTGGGGGACCGGTCGCTGGACCCCTCCTCGCTCTTCCGCCGGATCGAGAACGGCTCGGTCGACAGCGTCGGGATCATGGCCGATGCGAACACGCTGCCCGACCGCGCCGTGCCGGCGCACTACCTGCGGACCATCGAGGACGCCGCCGACTCCGGTCCCGTCGTGCGCGACCATCCGAGCTCGGCCCGGCCCCTGCCGACCACCACCTCCGGCGACCCCGCCGATCTGCTGCCGCCCGCCGATCTGCGACCGGCGCATCCGCCGTCCCAGGCGAACATCGGCTTCAACGCGGCGCCCAAGGACGTCGAGGACCTCAAGGAGCTGTGGGACCGGGCGGTCGAGAGCCAGGGCCCCGGCAGCGGGCCCCTCACCATCACGGTGGACGGCGCCAGCGTGACCGCGCCGCAGCTGATGACCGCGGTCCTGGAGCGGCTCGGCGCCACCGACCGGGCGGGCGATTTCACCGTGCCCAAGCCCAAGGCCAAGCTCACGGCGGGGGCCACCCACAAGGTGCTGCTCTCCTTCAACGCCGACGGCCACCGTGGCACCGTCAGCCGGGACATCCGCATCGAGTCGGCGCAGTCGGCCACCGAAGCCGCGCCCGGGCCGGCCGGTCCGCCCCGTCCCCCGTACGACCCGGCGACCACGCCGGAGGCCAACGCGCGGGCGCTCGCGGTGGGCCGTGACGTGGCCGCGCTCATCAACGGGCTGATCCCGGGCGACGGGCGGACGCGTGACGTCCAGGGGCCCCTCGTGCTCACCGGCGGCGCCCACGCCAATCTGCGCTTCGGCAGCCCGCGCCCCCTCGCGGGCCTGGACTTCCGGCTCGCCACCCCGGATGTGCGGCGGCACGAGGACCTGATCAACCGGGCCCTGGCCGAGCACTTCCCGAGCCCGCCCGGCGCCCCGCCCAACGCCCTGCGGCAGGACGGGCGCGACCCCCGCGCGCTCAGCGGACAGATCAACGGCGTCGACATCACCATCGGCCCGAGCACCGACCCGTACCGCGACACGGACGAGGCCGACGGCATCGCCGTCCCGTCCCTCGTGGACTCCCTGGTCGACACGGCGTACGCGCTGGCCGCGCGGCCGGACCGGCACAAGCGCGGCTCGGACCTGTTCGACCTGCTGTGGGCGCTGGGCCGGAACCCGGGCCTGGACGCGGCGCTCGCCGACGAGCTGGTGCGGCGGCGGGGCGCGGAGTACGCCGCCCAGCGGCCGGCCCAGGCGAAGGCGGATGTGACGAGCCAGTTCATCGACGTGCTGAACGGGCTGATGGGGACCAGGGCCGCGCGCGATTCCCTGGAGGTCCAGTGGCGCGAGTTCGGCGCCACCCCGGAGGACGTCCACCGGCTGCACACCACCCTCACCGACCTCGCCGACAGCTTCCGGGCCGGGTCCGGCCCGCACCGCGCCCTGGTCCTGACGGCGGGCAACTTCACCGGCGACATGTTCGGCCTGGCCACCGCCCTCTCGCTCAACCCGAAGCTGCACGTCGGCGTGGTGACCGGACCGCGCACCCGCGACCAGGTCGGGCCGTTCCTCCGGAAGACCCTCACCGCCCCGGTGCACACCCGCCACGCCCGGGCGATGGCCGAACTCGAGGCGAACACCCGGCTGTCGCCGAGCGAGCGCGCACAGGAGCGGGACCGGCTCACCGCCCGGCGCGACGCCGAACTGCGCGCACAGGAGGACCGGCTTCACACCCTCCACACCGACGACCCGCACCAGCTGTACACACAGACCGCCAACGGCTACGAGGCCCTGCCCTACGACGCGATGAGCCCACCCGTGCCGGCGGGGCTGCGCAGCACCCGGTTCCAGAAGCCGACGAAGTACGCCACGAGCGAGGTGGCGCAGGTATGGGACGGCCAGGGGCGCTCGAGGGCGACGATCCGTGGCGCCTGGGGCCTGGACAACCCCCACACCGAGCGGGTGCGGCGCTTCCTCGCGGCCCGCGGAGTGCCGGAGGGCGGCCCGCATGTGGTGCTGTGGTCGCGGCTGGGCAGCCGTCAGGAGGGCGACGCGCACCCCCAGCACGACAGCGGCACGACCGGGCTGCGGCAGATCATCGACCATCTGCCACCCGGCACGAATGTGATCATCGCGGGCGACAGCGCGCAGAGCGGCGCGCTGAAGCGGCTCGCCGACGGCTATGACAACGTCCACGACCTCACGGAGTTCTGGAAGACGGACGACTGGCGGCAGGCGTTCCCCGACGAGACGCGCGAGGTCCAGTTCCAGGTCTTCGACCACCTCTCCCAGGCCTCCGGCGGCAACCTGAAGCACCTTGGTTTCCGCAGCGGCAACCTGGAGGGCTACGCCCTGATCGGGCATCAGGTGCGCTACCTGGAGGAGACCGGGAACCGCCAGGCCAAGCGCATGAAGGCCTGGCACGACCCGAAGATCGGCTATCAGCGGATCACCGTCAACAAGGTGCCGACCCTCGCCGGGCAGTGGGTGGTCAAGAACGCCGAGGTGACCGGCAACGAGGCACCCGTGCCGTGGTGGTCCGACCTCGACAGCGCGAACACGGGGTCCCGCGCGCGGCTGAAGACCGAGTCGCTCGCCGCCTTCGGCATCCAGAACACCCCGGCCCAGCGCGGCTTCGCCCCCCTGGACCTGGAGGCCATCGGCTCGTATCTCGGCTTCTCCGCCCAGGGCTCGCAGGGAGCGCTCGACGCGCGCCCCCTGCCGCCGCCTCCCGGCACCTCGGCCCCGTCCCCGGCCGCCGACCCGACCGGGCAGCGGCCGCGGGCGCGGCGGCCCGCCCCGTCCCCGGTCTCCCCGGACCGCGTGGCGGACCTCGCCGCCCGGCTGCCGGGCATGCCGTCGGCGGAGCGCGCGAGGGAGCTGGCGCTGCTGTCGTCGGCCGACCGCGAGAAACTGGCGTCGGACCCGGCGCTGATCGACGCGCTGGAGGCCGGGCTGCCCGCGCCGGAGTTCGCCGCGACGGCCGCGCGGCTGCTGATCCAGGTGCCGAAGGGGGTGAACCAGCCCGACGCGGCACGGCGCGAGGTGCTCGGCCGGCTCACGCCGATGCTGAGCAACCGCAAGGTGGCGGCCACCCTGCTGAGGGCCCGTGCGCGGGTCGTGGTGGTGCCCAAGGACGAGGCGATGACCTCGCTCGCCCCGTTCCGCCATCTGCGGGGCAAGCCGGTCGGCCCGGACGGGCGGGTCTGGGACACCGTGCGCGGCAAGGGCGGCCGCACGACAGCGGTGACGGAGGAGAACCTTCTCGGCAAAGAGAGCACCATCGGCGACGAGCACATCTACGCCAAGGGGTACTCCACCACCACGCACGAGTTCGCGCACGCCATCCATCAGCACGGGCTCTCCGACAAGGACCGCAAGCGCATCCGGGACGCCTTCTACGCCAAGCGCAACCGGGAGCGGCGGTCGCAGCTGCCGGGCTCCAAGGTCCCCCCGCCGCAGTGGCCGGACGGAGTGGCCAGGGACCTGGCGGGGCAGCCGGTGCTGAACTACTCCGCCCGGGACGAGTACGAGTTCTTCGCCCAGCTGACCAACGCCTACCTCGGGACCAACGAGGGCACCGACCCGTACACCGGGCAGCGCCGCAACAACGGGGCCCAGTGGGTACGGGAGTACGAGCGGGGACGGCCCAAGCGGGAGCGGCTGTTGCCCCTGCTGGAGCGGCTGTACGGCACGAGCCGTCCCGAGGCCGAGAACAACCTGTACGAGGGGTTCCGCGGGCTGTGGGACCAGGCCGAGAACACCCACCGGCCCCAGCCGCACGTCCCCGCGCCCGCGCCCGACCCCGCGCCCACCGTTCCGGCCACCGTGTACACCCTCGGGGCCGACGGGCAGACGCCCCCTCCGCCGCAGACCACCGCCCAGGACCAGCAGGAGCGGAACGGAGACCAGGACGGAGACCGGGACGGAGACGGTACCGAGACCGGTACGGACACGGCGGAGACGACGCCGCCCAAGGATCCGCTGAGCATCGAGCACCACCTCGACCGCCGCCGCCCGCCCCGCCTCGACCGCGGGCTGCCGCCCGCCCCGCTGGAGCGCGAAGGCGCCCGGTTCACCGACGGCAGCCGGATGCCCGCCCCCCTCGACGGCATCCGGCAGCTGATGGCCGATCTGCCCGAGGAGGTGCTGGCGCGGTCGGCCGCCTTCGGCACCAAGGACTTCACCCTGCGCGGCACCGACCAGGCGCTGAAGGAGCTCGATCGCGAGCTGCGGGCCAGGCCGGGCGCCCGGCCCCGCAAGCCCCGCTCCGGCGCCCCGCGCGACACCGGCCTGCTCGCCGAGGTGGCGACGGCGCTCCGCGAGGACCTGAGCGGACTCAGCGGCGACGGGCGCGAGTTCACCTACACCGACGAGCAGGGCCGGGTCCGGGTGCTGCACCTCGCGGTGCGCCACTACGGCGGCTGGGAGCGTTTCGCCGACACCTCCGACGGACCGCGGAAGATCGAGTCGACGGCGCGGACCCAGCGCACCACGGGACGCACCCCCACCCAGAGCACCAGCTACGCCCTCAACCCGTTCGTCCCGCTGTGGCCGCTGACCAAGCCGCTGGACGTCTTCGGCCGGGTCGGCCTGCGCTTCGCCCGCACGCACGCCGTCGGCTACACCCTCACCTCCCAGGCCACCAGCCAGTCCAAGACGAGCAGCACCGACACCTCGCACCGCTACCTCGACGACGCCTACTACGAGTTCACCGTCACCGATGAGCAGGGCCGGCCCGTGACGGAGGACGGCGGCCGGACCCCGGCGACGTTCGGCTTCGGGATGCGCGGCGGGCTGTCCCTGCGGCTCTCGGACAGCGCGGTGACCGAGTCCAAGCCGGGCCGCATCCCGCGCCTGATCGGCTACCAGGGCCGGCCGCACCACCGGCTCGTCACCACCGAGGACTTCGGCCCCCTCATCCATGTCAGGGACTGGGCCGCCGGGCAGATCGGGGCCCGCCCCGGCTCCTCGGCCCACCGCGAGCTGGACGCGTTCATCTCGTCCCGCAACTTCCAGCGGATGTCCCGGGTCCTCGGCACCGGCCGGATGACCACCGCCCCGCTGTTCGCCGACGACAAGCTCCGCACGCCACTGGGCGTCTTCACGGTGCAGGTCCTGCCACGCCGCGCCATCCTCGTCGACGAGACGACCGCCTCCGCCCTCAAGGACGTCACCGCGCTCACGCTCACCAACGAGCGCAACCTCTCCATCGCCACCGGCCAGGAGATCAACGGCTCGGTGGGACCGGCCTTCAACTGGCTCGGCCTCAACGGGGACCAGCTGAATCTGCGCTTCCTGCTCGGCTTCGCCGCCCGGTACGGCCACCGGTCCACCCGCGCCATGAACACCGGCGGTTCCGGCGCGGTCAAGACCGAGGGCGAGGCCAAGAACACCCCCGTCGGCCTCTATCTCGTCGAGAAGGCCGTCGTGGTGCGGCGCGCCGGCCGCGACCGCAGCGGGGGCACCACCCCGGGGCCCGAGCACACGGCCCGGGTGTTCGTCACCTGGAGCCTGGACCGGATGCCCCGCTCCGAGGCGCGCCGGCTGGCGGGCTGGGACGACGGGACACGGCTGCGCATGCGCAGCGGCGCGCCCGAGCCGTACGCCCCCGCGTATCTGACCCCCGACCGGCCGCCCACGCTGGGGGTGGCCAGGGTCGAGGAGTTCACGGCCGACGACGCCACCGCCGACGACGCCACCGACACCACCTGGCTCGACAGTTTCGCGGACACCATCCTGCGGGAGGCCGCCCGCGCCTACCCGGACCTGGTCGCGCCGCTCGACGAGCTCGACCCGGACAACCCCCGCTGGCGCGACGCCGACCACTTCCAGACGGCGCTCGCCAACACCCTGGAGATCCTCACCACCCTCTCGTACCACACCATGGCCGGCAGCCTGGAGACGCTGACCACCAGCGGCGTCCGGATCCCGCTGCGCGAGTCCCTGCGCTTCAAGCGCGGCTATCGCTATCTGTGGCTGGACGGCGAGCTGACCGGCCGCCGCTACGAGGGCACCCAGACCGGGCTGAAGATCAAGCACTCCGCGCCCGGCGGCGAGAAGCTGGACAGCGACCACGGGGTGGTCCACGACCTGGAAGCAGGCATCGAGGGCAACGGGACCCTGCGTACCACGGCCGCCACCGCGCTCGGCCTCGCCAAGCACTCAGGCAGCCTGTTCCTCGGGCTGAGCGGGGGCCGCGGCCGCGGCCAGAACAGCGTGTTCGGGCCCAGCACCGCCGTCGAGCGGGCGGTGGCGAGCACCCGCCCGCCGCATCTGTACAGCTACCGACTCAGCGTCACCGCCAGCCGCGGCGGCTACTGGCGGCTGCCCGGCCTGCTGCGCGGCTTCGCCTCCGCCGGGCTGCTGGGCACCCAGCCCTTCGTCTTCCGCGAGAAGCCGTCCGATGTGATCGGCACCGCCACCGACGGCACCCCCGTGGGCGGCGGCCCGCTCACCGGGCGGGTGCTGCTCAGCATCCTCGACGAACACACCTCCGCCACCGACCCGCACGCGGCGGGCACGGCCAACCCCTACCGCGACTTCGAGGACGGCATCGACAGCACCCCGCTGGACGACGCACAGGCCCTGGCGCTCGCGAAGGCCGACCACACCGCGCTCGACGCCGCGGCCCGCCGCGCCCAGCAGCCGTTCGCGGGCCACGCCCAGCTCACCATCGCGGTCCTCGGCCAGCCCGCCCTCATCCGGGCCGTGGAGGAGTCGCTGCGGGGCGCCTCGGGCGGGTCGTGGCATCTGACCCAGCAGGGCGCGCCCGCCCATGACGCGGCGGTGCGCCCGTTCCAGGCCCCGTATCTGACGGCCAACGCCGACCAAAGCCTCAGCCCGTCGGGCTGGCGGATCACCGGGCTGTGGGCCAAGGGCCCGTATCTCAACCGCGGCGGCGTCCTCGCCCACCGGATGACCGTGGCGGGGCTGACGCTGCTGTCCGAGCCGGCCCCGATGGCCGCCGCCCTGAAGATCACCGGCGGTACGCAGTCGGGCGGCAAGAACACCGTCACCTACAGCTTCCTCTTCGGCGGGCGGCTCTCCGCCTTCCAGCCGCACGGCGGCGAGCGCGGCGCGGCCGGGTTCTACTCGCTGAACATCAGCCCCTGGTCGTACGGCCGGACCAAGGGCGACACCATCAGCCGGTCCGTCACCAACGAGGTCTCCCGGCAGGACAACACCCACCAGGTGCTGGTGTCCGGCAACGCCGAGCACGAGATCGCGGTGGCCTCCAGCGCGCTCGGCACCACGACCGGCGCGGGCAGCCGGCTGGTGCCGCGCGGCCTCGCCGCCGCCTCGGGACGGCTGCTGGCCGTCCCCGGCGGCTGGATCGGGCTGCTCCCCGAGTACAGCGCCGTGGAGCTCCGGCTGATCGACGACGGCTGGGGCGCGGTGCCGCACTACGACGCGCAGACCTGGTCGCCGCAGGCGTGGCTGGCGGGCAACGCGCTGAGCGGCTATCCGCTGGGCGAACTCAACGCGGCCGCGGTGCTGGACGCCTTCGACCGCGCGCTGCGCGGTCTGTCGCTCGACGAGACCGGCCGCAACGCCCTGCTGCGCCTCGCCTCCAGCCGGCTGCTGCGGGCGCTGCGCGGCGACATGGAGGGCACCGGCTCCACGGTGCCCGCCAGGACCGGGCGCTGGGGCTGGGACGGGATGCGCATCGGCGGCCGCCAGGTGCGGCTGCGGGTGCAACTGATCGCCGGTGCCCCGCGGTTCCGCCGGCTCGGGCACGGCATCGACTGGGAGGACAACCTCGCGGCCACCGAGTCCACCGGCTCCAGCCTGAGCCGCACCCGCGGGCCGGACTTCGGCCTTTCGGTCGGCGAGAACGCGTACACCCACAACCCCGACGCCGCCACTGCGGGCCCCGGCTACAGCGAGACCGGCTCCAGCCGCAAGACCCTCACCGCCAGCCACTCCTCCAGCCCGATGACGACCTGGACGGTGGCCACCAGCGAGCCCTACGCCGAGTACGACACCCCCTATCGGCTGCGGATCGTCCTGGAGGTCGAGGACGCCCCCGACCCCGCCCCGCCGACGGCCGCCGACAGCCGCGTCAGACACCTGACCCACCGGGCGCGGCAGGCGTCCCGCTACGTCCGGGGCAAGCGCCGCGTCGTGGAGGAGGGGGACGTCGGCACGCTGCGCAAGCAGACCCCGCTCAGCCTGATGAGCCCGGACCCGGCCGGCCCGCGGACGGCCCCGGCCGCCGTCGACCCCCTCGGGCCGCCCACCCTTCCCGCCCCCTCCGACCCGCGGCCGGCGGCGCCCCCGTCGCTGCGCGGGGACGGCGACTGGCGGCGCGTCACCTTCCTCGACGGCACGCAGGGCGTGTTCGAGATGCCCGCCCAGGGGTTCCAGGTCCGCGGGGTCATCGGCTTCGAGCAGGTCCGGGCGGGGAGCTATCTCGCCCTCGCCAAGGCGTACGACATCGGCTTCAAGACGGACGGCGACGACGTCCTCGTACGGGCCAAGGACACCGGCCTGACCGGGCTCGGCACCGGCTCGGCTCACACCCTGGACGAGGGCACCGGCAACATCGTGCTCGCAGCCCACTACCCGCTCACCCTCGAGCCGGTCGGCTACCAGGTGCCGGGGCTCACCGAGGACAGCCTGGTCGGCGGCGCGGACGGTCAGCTCGCGCTGTACTCCAAGCCGCACTTCGGCGGCGCACAGCTGCTGACGGTGGCCCCCGGCACCAACCTCCAGATCGCCCGGCGCCACGTCACCGCCGACGGGGTGGCCGCCTCGGGGTCGGAGGGCCAGACCTCGGCCGTCGACGCCGCCGTCTCCGCCTCGATGGGAAGCGCCGGCTCGACCAGGCCGGGCGCCGCGGCCACCGGCCCCAACGCATCGCAGGGCGAAGGCGCGGGATACAACCGCGATTTCATGGCGGAGATCTCCGTCAACGACGGCGAGGACCGGGCCTTCCTCTTCGCCGTCCCCACCACCTGGCTCAGCAGCGCCACCGTCCACCGGCACATCAGGGACAGTGCCATCGGGCGGATGGTGGCCTCCCCGTTCCACAAGCTCAGGCCGGGCCACTTCGGCTCCGCCGGACGGCAGGCGTTCGAGACCGACGCCGCCGTCATCGCCTGGGTACGGGAGGACGTGGCCCGCCAGCTCGGCCTGATCGACGACACCAACTTCCCCGCGGAGGCCGGGAAGGCGTGGGACGCCGTCCAGGAGGCGGCCAAGGCGTGGACCGAGGCCGACGAGAAGTACTGGGAGACGCGCCGCCAACAGGGCTCCGGACCACGTGACACCCTGGCCAGGGCGGAGCGTGAACTGCGAACTCTCCAGCGGCAGCTGACCGAGGCGCGGGACGCGGAGGTGGCGGCGCGGCGGCCGCTGGTGGACGCCAGGGCCGCCGCCGCGGAGGCGGACCGCGCCGCCGGCGAGCTGGTGGCGGACGCGCGACTGCGCGTCGAGCGGGAGCGCGGCGCGGCCGCGGACGCCGCGCCCGAACACGACGGCTGGGCCGAGCTCCAGCGCGAGGCGCTGACGGACGCCCTCCGCGACCTCGCCACCGCCGAGACCAGGGCGGCCGAGCTGCGGTCCGCGGCCACCGAGCGGGTGGCCGGGGCCGAGCGGACCACGGCCGCCGAGCGCGGGCGGACCGCGCGGGAGCTCGAGGCCGCGACGGCCGCGGAGCGCAGGGCCACCGACACCCGGGACGCGGCCCGGCAGGCCCTGCAAACCTGGCAGGGCACCCTCGACACACTCCAGGCGACCGCCGAGGCGCTGGCCACCGAATACCACCGGGTGCGCACCGCCGCCGACCGGCTGACCCGCTGGCACCGGCTGAACGCCACCGAGGAGGGCCGCACCCGGCTCGACGGGTTGCCCAAGCCGCCCGAGGTGACGTTCACGGACCCGTCCAAGGCCGCCGCCGCGGACACCGAGGACACCGCGGACACGGACACGCAGGACGCGCCGCGCTACACCCAGGAGGACGGCGACGAGGACCCGGCGGCGCTCATCGCCCCGGACGGCGAGCGGTTCGCCCTCCTCGATGTGCCCAGGGACGGCGACGCCTTCTTCCACGCGCTCGCCGAGGGCCTGCACCGGCTGGACCCCGGCCTGCTCGCCGACGCGAGCCTGGACCTGTCCAGCCGGGCGGCGCTGGTACGCGGCCTGCGGGAGCTGCTGGCCGCCCGGCTGGCCGACCCCGCCAACGCGGATCTGCTCGACGTCCTCGCGCCGGACACCACGGACACCTTCACCGACGACGAGATCGGCGGCGCCTGGATCGAGCTGGGCGAGGACACCGCCGAACGGCGGGAGTTCGAGGCGATCGGTGTGCTGCCCGACTCGCTGCCCGTACGCACCCGCTCCCGCCTCGCCCTGGCCGTCGCCCAGCTGCTGCGGCCGGGCGGCACGGCGGAGCGGGGCGGCTGGGACCACGCCGCCGCCGACCTGCTGCCGCTGCTCGCGGCGCGCACCTTCGGCGTCCCCGTGCGCGTGGTGACGCCGGACGGAAGCTTCCTCCAGTTCTCCCCGGACGGCTTCTCCACCGACGGGTCCGGCGCCGACGCGGACCCCGTGCAGCTGTGGCTGGGCGGCGAGGGCGATGACCGCCACTACCAGCTGATGCTGCCCGAGGAGTCCGTCGACTCGAACCCGCCACCCGGTCTGCCCGCCCCCGCACCGGCCACCGCCACCGCCCCCGCCCCCGTGGCCGCCACGGGGACCCAGCGTCCGGCGCACGCCACACCGCCCTGGACCGCTCCTCAGGACGGCCAGGACGGCCAGGGCGGCCAGGACGGGTCCCGGTTCGACGCGGCGCAGGACCACCGCACCCTCACCGGCCCCGACGGGCGGGTGTACGACCTGGTGGAGGCCGAGGGAGACGGCAACCGCTTCTACGCCGCCGTGGCGACGGCCCGGCCCCCGGCCACCGCCCGGACCACCCCGCAGGGCGGGAACACGGGACCGGGCGTACCGGGGGCGACCCCGCTGGCCGACCTGTCCACCACCCAGGTGGCGCGCCGCATCGCCACCCGCGTGGCCGCGCAGCCGCTGCCGGACGGCGCCCGGCTCGACCCGTCGGCGACGTTCCGCTGGGAGGACGTGGCGGGCCTCACGCCGGGCCTCGACGCCACCCGGCGCGCCGCCCTGCGCGGCGAGATGCGCCGCACCGGCGGCCGGATCCCCCAGGCGACCCGGGACGCCGACGGCAACGGGGAAGCGCTGCTGCGCGTCCAGTTGCACGCGGCCCGCCGCTGGGACGCCACCACCGCCGCGCTGGCCGCCGAACTGACCGCGCGGGCGCAGGGGATCACCCTCACCCTGGTGTCCGAGGACGGCACCCACCGCACCTTCGGCAACCCCGCGGCCACCCCCGAGAACACCGTCACCCTCTATCAGCGGGGCGACGAATTCCTCCTGGCCCGCCCCCGCCCCCGACCCGCGGAGGACGAGGCCGGCGACGTCGAGGACCACGTCAGCGACGCCGAGGACGAAGCGCCGGACACGGCCGGGGACACCGAGGACCGGACGCGGGACACCCAGGACATCCCCCTGCCGCCGCCGCCCGGAAGCGGCTCGGGCCGCTCCCTCATCCCCGCGAGCCCAGACGACCTCCAACGGCTGCGCTACCAGCACGAGTCCGAGGCGTACGAGCGCAGGCTCGGCGAGTACCTCTCGGAACATCCGCAGGTCGTCGAGCAGATCTCCCGGTTCGCCCGCCTCGTGTGGGAGAAGACGCCCCCGGCGCTGCGAGGCCTGCTCGGCACCTACGAGCAGGAGGTGCCCGGCGCGGTCGGCGTCGAGCCCAAGACCCTGGAAGAGGTCGTCGACGACGGCAACTTCCGCGAGCAGTCGACCCTCGTGTGGAACGCGCTGCGCCGCGGCGTTTTCCATATGCTGCTGGGCACACCGACCGACCAGCCGGCCATGATCAACGACGAGCGCCGCTGGCGCGGCACCCCGTCCGACGGCCCGTTCGACCGGCCTGCCCCGCAGGACATCCTGCCGCCGCTCAGCGCCCGCGAGCGGGCGTTCACCTCGGACGGCGCCACCTGGAAGCCGGGCGAGGAGCTGTCGGGCATCAACCACGAACCCCCGACGCGGCTGGCCGGGGACCCCCGTCAGCTGACCCTGGAGGACTCCCCGCACGCGGCCGCCCAGCGCACCGGCGGCCTGATCAAGACCGGCAGCTCCGGCACCGTTTACAGCCTGCTCGACGCCGCCGAGGACGCCAACGAGAAATGGGACGCGGGCCTGGACCTGCGCTGGTTGCGGCTGGCGTACATCGGCTCGATGCTCGCCGACCGCCACCACACGCTCCATGAGCTCCTCAGGGCGTCCGAGCTGTGGGCCCATGAGGAGGACCATCCGGACCGCCGCGGGCTGGGCTTCGACTACGACGACACCTGGACCCGCTACCACGGTCTCCCCCCGCTGCCGGAGGAGGAGCTGCGGGAACACGTCGCGGTCGGCGGGCGGTTCCCCGACGAGCGGATCCGGGAGTACTACGCGGACACCACCTCGGGGGCCCCGCCGGGCGCGGCGGCCCCGCGGCTGTCCCGGCTGCTGCCCCGGGATTCGTGGTGGCGGCTGTTCATCGACCCCAATGTGCACGCCGAAGCGTTCCGGGCGACCCCCGAGGACGTCGGCGGCCACCTCGACACCCGGACCTACCCCGGCTACCGGGCGGGCATGACCGAGGCGTACCAGCAGATCCTTGACGTCGGCGGCACCGGACGCGACTGGTCGCGCATCGACGCCGACGCGTACGAGGAGCTGCACCACATCGCCACCCGCCATCTCAAGGTGGGCGAGGGGCAGAACGTGGCGACCACGTGGTCGGGCCACGAGGGCGGCCGGATGAAGACCACGATGCGCGGCACCGGCGCCGACCGCGTCGCGGCGGACATCAAGGACGACGTGCTGCTCGGCCGCAGGCTGCTGTTCTCCCTGAACGAGTCGCGTGAGCCGGGCATGGGCAAGCCCTGGGTGGTCTTCCACCACGGGCAGCGCGGCGGACAGATCTCCATCGACTACGCCCCGGGCGAGGCCCGTCAGGTGGTCCAGGCCGCGCTGGACCGCTACTACGGCGAGGTGGCGGTCGCGGTCACGCCCGACCAGAAGCTGCGGGCCGTCGCCCGGGTGACCCGGGCCCTTCAGATCCTTCAGCCGTTCACGGACGCCAACAGCCGCGTCAACGTCCATCTGCTGATGCAGAAGTTCCTGCTGGAGCAGGGGTTCCGCCCGGCGGTGCTGATGGATTCACGCTCGCTGTTCCTCGGCGGGTTCACCGTGGACGAGATCGTGGCGGGCCTCAAGGAGGGCATGGCGCGGTTCGCCCGGCACGCCGCCCAGGCGCGCTGGGACGGGTTCAACGGGCCCCAGGGGCCGCCCGCCGAGCTGGTGGACCGGCTGGCCACGGCCCTGGGGCTCGCCGACGCCGACCCGGAGGCGCTGCGCCGCGAGGTGACCGCCACGGTGCGCACGGCCCGGGCGCTGTTCGGCGACGCGCTGCTCGGCCCCGACTCCCGCTCCGAGGTGACGGACCTGGCGCGGCTGGCGGCGGTCCGCTCGCTGAGCGGGCCGGCCATGGCGCGGTTCCCCTCCCGTACCGCCGCCGAGGCGATCACCGCGTACACCCGGGAGGTGTTCGGTCTCGACTCGGTGGACGAGGTGAGCCAGGCCCACATCGCCGCGCTGACCGACGCCGCCACCGAGGCGGCCGACCAGGGCCGGCCCCTGGACATGGACGTTCTGCGCTCCCTCGCCCGGCCACCGGCCACCGACGAGACGGCACAGGACGCGGCTCCCGACCGGTCGCGGCCGGCGTCGCCGGCCCCGGAGGGCGTCGTGGAGCCCGCCTGGGACACCCTCGTCCACATTGCCCCGGACGACGGCCGGAAGACGCTGGAGTTCCGGGTCTCGGAGCTGACCGAGGGCGCTCCGGTGCGCGAGGCCGACGATCTGGGCGAGGCGCTGCTGCCCTCGGTGGCGGGCGAGCCGCTGGGCGGGGTCCGGCTGGTGCTGCGGGCCGACGCCGGGGCGTTCGAGAGCGATCCGGCCGAGACGGTCGCCGAGTTGGCCGACAGCCTGGCCGCCCCGGTCGACCTGCTGCTTGCCGCCGCCGACGGCACCGTACGGCTGCTGCGGTTCGACGAAGGCGGCCGCCACACGGACCTCGGCCCGGTGCTGAGCGCCGCGGACCTGTCGGTGCTGCGGTCCGAGGCGGTCGCGGAGGTGCGGACCCTGCTGCGGCTGGCGCCCGACGCGCCCGTCCGCCTGGATGACAACACCGTGATGCTGGAGCATCAGGCGCTGTCCCCCGATCAGTGGCGGCGGACGCTGCGCCAGCGCGGCCAGGCCATCGGGCAGATCCTGAAGTCCGGCGACATCGCCAGACTCATCGGCGGCGCGCCCCGGGGCGACGGCTCGCGGGACGGGAGCTCCCGCGGCGAGAGCTCGCGCGGCGAGAGCTCCCGCGGCGAGAGCTCGCGCACCCCCCGTAACCGCCCGCCCATGCTGGACGTTCTCGCCGAGGACGAGGAACCGGACGAGGACGAGGCACCCACCCCCGGCCCCAGCGCCTCCCGGGGCCCGGCCGGACCGCGGCCGGGCCCGGCGCGGGCCGCCGACGAGCCGCGGCACGCCGCTTTCAAGGACTCGCTCAAGGCCCGGCCGCTGGTGACGACCGACTACGAGGTCATCGACCCCAGCGGGAACGGCGTCCTCTTCAGCCAGCCGTCCGGCGAGTCCCTGGGCGTCTGCTACCCCCTGGGCGGCGGGCCGGACCCGGACGTCGCCGCGCTGTATCTGCCGACCCAGGGGTACTACCCCTTCCGCGCCGACGCCCGCCCCCCGCTGCGCATCTCGGCGGACCGGACCCTGGCGCTGCGCAGCGACGACGACGGCGCCCAGGGCAACCCCCAGCAGGTCTACGCGACCCGCGGGGCCATCGAGCGCTCGAACGCGCAACTGGCCCTCTACGACCGCGGCGTCCGGCTGAAGGCGAGCGAGGACATGGCCATCGTCCTTCCCAAGGACGACGGCACCCGGAGCGAACCGCTGTACAAGGTGGAGCCGGAGTTCCTGACCCGCAGCGGCCGTTCGGAGGAGGAGATCTGCCGCGACTTCGCGCAGATGCTCGCCAACGGGGCTGCCGTCTCCCACATGGTGTTCGAGGACCCCGACGGCGGCGGGGTGACCACCGTGCCGGTCAACGCCCTGGACGGGTGGGAGATGACCGGCACCCACCACCTGGCCCAGGCGCTCTCCGGAGTGGCCGACGGCACGGCCGACGTGGCGCAGGTGAATCCGCGGTGGGCCGCGGACCGGGCACGCGAGGACGACCGCCCCATGGGCGGCATGGGCGGCCCGCTGCCGGGCGAGTCGTACGGCAGCGCCCAGAGCTACGAGACCGAGGACGACCCCCGGCGCGAACGGCTGGACGAGGCGCTCCGGCGGATCGGCGCCAACAAGAACGCCTGGGCGCCGGTCGGTTCCGGCTATGTGATCCAGTCGATCGGGGCCAAGGACGAGCAGGGCCGTCCGGCGCTGGACCGCAACTACGCCAAGCCCCCGGGCGCGGAGGGTGTCACCTTCGGCTACCACTTCGCGCAGGTGGTGATGGCCAGCGAGGACGGCGAGTACCAGGTCACCCTGGAGAACCACGCGCGCAGGGGCTACATGAGGTCCCTGCTGTCCGGGATGGTCGAGGAGAACCGGGCCCGTACCACCCCGGAGGGGCTGCGGCGGCTGGAGGCCGGACTCCGGCGCAGGGTCGACGAGGCGCAGGCGGACGGCACCGGCGAGCGGGAACTCGCCGGCCTGCGCGCCTATCTCCAGCTGACGGAGGCGCTGCTCGCCATCGGCCAGGCGGAGGCCGACGCCCGTACGCACCCCGACGGCACCCCCGAGCACGCCGCGGCGCTGGACCGGATGGGCCGGGCACAAACCCGCGCCCAGACCGCCATCCGGCGCGCCGCACCGCTGATCCGCAACGAGGACCAGTGGTACTTCCGCGTCTTCAGCAAGCGCCAGGGCGAGACCATTCACGAGGTGAACGCCGATCTGCTGTCGGACGGCCCCTCGGCGGAGGCCAACCCGCTCACCGCGGTGGTGGTCCACGGCCACCGGATCACCCCCAAGACGGTCGCCTTCGCCGAGGGCGAGCACGAGGTGACCGCCGAGCAGAAGAAGACCGTGATCCACGGGCTGGCCGCCGGCCTGGCGCGGGTGGGGCTGTGGAACCTCGCCCATGGCCTTCCGCTGCCCGACATCACCGTCACCGGACGCGCCAACAACCGCCGCTTCTCGCTGGGGAGCGGGGCGAAGAACACCGGTCAGATCCGGGCCGAGAACATCGCCGCGGCGCTGCGCGAAAGCCTGGCCGAACACCTGGAGCGGCTACAGAGCGGGCTGGAGGCCCCCCTGATCACCGCGGACCGGTTCCGTATCACCGAGGTGCCCGAGACGGCCCGCGGTGGCGGCGACCCCGGCAAGGGCCGCGAGGCGACCATCACGGTCGACGACCAGCGGGGTTCGGCGTCCCCCGTGACACGCACGGGCCGGCCGCGCCGGGAGTCGACGGCCGGGGACTACACCAACGCCCCGGACCGTGATGCCCCCCGATCCGGCCAGGCCCCCGCCCCGGCGTCGTCGTCGGCGGCGCCCGCGACGGCCGCTCTCCGCGACGCGCTGCCGCCGGTCCTGCCACCCCGGTCCCATGTCTCCTTCGCCGACCGCTCCTCGGCGCTCGACGCACAGCAGAGCGCCCGCGTCGACGATCTGGGCCGCCAACTGGCCGAGGTCGCACGGCGGGACGCCCTGGCCGGTCTCGCCCCGCCGAAGGTGAAGGTCACCGGGCACCGCGACGGCACCGGATCCGCACGGCCGGACGCCGGCCAGGGCAGCCGCGCCCTGGACCAGGAACGCGCGGACACCGTGGCCGACACCCTCTTCGACAGCGCGAACGCATCCCTGCGGCGGGCCCAGCGCGACGAGCCGTCGACCGCCGGGCGGATCGACGCCCGCGACATCCCCATCGAGGCCGTCGGCCAGGGACGGACGCAGGGCACGGACCGGCGGCCGCGCACCCGGACGACGGTGGAGATCGTCCGCTCCCGCTACTCGGGGGCGGTCGAGCGGCTGGACACCCTGCGGCGCACGGACCCCGACCCCGCCCTGCGCGAGGGCCCGTTCGACCCCGCCCCGCTCGTCCGCCGGATCCTGCACCTGGCCCCGGACACGCCGGTGAGCAGCGAGCAGCGGCGCGAGCTGTACCAGCTGGTGGACGAGGCCATCGCGGCCGACCGGGCGGGCAGCCTGGCCGAACTCGGCGTCCAGCATCTGGTGGAGCAAGGCGTGTTCGCCAGGGCCACCACGATCACCTCGACCGGCGGCAGGACCATGGGCCGCAACCTGACGGGACGCCCGATCGGCGCCTTCGACCGGCGGTCGTACTTCATTCAGAACCCCGACGGCTCCCTCGGCAAGCCCATCACGGGGGAGTGGTGGCGCAGGCCCGGGGCCAGATCCCCCTATGTCGTGGTGGCCGAGGGCGGCCACGACCACATCATGGTCTCGCCGCCGGGCTCCGCTCCCGTGCGGGTGACGCTGGAGGAGTTCGCCGCACTGCTGGCCAGGGACCCGGAGCTGCTCGGTCTCGACCCCGGCGTTCCGGTGCTGCTGGCCGTGCCGGGCGCGGGCGACCGGGGCCTCCTGCTGCCCCGCACCGGGGCCTTCCGGACCGCCAGGACGGTCTGGGCGCACAGCGGCGAGGTGACCGTACGCTCCGGCCGGATCGTGGTGATCGACCGAGGGAAGGGCGGACCGCCGGTCGGCGGGTGGATCGGCAGCGAGCCGGACGACCTGGGCGAGGAGGACCTCGCCGCGGGGGAGGGCTTCGTCCGCACGACCGACGGACACCTCATCCCGGACAGCGCCGTCAAGCACACGACCATGGTGGCCGACGGGCGCCCCTACGGCCGCGCGAGCTTCAACGACGCGGACACGCGGCTACGGGAGGGCACCTTCGAGATCCTCCCCGACACCGACGAGTACGTCGTCCTCGACCCCGTCACCAGGCAGCCGGTGGGCCCGCCGGAGAAGGTGCCGTGGGCCGGCCGGAACGCGCACTTCGTGAGCACGCACGCGATGCCCAACCGGTTCAAGCTCACGGACGACCGCGACCGGTCCTGGAGCGTGGACGGGGACGAGATGGGGGGCTTCCTGGAGCGGCGCCCGAGCATCCGGCGGCTGCGCCCCGAGGACGTGGTCGTCACCATGAGCTGCTGGATCGACGCGCGCGCCGACGGCTACCCCGAGGTCGGCAACCTCAGCCGCGACACCGCCGCCGCCGACCCGCTGGAGACCGTCTCGGCCATGCAGCGGGTGGCGAACAGGACCCGGCGCACCCACTTCAGCGCCGATCGCACCTCCGGATTCCGCGCCTCCCAGGGGCGGCACTCGATCGTCACCGACCCGCAGCTCCGGCCGCGCCGCTGGCTCGAGACCCGGCCCGAGCCGTACGGCGCCGAACTGGACGAGCTCGCCCGGATCGCGGGCCTGCACAGCGGGGAGGGGCGCGCCCCGTCCGAGGTCAGGAAGGTGACCCTGCGGCTGGTCCGGGCGCTGCGCATCACCTTCGACGTCACCGTGGAGAACGACAAGGACGACCCGGCGGGCGAGTACCGGCGGCTGCTGCGCGGCATCGGCGCGGTGGAGCGGATGCGCCGGCGCGGTGCCGACGGGAAGTTCCGGATGGAGCTGCTGAGGCGCGCCGCCCTGGGCCATGCCGGGGTGCCGCCCCGCGCCGGCGGCCGGCCCGCCGAGCCGACGCCGGAGCAGGTCAAGGCGCTGCTCCTGGCCGCGCCGTCCGCGCCGCGCGGCACAAAGCTGAGCGAGTTCGTGTCCATGCCGTCGGTGGAAGGGGGCGTGGATCTGCTGCGGAGGGTGGTCCGCGGAGACCGGCTGAGCCTGAACGAGCGCATGGCGGAGGTCCTCCGCCTGAACTCCCCGGACCAGGTGACCGACGCGGACCGGGAACGGGTGCTGTGGGCGGTGATCGAAGCCCATGAAGTGCTCTCCGACACCCCCGATGTGCAGGCGCTGGCGGCCAAGGTCCTGCACCTCGGCGACGCGGCCGGGCCGCTCGACCGGGAGCGCCACGCGGAACTGGTGTGGCTGATCGCGGCCGCGTCGGCCGCGGGCCGTGATGTCCACAACCCCACCGCCCTCGCCGCCTACCACCTTCAGCTGAACGACGCGCTCTCCGACGACACGCTGATCCGCACCCCCGGCAGCGAGGCGAGGGGCCGCGACTGGACCGGCCGGCGCTCCACCAAGCCGCTCGAGGTGGCGTACTACCTGGAGTCCCCGGACGGCACACTCGAAGGGGCCTTCGAGGCCCGCACCCCGCGGTACACGCCGTGGAACGTCGACGGCACCTCCGATGTGCCCAGGGCGCGGCTCCCGTTCTTCGTCCTGGCCGACGGCGGCGACGGCCATATCGACATGCCCTGGCCGGACGGCTCACGCCGCCGGGTGCCGCACGACGAGATCGCCGAACTGCTCGTCCACGACCCGTGGCTGACCGTCAGGCCCCCGGACGCCGAGGTCGCGGTGATCAAGTCCCACGCCGGCAGCGGGAGCCGCAGCCTGCCCAAGTCCCTCAACAGCCGGGCGGCCACCGCGCGTACCACCGTCTCGTCCCGCGGCCCGGTCACCGTGCACGACGATCCCCTGACGGGTACCCGCGTCATGGTGGTGACGGCGGCCCCCGGGCAGAAGCACCACTGGCAGCGCGGCCGTCCCGCGGCCCCGGCGCCCGGTGCCGCGCGCACCGCGACGACCTCGGAAACGGACACGTTCAACGCGGACGACCCGTCCCGGGACCGCCGCGGGGAGCCGGCGTCACGCGGCGGCGCCGGGCCGCGCGGCGGCCTGCCCCGGGCGGAGGGTTCGCGCCCCGCGCGGAGCCGGCCGCCCGTGCTGGACGCGCGCATCATCGCCGCGGCCGAACCGGGGCCGCAGCGCGCCCTGCGGCGGGTGAGAGGGCGCATCGGTGGCGAGACCCGGCCCGCCGCGCCCCAGGAGCCGCGCCGGCCCGGGCCGCTGGTGACGCGCGACTACGAGGTCATCGACACCAGCGGCGACGGTGGCGGTGTGCTGTTCCGGCAGCCGGACAACCCCGTCCTGAGCGTCGCCCATCCCCTCGGACGGTCGGCCTCCCGGAGGGCCGCGCTCTACCTGCCCAGCCAGGGCTACACCGAGACCCCGACGGACGAACGCCCCACCCTGCGTTTCTCGGGGGACCGGACACTCGCCGTCCAGAGCGGTGAGAACGGGGAACTGGGCTTCAACCAGGAGGTCTACGCCACCAGGAAGGCCATCGAGCGGGCGAACGCGCGCATGGCGGAGGCGGGAAACCACGTCCGGCTGACGGCCCATGAGGACGTGGCCATCGTCCTGCCCACCGCGGACGGCAGCCGCGGTGAGCCCCTGTTCAAGGTGGAGCCGGAGTTCCTGACCCGCAGCGGCCGTTCGGAAGAAGAGATCTGCCGCGACTTCGCGAGGATGCTGGCCGGCGGGGTGCCCGCGTCCCACATGGTGTTCACCGACCCCGACGGCGGCGCTCCGGTCACCGTGCCCGTCAACGCCTCCGACGGCTGGGAGGTCACCGGCACCCACCATCTGGCGCGCGCACTGGCCGAGGTGGCCGACGGCCTGGAGGACCTGGAGCAGGTGGATCCGCGCTGGGCGGCGGCGCGGACGCGCGAGGACGACCGCCCCATGGGCGGCGTGGACGGCCCGCTGCCCGGCGAGGCCTACGGGAGCGCGCAGAGCCTCGAGGAGCCGGACAACCCGCGCCGTGAGCGGCTGGACACGGCGGTGAAACGGATCGGCGCCAACCGGGGCGCCTGGGCGCCGGTCGGCTCCGGCTATGTGATCCAGTCGATCGGCGCGGTCGACGATCAGGGCCGTCCCGTACTGAACCGCAACTACGCCAAGCCCCGGGCCGGGGAGGGCGTCCCGTTCGGATACCACTTCGCGCAGGTGGTGCTGGCCAGCGAGGACGGCGCCGACCAGATCACCCTGGAGAACCACTCACGCAAGCTCTATATGAAGTCCCTGCTGTCCTGGATGGTCGAGGAGAACCAGGACCGCTCCACCCCCGAGGACTGGTGGCGGCTTGAGACCGGACTCCGCCAGCGGATCGAGGAGGCCGAGCGGGACGGGACGAGCGCCCGGGAACTGGACCGGCTGCGCGGCTATCTGAAGGTCACGGAGGCGCTGCTCGCCGTCGACCGGGCGACTGCTGACCGGGACGAGCACGTCCGGGGCACCCCGGAACACGCCGCGGCACAGGGCGAGCTGGACCGGGCCCTGGGCCGGGCCCAGGCCGCGATCAAGCGCGCCGCCGCGCTCGTCCGGAGCGAGGACATGTGGTACTTCCGCATGTTCAGCGGGCGTCAGGGCGAGAGCATGCACGAGGTCAACGCCGATCTGCTGTCGGACGGCCCCTCCGCCGAGGTCAACCCCCTCACGGCGGTGGTGGTCCACGGCCACCGGATCACCCCGAAGACCCTCACCGTCGAAAGCCCGCGACAGGCGACGGCCGACCAGAGCCGCTTCGTCATCAACGACCTGGCCGCCACCCTGGCCCGGGTGGGGATGTGGAACCACGCCCACGGACTCCCGCTCCCCGACATCACCATCACCGCGCGGGACAACGTCCGCGACTCCAGGGCGGGGCGGGCGAAGGACAGCGGCCCGTGGCGGGCCGAGGCGGTGGCCACGGCGCTGCGGGAGAGGCTGGCCGAGCACCTGGCCCGGCTCCAGAGCGGGCAGGGGAGACCACGCGTCACGGCGGATCGGTTCCACATCACGCCGGTGTCCAGAACCGCGCGCCCCGGCGGCGACATCAGCCGGACCCATCAGGTGGCCGTCACCGTCGACGATCACCGGGGTTCGGCGCCGATGACGCTGCCCGTCGGGCTGCGTGGCGGGACGAGGGATGCCGGCGTGGAGCCGGTGGCACAGGGCCGGCCGGTCGGTCATGAGCTGACCGTCGGGGGCCCGCGGTACGGCGGCGGTGTGCGCGAGGTGCCGCCGCCGGCCGCGCCGGAGGGGAAGGGCAAGTCGGCGGAGCAGTGGCGGAAGTTCGAGCGCCCCTCTCCGAACCAGTCCACGCCATGGGGCTACGAGGTCAGCGACACGGGGGACATCCGGCTTCCCGACGGCGAGGTGCTTCCGTCGGAGGGGTGGCAGCGGTTCGGCGACGACTTCGTCCATCCGGCGGCGGGGGTGCTGCTGCGGGGAGACAGCGGCTGGATCGGCGGGGTGGCCAATATCGACACGCTGTGGGACGTGCTGGAGCTGCTGGATCCCGCGATGGCGCCCTACCGGGTGGTGGTGGACGCGTCCGGGATCCATCTGACACCGGTCGCTCCGGCCAACGAGGGGGCCAAGGCGGTCCTGTTGCCGTGGGAGTCCCCCGCCGAGGACAGCGCCGCCGACGAGGTGTCCGGGAAGGCGCTCCCGCCGCTGGACAAGAGCCGCACCGTGCCGGTGAAACTGCTGGAGGAGATGGGGGTGACCCTCTCGACCTCCCAGTACGCCCAGGCGGCGCTCCTCGTCGACATGCTGCCGCTCGCGGATGTCGAGCTCACCCCGGCCCAGCAACTGCTGCTGCTGACAGCGGACCCGTCCTACGCGGCCGACGGTCCGGGAGGCGACAGGGCCTGATACGCCGGTGGCCCCGGCGGAAACCGCCGGGGCCACGGGCAGCCGAGCCGGGACGAGGGCTCAGGAACGGGTGAAGTACCACTCGTGGTTGTTGAGATTCTCCGGTGCGCACGGCCAGATGATCAGATCGCGCGTCTGGTCATCCGGCCCGTACGAGTCCAGACAGGTGTTGTTGCTGGCGAAGTTGCGGATCCAGAACCGGCCGTCCGCCTGCTTGTCCAGCCACCACAGCTGGTTGTCGCCGGTCGTGCCGTCGCACGGGAACTCCGTCACCTTGGTGGCGTTCCCCGCGGCCCCGTGATCCGGCAGGTCGAGGCACATGCCGTCCATGACGTTGCGGATCTGGAACAGGGGAACCCCGCCCGGACCGGCGCTGTCGTACCTCTTCTCCACGTTCCACAGCTGGTTGTCGTCGGGGTTGCTGTTGCAGGTCGACTGGTGGATCGGGCCGTCGGGGTTGCCGCTGGTGAAGCCGGGGACGTCGACGCAGGTGCCGTTGGTGTTGTTCTTGATCAGCACCCGGGTCAGCACGGCCGGCAGATTGCTGGGGGCCTTCTTGCGCACGGAGGTCTTCTTCTTCTCCTCCTCCTTGGCCGTGGGGGAGGAGCTGGGCGGTGACGGGTCCGCGGCCTTCTCCTTCGCCGGGGAGGGGGACTCCTTCTCCTTTTCCTCCTCCTTCTTCTTCTCGGGCTTGCTCTTCTTGGGAGACGGGGATTCGGCGACGAACTCGCCCGCCCGGCCCCCGTCGTCGTCCAGCACGGTGTCGGCGGAGCTGGAGGAGGCCACCTTCTTGCTCTCGTCGTCGTCCTTGCCGGTGGCCATGATGAGCAGCGGCACGGCCACGAGGATGGCCCCGGCCATGGCGGCGCCGGCGAGGAGGGGCTTCTTCGGGCGGCCGGAGAGGCCGCCGTCCGCGTCGGGGGAGTCGCCACCGGGGCCGATGGTCGTGGCGGCGGCGGCCGCGGCGGCCCCGTCGGGCCGTCCGTCGGCGCCGGACACCGTGGCGACCCTGCCCCAGCCACGGCGGGGCTTCGGGGCGGGGGCGCTCTCCTCCGACCGGGCGCTGTCCTCCGACCGGCCTTCCGATTCCGCCTTCTTACCGCTCACGGTCTCGGCTTCGGTCTCGGCCTCGGGATCGGGATCGACCTCGGGATCGGTCTCGGGCTCGGGATCGGCCTCGTCGTGGCCGTCCGTGGGCGCTGAGGCGGAGGAGGAGGCGGCTCGCGCGGCGGTGGTGGTGCCGGCGGATGTCTTCTTGCCGGTGAGGTGTTCCTCGACGGTCGCCGCGTCGGGCGAGTCGTCACTCTCACCGGCGGCGGAACCAGCGGCCTTGCCGGTGGCCTCGGCGGTGGCCTCGGCGGTGGCGGACGATTCGCCGGAAGCGGACGCGGACGCGGAACCGCGTGGCGAAGGCGACTCCGGCTCGGGCGACGCGAAGAACGCCGCGGCCGGCTGGCCGCTGGACGTCGAGTCGTCACCGGTCCGGTGCTGATCGGACATGAGCTTCTCCTCGTGGCCACCGGACCCGGGTCCGGTGGCGGTGGGGGCTTGACGGGGGATGTGATGGCAGAGGGGACGGGATGGCCGGGCGCTCACCGGCCCGGACATCGCGCCGGAACCAGGAGCGGGCTCAACGGCCCTGGTCCGGCGACGGATGGCGGATCCGGTCCTGGTCCGACACCGGTGCCATCGGGCCCGCCGCGCGAAGTTGCCGGGCGAGCCGCTCCGGGTCGGTGTCTTCCCGGGCTGCCAGCTCGCGGGCGAGCGCGGCGTGCAGCAGTTGTCTGGAGGACGGGGTGAGCGTACCCAACACGACTTCGCGGGCCAGCTCGGGGAAGCGGTAGCGCCCGGTGTCACGCTGGCCGGGGTCCGTGTCCCAGACCAGGACACGGGCGGTGACGGCGGCGTCGATCAGCGGCAGCAGCCGGTCCCGCGCCATGCCCTGGACATCGGCGAGCAACCCGATGTCCAGGTGCGGGCCGTCGGCGGCGGCGTAGGTGAGCATCGTCCTCGCGGGGGCGGGCAGTTCGGCGAGCCGCGCCTGGACGACGCTGCGCACGGCGGCCGGCACCTGCGCCGCGGCTCCCACGCGCCGCTCCGGCGGCAGCTTCAGCAACTCCCCGAGCGTGAAGGGGTTGCCCTCGCCGCGCCGGTGCAGCGCCGCGGCCTCCTCGGCGGAGGAGCGCTCGCCGCGGGCGGCGAGCAACTCGCCCACATCCGCGGCGGACAGCGGCTCCAGGTGCAGCCGGGTGGCGCCGTGGCGGGCCAGCTCCGCGAGCAGCCCGCTGGCCGCGGGGTCGTCGGCGTTCCGCAGGGCGCACACCACGGCGACCGGGGCGTCGCGCAGCAGGGCGGTGAGCCGGCGCAGCAGGTCGTGGAAGTCCGGTGGCGCCCAGTCGAGGTCGTCGACGACGCACAGTGCTGGGCCCCGGTTGAGTTCCCGTACGAGTTCGGCGAGCCGGTCCTCGTCGGGCCGGGTCTCGGCGGGGGTGTCGTCGGTGCCGGTGCCGGGCCGCTTCCGGCGCAGTGCGTCCAGGAGCTGGGCGGCGGGGCACACCAGGGAGATGCCGTGGCTCTCGCTGAGCGCCTGGCCGCCGCTGGCCCGCGCCACGGCGAACCCGGCCTGCTCGGCCCAGGCGGACACCTGGTCCAGCAGCCGCGTCTTGCCGGACCCCGGCTCCCCCGAGACCACGGCCCACTGACCGCGCCCCGCGCCCGCGGCGCGCAACACGGCGGCGAGGCGCGCGCTCTCCTCGGACCTGCCCACCAACGGGGCGTCGGCGGGACCGGCTTCGGCGCCGGGCAGGGTGGCGGAGGTCAGGGTGACCGCGGGTCCGGTCGAGTGGGGCTCGCCGAGGACCCGGGTGTCGTGCCGCAGGATGGCGGTGTGCAGATCCGACAGTCCGGGGCTGGGGTCGAGGCCGAGCTCCTGGGCCAGAAACGTGCGGAACCGCTCGTACTGCCGGAGCGCCTCGACGGACCGCCCCGCCCCGTACAGCGCGCGCATCAGCAGCGCCCATGAGGACTCGCGGAGCGGGGCGCCGATGGTGAGTCCCTCGGCGACGCCGATGGCGCGCTCCAGGTCGCCCTGTTTGATGAGGATGGTGGCCTGGAGCTCGATGGCGTCCTGTCGCGCGGTGTTGAGCCGGGCCGTCTCGCGCGCCGCGAAGTCGAGTTCGGCGGTCTCGCCGAGCGCCTCGCCGCGCCACAGGCCCAGCGCCCCCTCTATCTCCTTGCGCGCGACGTCGAGTTGGCCTCGTCGCATGGTGTCCCGGGCCCGTGTCACGGACTCCTCGAAGCGGGTGGTGTCACGCGCCTCGCGGGGCACCTTCAGGGCGTACCCGGCGGGGCCGTTGACCAGCAGCGTGGACCGGCCGCCCCGCACGGGCTCCAGCACCGAGCGCAGTCTGCTGATGTGCGCGCGTACGGAGGAGACGGCCCCGGTCGGCTGGGAGCCCTGCCATACGTCCAGGCAGAGTTGGCGCAGGGAGACCGGCCGGCCGTCCTCGATGAGCAGTCGTATCAGCAGCACCCGTCGCTGCCGTGGCCCCAGGGCCAGCGCCGTGCCGTCCCGTGTCACCTCTACCGGGCCCAGCAGGCTGTACCACGTGGAGTGATCGTGCACCGAGATCCTTCCCTGCCAGCACGCGTTGGGTCCTCCCTCGGCCCGCGCGCGGCAGGGGACGAGGGAAAGGGCTGCCGTGCGGGGTGAGTTGTCCGACAGGGACCGGATGGCCCTCTGGGTGTCTCCACCACAGGGCGCAGGCGACAAGCCCAGGTACTCCGCCTGCGACGCTATAGAGGCACTTTGGGCAGGTCCAGGTTCATCGGGGCAGCGAGTTTTGGTCTTTCGGGCAGCGCCGCGCGGCCGTCGCCGCGCGAAGGGCGCCGGAGGCGGGGCCGTGGCGGGGGCGCCCCGGCGATCACTTTCGCCGCGCTGTTTCCGAGTGTTTCCCTAGCGTTTTTGTCGTATGGGTTACCGGCGGTATCGAAGCGATAAAGAAGGATTTGAGTACGCGGGCGTCGATGTCGGCTGGCGTATGATCAAAACCGGAATCGCGTGGTCCGTTTCGCGGTGGACAGAGGGAGTACATTGGGCGCCTCTTTAGAGCCGGTGGATCCCCGGTCGGCGACGACGGACTCCCGGCGCAGAATCTCGGTCGTCGTCCACGCGCGGGATCCGATCTCCCGTGAGGGGGCGATCGGCCAGCTGCGGCACCACCCCGAGATCGTCCTCCTCGACAAGTCGGACGCCCGGGCGGGCGATGTGGTCATGCTGCTCACCGACTCGATCGACGCGGCCACGCTCGCCGGTCTGCGCCGATTCGTCCATGACGCCGGGCTGCGCGTGGTCCTGGTCGCGAGCCTGATCCGCCGGGCCGAGCTGCTCGATGTGATCGAGTGCGGTGTCGGGGTCATCGTCTGGCGCCGCGAGGCCACCGGACACCGACTGCTCCAGGCGGTCCTCGCGGCCTCCCGCGGCGACGGCGACCTCCCCGCCGATCTGATCGGCCAACTGGTCAGTCAGGTCGGTGCGCTGCGGCCGGGCACGCTCGGCCGGCCCGGGGGCCGGCCGCTCGGTCTGACCCCGCGTGAGACCGATGTCCTGCGGCTGGTCGCGGAGGGGCTGGGCACCGGAGAGATCGCCGCCAAGCTCTCGTACTCGGAACGGACCGTGAAGAACGTCATCCAGGGCCTGACGACCCGCCTGGGCCTGCGCAACCGCGCCCACGCGGTGGCGTACGCCCTGCGGGAGGGCTACATCTCCTGACGAAGGCCGCGAACCCCTCCGGCCGCGTCCGTCCTCGTCCCGGTGCGTCGAGCGGGGACGCGGGTCACCGAGCGGCGGTCACCAACTGCTCTTGGTCACCCCGGGGAGTTCGCCCGCGTGCGCCAGTTCGCGCAGGCGGATCCGGGACAGGCCGAAGGCGCGCAGATGGCCGCGGGGGCGGCCGTCGATGGCGTCGCGGTTGCGCACCCGGGTGGCGCTGGCGTCGCGTGGCTGACGGCGCAGTTCCCGCTGGGCCGTGGCGCGTTCCCCGTCGGAGCTGCCGGGGGCGGCGATGATCGCCTTCAGCTCGGCGCGGCGCCCGGCGTAACGGGCCACGATCGCGCGGCGCCGCTCATTCTTGGCGATCTTGCTCTTCTTCGCCATCAGACCTTCCCTCCCCTGGCGCGGATGCGGGCCACGGCGGCCTCGACGCCGATCGCGTCGACGGTCTTGACGCCCTTGGCGCTCAGGGTGAGCCGGACATGACGGCCCTCGCTCGGCAGCCAGTAGCGCTTGCGCTGGATGTTGGGGTCGAACCGGCGCTTGGTGCGGCGGTGTGAGTGGGAGACGTGGTTGCCGAAGCCGGGTCGCCGGCCGGTGAGTTGGCAGTGGGCGGACATGGTCCCTCTCGCTCTCGTGGGGTGCTGACGGTGGCACCCTAGCCGCTTATGAAAATGAAAACCAACTCCATGTATGCTGTCGGGCATGGCACGGAACGAACTACGCCCGATCATCAAGCTGCGGTCCACCGCCGGCACCGGCTACACCTATGTGACCCGCAAGAACCGCCGTAACGACCCCGACCGGATGACCCTGCGCAAGTACGACCCGATCGCCGGCCGCCACGTCGACTTCCGCGAGGAGCGCTGACCGCCATGAAGCCCGGCATCCATCCCGAGTACCGGCCGGTCGTCTTCCGCGACCGGGCCGCCGACTTCGCCTTCCTCACCCGCTCCACGGCGACCAGCGACAGGACCGTCGTCTGGGAGGACGGCAAC
The DNA here is from genome assembly GCF_040302705.1 of Streptomyces sp. NPDC097640. Classification (NCBI taxonomy): domain Bacteria; kingdom Bacillati; phylum Actinomycetota; class Actinomycetes; order Kitasatosporales; family Streptomycetaceae; genus Streptomyces; species Streptomyces sp. NPDC097640. The sequence goes on from NZ_JBEOSB010000019.1 coordinate 44,653, forward strand.
ACCTACCCGGTCATCGACGTAGAGATCTCCTCGGCGAGCCACCCCTTCTACACCGGCAACCAGCGGGTCGTGGACACGGCGGGCCGCGTCGAGCGCTTCGAGCGGCGCTACGGACGCGGACGGGGGAACCGATGAGCGGGACCGAGGCGCGGCTCGCCGTCGCGATCGTGGGCGGGCTGCACGCCGACGCCCGGCGCGCCGCCGTCCGGGAGATCCTGCGCACGGTGCCAGGCTCCGTCGCGCTGCACCACGACCTGTCGTCCGCCGCCGACGGCGCCGTGCGCCGCACCGTACGAGACGGCCGAGGCCTGCTCGGCGTGGGCGACGCGCCCCTGGTGAACGACTGCGCGTGCTGCGCCCTGCGCGAGGACCTGGTCCCCGAACTGCTGCGGCTGGCCGACGGCGGCGGCCACCGGCTGGCCGTCGTCGAGCTGTGGGACTCCGTCGAGCCCCAGGCCATGGCCGCGGTCATCGCCGCCGAGGGCGAGCCCCTGGAGCTGACCGGGGTGGCCACCGCGGTCGACCCGGCCCTCCTCGTGCCCTGCCTCACGGACGGCGCCGACCTCGCCGAGGCCGGTCTCGCCGCCGCGCCGCGCGATCAGCGCACCATCGCCGACACCTTTGCCCGGCAGCTCGAATACCCCACGGTGATCGCCGTGTTCGAGGGCGGCGCGGCCGACCGGCCCTCGGACGACGGCGACCACGCGCTGCTCGCCCAGCTCACGCCCGGCGCCCGACAGGTGCGTACGGACGAGGCGGCGCTGGGCTCCGCCCTGCTGGCCGGGTTCGATGTGGCGGCGGCCGCCGCCCGGCAGCATCCGGCGTGCGCGCTGCTGCCGCAGGAGCACGACGAACACGGGGTGACCACCGTGGTCTGGCGGCGCGAACGGCCCTTCCACCCGGGCCGGCTCTACGCGGCGCTGGAGGACCTGACCTGCGCCGCCGCCCGCAGCCGCGGACGCTTCTGGCTGGCCGACCGCCCCGACACACTGCTGTCGTGGGACGCGGCGGGCGGCGCGCTGTGCGTGGAGTCGGCCGGACCCTGGATGGCCGCGCTGCCCGCGGCGGCCTGGGAGACGGTGCCCGCCGAGCGCCGGGTCGCCGCCGCGCTGGACTGGCACCCATGGCACGGCGACCGCCGCCAGCACCTCACCTTCACCTCGCCCGGCCTCGACCGCGACGGCCTGCTGACCCTGCTCGACTCGTGTCTGCTCACCGACGACGAGTACGGGGCGGGGCCGGACGGCTTGCTCGACCCGGTGGCCTGAGCACCCACCGGCTCTCGCGGAAAGGACCCGATCGCAGGGGGTGCCGTTGCCGCGGTCAGACCAGCGCCTCGTGGACGAAGCACCACCGCCAGTCCTCACCCGGCTCCATCGGCTCCATGATCGGGTGCTCCTCGGCGAACGCGTGGGCGCGGGCGTGCCTGAGCGGTGAGGAGTCGCAGCAGCCGACGTGGCCGCAGGTGAGGCAGAGCCGCAGATGCACCCAGGGGGTCCCGAGACGCAGGCACTCCTCGCAGCCCTCGGGGGTGCGGGCGGTGACATCGCGGATCATGGAGAGATGCGGGTCCCGCTCTGTGGCCATGTCGTTCGCTCTTTCTGTCGTGACGTCGTCTCCTGCGGGTTCATCCTGCCCTGCCCGCTCCCGCGAGCTCCGGCTGCCGGTAGGTGACCACCAGCTCCCCGTGCTGGGCGTCGACGCGCACCGTCGCGCCGTCCTGGACGTCCCCGCTCAACAGGGCGCGCCCGATGAGGGTTTCGACCTCGTGGGAGATGAAGCGGCGCAGCGGCCGCGCCCCGTACACGGGGTCGTAGCCCTCGTGGGCGATGACCTGCCGGCCGGCCTCGGTGAGCTCGACGCTGATCCGGCGCTCGGCGAGGCGCTGCCGCAACTCCTCGAACTGGAGATCCACGATCCGCTCGATCTGGGGCTCGCCGAGCGGCTTGAACAGCACGATGTCGTCGACCCGGTTGAGGAACTCGGGGCGGAAGTGCGCGCGCAGCTCGCTCATCACCAGGCCGCGGGCGTCCGGCTTGAGCTCTCCCTCGGAGGTGACGCCGTCGAGGAGGTACACGGACCCGATGTTGGAGGTCATGATGAGGATGGTGTTGCGGAAGTCGACCACCCGGCCCTGGGCGTCGGTGATCCGCCCGTCGTCGAGCACCTGGAGCAGGGTGTTGAAGACGTCGGTGTGCGCCTTCTCGACCTCGTCGAGCAGCACCACCGAGTAGGGCTTGCGGCGCACCGCCTCGGTGAGCTGGCCGCCCTCCTCGTAGCCGACGTATCCGGGCGGCGCGCCGAGCAGCCGGCTGACGGTGTGCCGCTCCTGGTACTCGCTCATGTCGAGGCGGACCATGTTCTCCTCGGTGTCGAACAGGGTCGCGGCCAGCGTCTTGGCCAGTTCGGTCTTGCCGACGCCGGTGGGGCCGAGGAAGATGAACGACCCGATCGGCCGGCGCGGGTCCCGGATCCCCGAGCGGGCCCGGATGATGGCGTCGGCGACCGCCTTGGTCGCCTCGTCCTGGCCGATGACCCGCTCCCGCAGGATCTCGTCCAGCCGCAGCAGCTTCTCCCGTTCGCCCTCCTTGAGCCGGGAGACGGGGATGCCGGTCCAGGCGGAGACGATGTCGGCGATCTCGTCCTCGGTGACGACCTCGCGCAGCAGCCGGTGGCGGCCCTGCTTGGCGGCCAGCTGCTCCTCCTCGGCGGCCAGCCGGCGCTCCAGCTCCTGGAGCCTGCCGTAGCGCAGTTCGGCGGCGCGGTTGAGGTCGTAGTCGCGCTCCGCCTCCTCGGCCTCGCGGCGCACCTCCTCCAGCTCCTTGCGCAGCGCCTGGACCCGGCGGATGGACTGCCGCTCGGCCTCCCACTGGGCGTGTTTGGCGTCCGCGTCGGCGCGCAGGTCGGCGAGTTCCCGGCGCAGCTCCGCCAGCCGCGCCGCGCTGGCCGGGTCGGTCTCCTTGGACAGCGCCGCCTCCTCGATCTCCAGCCGGGTGACCCGGCGGGTGATCTCGTCCAGCTCGGCGGGCATGGAGTCGATCTCGGTGCGCAGCCGGGCGCATGCCTCGTCGACGAGGTCGATGGCCTTGTCCGGCAGGAACCGGTCGCTGATGTAGCGGTGGCTCAGGGTGGCGGCGGAGACCAGGGCGGTGTCCTGGATCTTGACGCCGTGGAAAACCTCCAGACGTTCCCGCAGACCGCGCAGGATCGAGATGGTGTCCTCCACGGACGGCTCGTCCACCAGCACCTGCTGGAAGCGGCGCTCCAGCGCGGCGTCCTTCTCGATGTGCTTGCGGTACTCGTCGAGGGTGGTGGCGCCGATCATGTGCAGCTCGCCGCGGGCCAGCATGGGCTTGAGCATGTTCCCCGCGTCCATGGCGCCCTCGGCCGCCCCGGCGCCGACCACGGTGTGCAGCTCGTCGACGAACAGCAGGATCCTGCCCGAGGCGGCCTTGACCTCGCTGAGCACGGCCTTCAGCCGCTCCTCGAACTCCCCGCGGTACTTCGCCCCGGCCACCAGGGACCCCATGTCGAGGGCGAAGATGGTCTTGTCGCGCAGCCCTTCGGGCACGTCCCCGCGCACGATGCGCTGGGCCAGGCCCTCGACGATGGCGGTCTTGCCGACCCCGGGGTCGCCGATGAGCACCGGGTTGTTCTTCGACTTGCGGCTGAGGATCTGGATGACCCGGCGGATCTCGGCGTCCCGGCCGATGACCGGGTCCAGCTTGCCCGTGCGGGCCTCGGCCACCAGGTCACGGCCGTATTTCTCCAGGGCCTCGTACGCCACCTCGGGGTTGGCGGAGGTGACCCGCTGGCTGCCGCGGACCTGGGTGAGGGCGTTCAGGAACGCCTCCTTGGTGACGCCGTGCTCCTTGAGCACCCGCCCGGCCGGGGTGGCGGCCCCCTCGTCGGTGAGCGCCAGGACGAGGTGTTCCACCGAGACGTACTCGTCCTTGAGCCGCTTGGCCTCCTGCTCGGCGGTGTCCAGCAGCCTGGCCAGGCGCTGGGTGATGAAGACCTGCCCGGGGGCGGCGCCGGGGCCGGTGACCTTCGGCCTGCGGGCCAGGTCGGCCTCCAGCATGGTGCGCAGCGTCGCGGGGTCGGCGCCCACCTGGTCGACCAGCCGGGGCACCAGCCCCTCGGGCTGGTCGAGGAGCGCCAGCAGCAGGTGTTCGCCGTCGACCTCGGTCTGGCCGAGCCGCAGGGCCCTGGTCTGGGCGTCCTGGACGGCTTCCTGGGACTTCTGGGTGAGGCGGTTCATGTCCATGGGGGTTCATCACTCCTCGCGCCGCCGCGGCGCAGCGCGGCCTCGAGCCGGCCGATGCGGTCGAGCAGGTCGAGCACCAGGCCGATGGATGCGTAGTTCAGACACAGCCCGGTGCGCAGCCGCTCCACACGGGCCAGCGTCGCCGGGGCGGCCTCGGGGAACACCAGCCGTCCCGCCGCGTCACGCTCGGCCTCGACCAGGCCGAGGGCGACGAAGCGCCGGACCAGTTCGGGGTGGAGCCCGGCGCGGCTGGCCACGGTCTCCAGGGTGAGCCGGCGCGCGGGCACCAGCGCGTACTGGACGGAGGCCACGGGCGCGGACCGCGCGGCCGCCCGCTCCTTCGGCGCGTGGGTGTTCATGGCGCGCTCCTGGGGTCGAAGGAGGAGGTGGCGGCGAGCTCTTCGAACAGCTCGCGCTCCCGGTCGGTGGGGTGGGGCGGCACCATGACGCGGATCTCGGCGTAGAGATGGCCGCTCTGGCCGCCGGGGTTCGGCAAACCCTCGCCGCGCAGCCGCAGCCGGCGGCCGCTGGAGGACCCGCCGGGGACCGACACCTTCGCCGTGCCGCCCGGGGTGGGCACGGGGACGGTCGCGCCGAGCGCCGCCTCCCAGGGCGTCACCGGGAGCGTGACGTGGACGTTCCGGCCGTCCAGCCGGAACCGCGGATGGGGCTGGATCCGCACCCGCAGATACAGGTCCCCGGCGGGGGCGTCACCGCTGCCGCGGCCGCCCTGCCCGGCAAGCCGGACGCGCTGCCCGTCGGTGACGCCCGCGGGGACATCGACCTGGTAGCCGCGCTGCCCCGAGGGGCCGGCCAGGGTGACGGTGCGGCGGCCGCCGCGGTAGGCGTCCTCCACGGTGAGCGGCAGCTCGGCCTCCTGGTCGGCCCCGGGCACACGGACGCGCCCGGCTCCGGGCCGTGCGCCGCCGCCGCCGAAGAACGCGCCGAACAGGTCCTCGAAGTCGGCGCCCGCGCCCTGGGCGTCCTCGCCGAAGCCACGGACGAACCGCACCCGGCCGCCGTCCCCCGAGGTCGTCCAGGACCGGAAGCCGCCACCGGCGCCACCCCCGGCTCCGGCGCCGACCCGCTCCTCCCAGTCCTCCGGGATCTTGCGGAAGTCCTCGCCGAACCGGTCGTAGCGGGCCCGGGTGCCGGGGTCGGAGAGCACGCTGTAGGCCTCGTTGAGCTCCTTGAACCGCTCCTCGGCCGCGGGGTCCTTGTTGACGTCCGGGTGGTGCTTGCGGGCCAGACTGCGGTACGCCTGCTGGATCTCCTCGGGGCTCGCGCCCCGCGAGACCCCCAGCACCTCGTAGTAGTCCCGTGCCATGGCCGGTCACCCCCGCCTGGCCACGGTGACGGCCACCGGCCGCAGTTGGTTGCCGGTGTCCCCGTAACCGGGGCGCAGCACCTGGACCACCGTCCCCGGCTCCGCCTCGGGGTCGTCGACCACCCCCACCACCTCGTGGCGGGCCGGGTCGAACGGCACCCCCGTCTCGGCCCGCCGCTCGTAGCCGAGCCGGGCGAGGGCGTCCACGGCCTGGTCGCGCACGGCCCTGACGCCTTCCACGATGGTGCCGGGGTCGGCCTCGGCGTGGGAGAGGGCGAGTTCGAGGTTGTCGATGACGGGCAGCAGCGCCGCGGCCGTACGGGCCCGCTCGGCGGCCCGCTCCCGCTCCATCTCCCTGGCCTGGCGCTTGCGCAGATTGTCCAGGTCGGCCAGGGCGCGGCGCCACCGGTCCTCGAGCTCCGCCAGGGCCGCGGCTTGCTCGGCGGCCTCGGCCTCGGCTGCGGCGTCGTCGGCGGCGAGTGCGGGGCCGCCGGCGGCGTCCGGGCCGGGCCCCTCCCCACCCCGCGCCTCGGCGGCGCCCGGAGCGGGAAGGTCCTGGCCGGGCTCCGGCACGGCGCCCTCGGGCACCGGGTCGGGCTGCTGCGGACGGTGGGACATGGCGGCCGCCTACCCCTTGTCGAACTCGGCGTCGACGACGTCCTCGTCGTCTCCACCGGGCCGGGCCTGTCCGGCCCCCGCGCCCGTGTCCGGCCCCGGGCCCGCTCCCGCGCCCGCCGTCGCATGCGCGGCCAGGCCCGCGTGGACCTGCTGGAGCTCGGAGCTCAGCGGCCTGGTCCGGTCCACGCCGGCCTCGTTCCTGACCGCCTCGCGGGCATCGCCCACCAGCATCTCGGCGCGCGCCTTCTCATGGGAGGGCGCCGCGTCGCCCAGCTCGGCGAGGCGCTTCTCGACCTGGTACGCGATCGCGTCCAGCTCGTTGCGGGCGTCCACGGCCTCGCGCAGCGCCTGGTCCTCGCCCCGGTTGCGCTCGGCCTCCTGGACCATGCGGTCCACCTCGCCGCGGTCGAGGTTGCCGGTCTCGCTGATGGTGATGGACTGTTCCTTGCCGGTGTCGCGGTCGCGGGCGGTGACGTTGAGGATGCCGTTGGCGTCGATGTCGAAGACGACCTCGATCTGCGGCTCGCCGCGCGGCGCCGGGCGGATGTCGGTCAGCTGGAAGCGGCCGAGCCCCCGGTTGTCCGCGGCCCGCTCCCGCTCGCCCTGGAGCACCACGATGTCGACGGCCTGCTGGCTGTCCTCGGCCGTGGAGAAGGTCTCGGTGCGGCGCACCGGGATCGTGGTGTTCCGCTCGATGATCTTCGTCATGACGCCCCCGCGGGTCTCCACGCCCAGCGACAGCGGGGTGACATCCAGCAGCAGCACGTCCTTGACCTCGCCCTTGAGCACCCCGGCCTGGATCGCCGCGCCCAGCGCCACGACCTCGTCGGGGTTCACGCTCATATTGGGCTCCTTGCCGCCGGTCAGCCGGCGCACCAGGGCCTGCACCGCGGGCATCCGGGTCGAGCCGCCGACCAGGATCACCTCGTCGATGTCCGTCCCGCCGACCTTGGCGTCGGCCATGGCCTGCTCGACCGGGCCGAGGCACCGCTCCACCAGATCGGCCGTGATCTGCTCGAAGGTGGACCGCATGACCGACTCGGTCAGATGCTTGGGCCCCGCGGCGTCGGCGGTGATGAACGGCAGGTTGACCTGCGTCTGCGTCACCGAACTCAGCTCGGTCTTCGCCTTCTCCGCGGCCTCGAAGAGCCGCTGGAGCGCCTGCGGGTCCCGGCGCAGGTCGATGCCGTCGGTCTGCTGGAACTTGTCGGCGAGGTGGTCGACGAGCCGGCGGTCGAAGTCGTCGCCGCCCAGGTGGCTGTCGCCCGCGGTGGAGCGGACCTCCACCACGCCGTCCCCGACGTCCAGGACGGACACGTCGAAGGTGCCGCCGCCCAGGTCGAACACGAGCACCGTCTCGTGCTGCTTCTTGTCCATGCCGTACGCCAGGGCGGCCGCGGTGGGCTCGTTGATGATCCGCAGCACCTCCAGGCCCGCGATCCGGCCCGCGTCCTTGGTCGCCGTGCGCTGGGCGTCGTTGAAGTAGGCGGGCACCGTGATGACCGCCTCGGTGACCCGTTCCCCCAGCTGCTTCGCGGCGTCGTCGGCGAGCTTGCGCAGTACCAGGGCGCTGATCTCCTCGGGGGAGTACAGCTTGTCGCGCACGTTGAAGCGCGCGACACCGCCCTCGCCGCCGACGACGTCATAGGCCACGGCCTTGGCCTCGTCCGACACCTCGTCGTAGTGCCGGCCGACGAAGCGCTTGGCCGAGTAGATGGTGCCCTTGGGGTTGAGGATCGCCTGGCGCCTGGCCAGCTGGCCCACCAGCCGCTCGCCGGTGTCGGTGAAGGCCACCACGGACGGGGTCGTGCGACTGCCTTCCGAGCTGGGCACGACCGCCGCCTCGCCGCCTTCCCACGCCGCGATCACCGAGTTGGTGGTGCCCAGATCGATTCCGACTGCCTTGGCCATGAGGAACTCCTTCGCGAGGCGGCGGCACCGCGCGTAGCGCACAACCGCGGAACGAACCCGTCTTCCGGCGCCGACGCGCCCAGCCTGGCAAAACGGGGCCCCGGCCCGCCTGCGCCTGCGGGGCCCAAAAACCACGCTTAGGGTGGACCTGCGGGTACAGGCGGAGCGCGGCCGCAGCGGTGACCGCCCCGCCCGGCGGGTACCCGCGAGTCCGGACTCGTTCTCTTCCGAACGCGGGCGGAGCGACGGCATGACCTCAACAGCCTTCACCCGGGACGAGCGCGGGGCTCGGGACCGTTCCCTGAGTCCCCGGGCGCGGGGGCTGCTGCTCTGCTCCACCGCCATGTTCGACAGCCGGGACGAGACGGAGATCCTGCACCGGGCGATGGCGCAGGTCGCGGCCCTCGGGCCGGGGCGGGCCGAGGCCGGGTTCCTCGTGGTCGGCGGCGCGCTGACCCGCTGCCACGACGACGGGGCCGCCGGGGCCGACGGCATCGCGGCCGCCGCCCTCGACGAGCGGGTCCGGGAACTGGGCGGGCGGGACGGGCCGGTGCGCCTCCCCGGGCAGGCCTGGGGCTGGGCGTACGCGCTGCGCGAACCGGGCGGTCTGCGCGGGCAGCTCGTGGTGAGCTCGGGGGTGCCGCCCGGCGAGGACGACCGCTTCTGGCTCACCGTGCTGGCCCGGCAGACCGCGGCGGCCCTGGCCGGCGCGGCCGCGCACCGGCGGGAGCGGGAGCGGGCGGCCGAGCTGCGCCGGGCGCGGGCCGAGCAGCAGGCCGTCCGGGAGCGGCTGGAGTCCTCGCGGTCCGACCTCGAACACGAGCGAGGGGTCCTCGACACCCTCCGCCGGGCGGCCCTGCACGGAGACGGCGAGGCGGGCATCGCGGAGGCGCTGCACAAGATCACCGGGCTGGCGGCGGGCGTCGAGGACCGGTTCGGCAATCCGCGGGCCTGGGCGGGGCCCGGGCGCCCGGACCCGTATCCCCGGCCCGACCCGGCCCGCCACGAGGAGCTGCTGCGGGACACCGCCAGGTGCGGGCGCCCGGTGCGGGTCAGGGAGCGCCTGCTCGCGGTCGCCGCCCCGCAGGGCGAGGTGCTGGGCGCGCTGTTCCTGATCGACCCCGGGGAGCGGGCCGACGAGCGCGCCCGGCTCGCCCTCGGCCACGCCACGGCGTCGCTCGCCCTGGAACTGGCGCACCAGCGCACCCTGGCGGAGGTGGAGCTGCGGCTGCGGCGCGATCTGGTGGAGGACCTGCTGGCCGGCACGGACGACGCGAGCGCCTACGCCCGCGCCCAGGCGCTCGGCCACGATCTGCACGGGCCGCACTATGTGGTCGCGGTGCGGTGGGCGGAGCGGGCGGCCGACGCCTCCTTCGCCGCCGCCGTCGACCGGTCGGCGGCTGCCGTGGGCCTGCGGTCGCTGCTCGCCCGCCGGTCGGGCGCGGTGGTCCTGGTGGCCGACGGCAGGCCGGCCGGAGACGATCTGCACGCCGCGCTGAGCCGGGAGGCCGGGACGCCGGGCGGGGCCGTCGGCGTGGGCGCCCGCTGTGACTCCCCGGGCGAGATCCCGCGTTCCTACCGGGAGGCGCTGCGGGCGCTGGAGGTGCGGCGGCGCTCGCCCACCGCGTACGGCACGACCTTCTTCGAGGACCTGGGCCTCTACCGGATCCTGCGGGCCGGCAACGACTACCAGGAGGTCGAGGGTTTCGTCCGGGAGTGGCTGGGGCCGCTGCTCGACTACGACTCCGCGCACCGGACGGACCTGGTGCCGACCCTCTCCCAGTACTTCGACTGCGGCGGCAACTACAGCCGGACCGCGGCGGCGCTCGTCGTGCACCGCAGCACCCTGCGCTACCGGCTCCAGCGGATCCGGGAGATCAGCGGTTCCGACCTCAGCAACGTCGAAACCCGGCTGAATCTCCAGGTGGCCACCCGGGTCTGGAAGATCATGAGGACCTGCCCGGACTGAGCTCCGGCCGGGGCCGAACCGCCGGCCATGCCCCCTCGCGCAACACGAGACGGCCCTTCGGGCCTGCCGATTCACCCTATTGACACGCGGCTGAAACGCCACCAGTATCTAGAGCACCGAGATTCATTAGTGAATATTTATTCGCAAGGGCCTCCTCCTCAGGCCCTGTTCCTGGTCCGGGCCCCCTGCCGCCGCTCCGATCGACGCCGCAGGCGCCCCGCCGCTCCGAACGCTCCGAACGCTCCCAACGCTCCGAAGAGTCAGCGATCAAGGACACTCACATGCTCAGCACAGACCCCGAGGGTGCCGCCCGGTTCCGGGCACGGCGCCGACGCGTCGCCGAAGACGATCCGGTGGGCCATCTCGACGACCTCCGGCGTCTGTCGACCGACGTGCGCCGCAGCATCGTCCAGATGATCGACCACGCGCAGCTCGGCCACATCGGCGGCGACCTGTCGGTGACCGACATCCTGGTGACCCTGTTCGGCGGAGTCCTGGACGTCGACCCCGAGCAGCCGCGCAGGCCCGACCGCGACCGGTTCATCCTCAGCAAGGGCCACTGCGCGGCGGCCCTGTACGCCACGCTCGCCCACAGCGGTTTCTTCCCGCTCTCCGAGCTGGACACCTTCATGGCCCCCCTCTCGCCGCTCAACGGCCACCCGAACCGCAGAAAGGTGCCGGGTGTGGAGACGAACACCGGGCCGCTCGGACACGGGTTCCCCGTCGGTGTCGGCTGTGCCCTGGCGGCCAGGCTGTCGGGCTCCTCGTACCGCACCTACGTCGTCCTCGGGGACGGCGAGTTGCAGGAGGGCAGCAACTGGGAGGCCGCGATGACCGCCGCCCACTACTCCCTCGGCTCCCTCACGGCGATCGTCGACCGCAACCGCCTTCAGCAGGGCGCCCGCACCGAGGACACCAAGCGACTGGAGCCGCTCGCCGACAAATGGACCAGCTTCGGGTGGGAGGCGCGCGAGGTCGACGGCCATGACCACGCGCAACTGCTGTCCGCCCTGCGCCCCTCCACCACCGGCAGGCCGGTCGCCGTGGTGGCCCGCACCATCAAGGGGAAGGGCGTGTCGTTCATCGAGGACCGCGTGGAATGGCACCACAAGGTCCCCGACGCCGCACAGGTTCACGCCGCGCTGGAGGAGCTCAGCCGATGACCGCCGAACTCATGCCCGACACCACGCGGACCTACGACTGCCGGCAGGCGTTCGCGGACGAACTCATCGCCATGGCCGCCGAGGACGAGCGGATCGTCGCCGTCTGCAACGACTCCGTCGGCTCCAGCAACCTCGTCCGCTTCCGCGAGCTCTACCCCGAGCGCCTCATCAACGTCGGGATCGCCGAGCAGGACCTCGTCGGTGTCGGCGCCGGGCTCGCCATCGGCGGGTTCATCCCCTTCGTCAGCGCCGCGGGCCCGTTTCTCACCGGCCGGGCCACCGAGCAGATCAAGACCGACGCCGCCTACAACGGACTCCCGGTGGTGCTGTGCGGCCAGAGCCCCGGCATGGCCTACGGGGAGCTGGGGCCGACCCACCACTCGATCGAGGACCTGGCGTGGATGCGGGCCATCGCCGACCTGACCGTCGTGGTGCCCGCCGACCCGGCCCAGACCCGCGCCGCCGTGCGCTGGGCGGCCGCGCAGGACGGCCCCACCTATCTGCGCATCCCGCGGTTCAAGGTCCCCTCGGTCACCCCCGACGGCGCGCCGTTCGAACTGGGCCGCAGCGTCCAGCTCACCGACGGCTCCGACATCACCGTCATGGCCGTGGGGACGATGGTCTCCCGGGCCCTGGCCGCGGCCGAGACGCTGCGGGCCGAGGGCATCGGGGTGCGGGTGCTGAACATGACCTTCGTCGAACCGCTGGACGTCGAAGCGGTCCTGCGGGCGGCCCGGGAGACCCGGGGCATCGTCACCGCCGAGGAGGCGACCACCACGGGCGGCCTCGGCGCCGCGGTGGCCGGCGTGGTGGCGCAGAACCACCCCGTGCCCATGCGGATCCTGGGCGTGAACCGGGAGTTCGCGCCGACCGGAAGCGCCGCCTTCCTGCTGGAACACTTCGGGCTGACCGCCGACGGCATCGCGGCCGCCGTGCGCGAGCTGATGGCCATGAACCCCGGTGGGGCGCATGAGCACGGCTGAGCCGCTCGTCCTGGCCGTGGACCAGGGCACCAGCGCGACCAAGGCGATCCTGGTCGACGTGCGCGGAGACATCGTCGCGCACGGGTCCGCGCCCGTCGCCCTGTCCACCCCCGCGCCCGGCTGGGTGGAGCAGTCGGCCGAGGACATCTGGGAGAGCTGCCGTCTGGCGGTCGCCCGGTGTCTGGACGGCCAGGACGCCGGGCGGGTCGCCGCCGTCGGCCTCAGCACCCAGCGCGAGTCGCTGCTCCTGTGGGAGCGGGCCACCGGGACCCCGCTGAGCCCGCTGCTGAGCTGGCTGGACAAGCGCACGGCCCAGAGCCCCGCCCTGCTGCGGGCCGTGGACTCCGCCCGGACGGTCCGTGACATCAGCGGCCTGCCGCTGGACCCGATGTTCTCGGCGCCGAAGGCCGCCTGGCTCCTGGACCACCACGACCCCGAGCGCCGGCGCAGCCGCCGCGGTGAACTCTGCCTGGGCACGGTGGACTCCTGGCTGCTGTACAAGCTGGGTGGCGAACACCTCATCGAGGTGGGCAACGCCGCCCGCACCCAACTGCTCGACGTGCGCCGCCTCACCTGGGACGAGCGGCTCATGGAACTGTTCGACGTGCCGCCGGAGGTGCTGCCCCGCGTGGTGTCCTCGCAGGGGCCGTTTCCCACCGCGGGCGGCCTGGGGCCGCTGCCGGACGGCGTCCCCGTCACCGCGGTCCTCGGCGACTCGCACGCGGCGCTGTTCGCACACGCCGGATGGCAGCGCGGCACGGTCAAGGCGACCTACGGCACCGGCTCCTCGGTCATGGCGCTCACCTCGCCCGACACCCCCCTGTCCACCGGGATGTGCCTGACCGTCGCCTGGGACGTCGACGGCCCGGCCTGGGCCGTGGAGGGCAACATCCGCTCCACCGGGGCCACCCTGACCTGGCTGGCCGGGCTCCTCGGCACCGACCCGTCCGCGCTGGCCACCCTGGCCGCGGACAGCAGCGACGGCGTGGTCATCGTCCCGGCCTTCGGCGGGCTCGGCGCGCCCTGGTGGGACGACGAGGCCGTCGGCCTGATCAGCGGCGTCACGCTGGGCACCGGCGCCCCGCACCTCGCGCGGGCCGCGCTGGAGTCGATCGCCTTCCAGGTCGAGGACGTGGTGGCGGCGGTCGAAGAGGACATCGGCCCCGTGGTCCGGCTGCTCGCGGACGGCGGCCCCACCGACAACCCGCTGCTGATGCAGTTGCAGGCGGACACCAGCGGCCGCGCGGTCGAACGCGCCCGGGCCCGCGACCTGTCGGCCCTGGGCGCCGCCCATCTGGCAGGGCTCGGCGGCGGCGTGTGGAGCAGGGCCGACCTGGAACGGCTGAACCGCCCGAGAGACCTCTACACACCGGCCGAGGACGCCGACAGCAGGGCGGCCCGCCGCGCGCACTGGCACACCACGGTGCGGCGCGCACGCCTCCGGGCCGCCGCGGCCCCACAGAACACCTCGCACCCTTCGGACGCCGGAGAGAAAGCATCATGAACAAGTCCAGCCGATTCGAAGGAAAGAGCGTCGTCGTCACGGGAGCGGCCCGTGGCATCGGCCGCGGGATCGCCGCGCGGTTCGCCGCGGAGGGCGCCGGTGTCCTGATGGTGGACGCGTCGCCGGCCGTCGAGGAGGCGGCCGAGGAAGTGGCGGCCGAGAGCCCGTCGGGCCGTGTGCTCGGCGTCCGCGCCGATGTGACCTCCGCCGACGACGTGGCCCGCGCCTTCGCGCTCGCCGAAACGACCTGGGGACGCCTGGACGTCCTGGTGAACAACGCGGGTGTCATCACCATCAGCCGTCTCGAGGACCTGACCCTCGACGACTGGCAGAAGGTCCTCGCCGTCAACACCACCGGTGTGTTCCTGTGTGCCCAGGCCGCCGCCGGGATCATGCGACGGCAGGGACACGGAGGGCGCATCCTCAACGCCGCCTCGGGCCAGGCCCGCCAGGGCTTCATCTATACGCCGCACTACGCGGCCAGCAAATTCGGGGTCGTGGGGCTGACCCAGAGCCTGGCGAAGGAGCTGGCCGGGGACCGGATCACGGTGAACGCCTACTGCCCCGGCATCGTCGGCAGCGAGATGTGGGACTACAACGACCGGGAGTGGGGCCGGCTGCTCGGCGGCTACGGGCCGGGCGAGCTGATGGACGAGTGGGTCGCGGGCATCCCGCTGGGGCGCGCCGGCACCCATGACGACGTCGCCAACCTGCTGCTGTTCCTGGCCTCCGAGGAGGCCGGGTACATCACCGGCCAGACGATCAACGTCGACGGCGGGATGTTCATGAACTAGCGCGCGACCTGGCACGACGACCACGTCGCTCGCCGGACACGCGGTCCATGACGCCCCTCTCGAGTCGGATATTAGAGAAATGTCAATACTCGGAGGTATTGATGAGTGCAACCAGCGACGCCGCGACGCCCGTTGACGCCCAACCGGGCGAACGGCGCCTGCGGGTACCGTCCTGGGCGACGGAACTGCTCACCGGATCACGAGGGCCCGCCCTCGGCCTGCTGGCCATGTGCGTCGTCTTCTACATAGCGACGCCGTACTTCCTGACCCAGAACAACCTGCTCAACATCGTCGACCAGACGGCGATCCTGGGGCTGCTCGCCCTCGGCATGACCGCGGTGATCGTCACGGGAGGCATCGATCTGTCGGTCGGCGCGGTGCTCGCCCTGGCGACCATGGTGCTCGGCTGGCTCTCCCACGACCAGGGGTGGCCGCTGTGGCTGAGCGCCATCGTCGCCACCGGCGTCGGGGGAGCGTGCGGACTGGCCAACGGGCTGGGCATCACGTTCACCAGACTCCCGCCGTTCATCGCCACCCTGGCGATGATGTCCGTCGCCCGCGGCCTGGCCAACGTCATCACCGACGGACAGCAGATCGTCGGCTTCCCCGACTGGTTCGGCAACCTCTCCACCACCCGCTACCTCGGCATCTTCACCTTCACCACCTTCGTGCTTGTCGTGCTGTACGCGGCGGGGTGGGCGTATATGCGCTACCGGTCCGGCGGGCGAGAGCTGTACGCGATCGGCGGCAGCTCCGAGGTCGCCAGGCTCGCCGGGATCAGCGTGCGGAAGCGGACGGTGCTCGTCTACACCGTGACCGGTCTGCTCGCCGGCGCGGCGGGGGTCTTCCTCGCGATGCGCCTGGACTCCTCCCAGCCGAGCGCCGCTACCGGCTACGAGCTCGACACGATCGCCGCCGTCGTGATCGGAGGCGCCAGCCTCAGCGGCGGCGTCGGCTCCATCAGCGGAACGCTCTTCGGCGTCCTGATCATCGGAGTCCTGCGCAACGGTCTGAATCTGCTCGGGGTTTCCCCGTTCGTCCAGCAGATCGTCATCGGCGTGGTGATCGCGCTGGCCGTCATGCTCGACGTGCTGCGCCGACGCGATTCGCGCTGACCACCACAGGTCCTTCTTCTCCTTCTTCCGTCCTCAGCCCATCTCCTCTTGTTTCAGCAACCACCTCCCCCGAGTCGCCGGGATCCGTTCCCGAAGGAGCAGTTCTCATGAAGACCCCACGTGTGATCGCCACCGGTGTCGTGGCCGCCCTCGCGCTCGGCGCCGCCGCCTGCGGACGCGGCGAGGACGCCGGAGCGAAGACCGCCGACGGCAAGCCGGTGACCATCGGCCTGGCCGTGGCCAACCTCCAGGCCGACTTCTTCAACCAGATCAAGCAGTCCGTCGAGGCCGAGGCCAAGAAGAAGGGCATCAAGGTCATCGTCTCCGACGCCCGCGGTGACGCGGCCACCCAGGTGAACCAGATCCAGGACTTCATCAGCCGCCAGGTCAGCGCCATCATCTACATCCCGGCCGGGGCCACGGCGGCCGGTGTGCCGGTGAAGGCGGCGAACCGTGCGCACATCCCCGTCGTCACGGTCGACCGCAACCCGCCGGACGTGCCGGGCGAGTCGTTCATCGCCACCGACAGCGTGGCCGCCGCCAAAACACTCGGCGAGTGGGTGAGCAAGCAGAAGGGCGGCAAGGGCCAACTCGCCGTACTTCAGGGCCAGATCGGCACCACGCCCCAGGTGGACCGGCAGAAGGGGTTCGGGCAGGCGCTCGCCGAGTCGCCCGGCATCAAGGTGGTCTCCCAGCAGTCCGCCGACTGGGCGCAGGACAAGGCGTACTCGGTCGCCCAGGACATGCTCCAGGCGCACCCCGGCATCGACATCATGTGGGGCCAGGCCGACGCGATGGCGCTCGGCGCCGCGCAGGCAGCCAAGGGCGCCGGCGGGAAGAAGCGGCTGATCGTGGGCTTCGACGGCGACTTCGCGGGCATCAAGGCCGTCCGCAAGGGCACCATCGACGCCACCATGGTCCAGCAGACCCAGAAGATGGGCCGGATGGCCGTGGACACCGCGCTGGACATCCTGGACAAGAAGAAGGTCCCGGCCACGCAGCTCCAGCCCGCCTACCTCCTCACCAAGGCCGACACGGCCAAGGCCGACCAGTACCTCAAGAGCCACCCCTGAGCGCGGCAAGGAACCCGAAAGGCAGGACCTCGCCATGACGAACGTCGGCCGGCCCCCGGAGGACGGGACCCACCAGGGTCTGGTGGTCCGGGGAGTGTCCAAGCGCTTCGGCGTGACCCAGGCCCTCGACCGGATCGACCTCGATGTGCGCCCTGGTGAAGTGGTGGCCCTCCTCGGCGAGAACGGCGCGGGCAAGTCCACGCTGTCCAACATCGTCGCCGGGTCGTTCCCCTCCGACACCGGCCATATGCTCTGGCGGGGACGGCCCTACGAGCCGAAGTCGCCCGGGGACGCCATCAGCCACGGCATCGGCCTCATCCACCAGGAGATGCGTCTGCTCCCGGACCTGACGGTCGCCGAGAACGTCTTCCTCGGCCGGCTGCTGGTCCGCGGCGGGCGCATCGACCGGGCCGAGATGAACCGGCGGGCGGCGGAGCAGCTGCGGCGGCTCGGCCTGGACATCGCGCCCACCCGGCTGGTGCGCACGCTGCGGGTCGCGGCGCAGCAGCAGGTCGAGATCGCCAAGGCGCTCACCCTCGACGCGAAACTCCTGATCCTCGACGAGCCGACGGCCGCGCTCGGCAGCGAGGAGACCGACCATCTCTTCGAGCGCATCGACGCCCTCCGCCGCGAAGGCGTGTCGTTCATCTATGTGAGCCACCGGCTCGAGGAGATCGCCCGGATCTGTGACCGCATCGTGGTGACGCGGGACGGACAGCGCGTCGCCGCCCACGCGACCGCCCAGGTGCCCGTGACACGGCTGGTCGAGGAGATGGTGGGGCGCAGCGTCGAGCGCATCTTCCCGGACACCGGGGCCCCCGGGCGGCGCGAGGTCCTCACCGTCCGGGGCCTCACCAACCCGTCGTTCCGGGACGTGTCCTTCGGCGTGCGCGAGGGCGAGGTGTTCGGCATCGCGGGCATCGTCGGGGCCGGCCGCACCGAACTCGTGCGGGCCGTGGCCGGCGTCGACCCGGTGGCCGCGGGAACGGTGTCGGTGGAGGGACGGGTCCTGCGGCTGCGCGGGCCCCGGGACGCCATCGAGGCGGGCGTCGCCCTGGTACCCGAGGACCGCAAGGGCCAGGGAGCCGTGCTCGACCTGTCGATCGGTGACAATGTGGCGCTGCCGAACCTCGACCGGGTGGCCCGCCGCGGCTGGCTGACACCCCGGCGCGTCACCGAGGTCGCCACCGCCGCCATCAAGCTGATGACCGTGAAGGGGCGGGCCGAGCAGCCCGTACGGACGCTCTCCGGCGGCAACCAGCAGAAGGTCGTCATCGCCAAGTGGCTGGAGCGAAAACCGAAGGTGGTCATCCTCGACGAGCCCACCCGCGGTATCGACGTCGGGGCGCGCGCCGCCATCTACGAGGTCATCGCGGACCTGGCCAGGTCCGGCATGGCGGTCGTCGTGGTCAGCTCCGACCTCGACGAGGTGCTGGGCCTCTCCCACCGGGTGCTCGTCCTCAGCCGGGGGCGGCAACAGGGCATCCTGCCCGCGGAGGAGGCGACGGACGTCGCCGTCATGCGCCTCGCCACGGCATGATGCATCGGGAGCCGCCGGCACGCCTCGCGGCGGCTCCCGACGCCCGATGGGCCTGCCTGAAAGGACACGATGGACCCCCGCAGCAGCACCGGTCAGCCGGTGAACCGCCGCACCACCCGCATGGCGACGGCCGATGAGCAACTGCGCCTGATGACACGGGTCGCACGCCTGTACCACGAACAGGGCATGCGGCAGGCGCAGATCGTCGAGGAACTCCACATCTCCCAGGCGCGTGTCTCCCGGCTGCTCGCCCAGGCGGCCAAGGTCGGCATCGTCCGCACCATCGTGGTGCCGCCGGAAGGCGTCTTCGCGGACCTCGAGGAGACGATCGCGAGCCGCTACGGGCTGCGCGACGTCGTGGTCGTCGACGTCGAGGGAGAAGGGGACGAGGTCATCCCGGCCCTCGGGGCGGCGACCGCCGTCTACCTCGAGACCACGCTCCTGGAGGGCGACCGGCTCGGCATCTCGTCCTGGAGCGCCACGCTGCTCGCCGCCGTCGAGGCCATGCGGTCCCGCCCCGGCAAGCGGTCCCTGGAGGAGGTCGTCCAGCTGATGGGCGGCGTGGGCGACCCGCAGGTCCAGATCCAGGCGACCCGCCTGATGGGGCGGCTCGCCGAGACGACCGGCGCCGAACCGGTCTTCATGTCGGCCCCCGGCGTCGTCGCGAGCCCCGCGGTCCGCGACGCCATACTCGCCGACCCCAAGGTCAGCAGCGTCGCCGACGCCTGGAAACACCTCACCATCGCGGTCGTGGGCATCGGCAGCCTCGAACCGTCGCCGCTGCTGCGCCGCAGCGGCAACATCTTCTCGCTCGAAGACCAGGAGCGGCTCCGCGACCTCGGCGCCGTGGGCGACATCTGTCTGCACTTCTTCGACGAGAACGGCACGCTGCTCGACACCGAACTCAACGACCGCGTCATCGGCATCGACCCCGACGCCTACCGAGCCGTCCCGCGCCGCATCGCGGTGGCCGGCGGCGACCGCAAGTACGCCGCCATCAACGCGGCGGTGAGCGGCGGCTGGGTCGATGTCCTGATCACCGACCTGGGCATCGCCCGACGGCTCGCCGGCTGACCGGGGACACCACTCCGCGGCCGCCGCGGGCGAGGCCACAGCTGTTACGCACAATGGAGGAAGAACCCATGGCCGCACCTTCTTTCCGGATCGACGACCGCGTCGCCATCGTCACGGGAGCCGGCAGTGGCATCGGCCGCCGGTTGGCGATCGGGCTCGCCGAGATGGGAGCGCACGTCGGGTGCCTGGACCTGCCGGGGAGCGATCTGGCCGGCACCGTGGCGGCCGTCGAGGAGACCGGACGGCGGGCGGTCGCCCTCCCCGCCGACGTCACACGGTCCGACGAACTCACCGAAGCGGTGGCCGCGGTGGAACGCGACCTCGGGCCGCTGCGGCTGGCCGTCAACGCCGCGGGCATCGCCAACGCGGCCCCCGCCGAGGACATGCCCGTCGAACAGTGGAACAAGGTCATCGACGTGAACCTCACCGGCGTGTTCCTGTCCTGCCAGGCCGAGGCGCGCGCCATGCTCCGGGGCGGCGGCGGTTCCATCGTCAACATCGCCTCGATGTCCGGCACCATCGCCAACCGCGGACTGCTCCAGGCGCACTACAACGCCTCCAAGGCGGGCGTGATGCACGTGTCCAAGAGCCTGGCCACGGAGTGGTGCGACCGCGGGATCCGGGTGAACAGCGTCAGCCCCGGTTACACCGCCACCCCGATGAACCTGCGCGCCGAGGTCGCGGAGCGGGTCAGGCAGTTCGAGTCCGACACCCCGCTGGGGCGGATGGCCTCGGTCGACGAGATGGTCGGGCCCGTGGTGTTCCTGCTGAGCGACGCCGCGAGCTTTGTCACCGGCGCCGATCTCATCGTCGACGGAGGCGTGACCTGCTGGTAGCGCGCGCCGGGTCAGCCCGCGCCGCGCAGAAAGTCCGACAGCCCCTCCAGCAGCCGGTCGGCGTCCCGGGTGTCGTTGTACGGCGCGAGGCCCACGCGCAGCCCTCCGGTGTCGCCGAGACCCAGCCGGCGGGACGCCTCCAGGGCGTAGAAGGAGCCGGACGGCGCGTCCACGCCCCGGGCGGCCAGATAGCGGTAGGCGTCGACGGTGCTGCGGCCCTCGATGGTGAGCAGCAGGGTGGGGGTGCGGTCGGCCGCGCGGGAGTGGACGGTGATCCCCTCCAGGCCGGCCAGCCCCGCCTCGATCCGCGCCCGCAGGGCGTCCTCGTACGCCTCCAGCGCGGTGAGCGCGGAGACCAGCCGCTCCCGGCGGGGGCCGTCCCGCCGGGGGCCGAGCCCGGCCAGGAAGTCGACGGCGGCCCGGGTGCCGGCCAGCAGCTCGTACGGCAGGGTGCCCAGCTCGAAGCGCTCGGGGACGGCGTCCGTCGAGGGCAGCAGCTTGTCCGGGTGGAGGGTCTCCAGCAGTTCGGGACGCGCGGCCAGCACACCGTGGTGCGGGCCGAGGAACTTGTACGGGGAGCAGGCGAAGAAGTCCGCGCCGAGCCGCCCGACGTCGACGGGGGAGTGGGCGGTGTAGTGGACGCCGTCGACATACAGCAGGGCCCCGGCCCCGTGTGCGAGCCGGGCGATTCCGGGGATGTCCGGCCGGGTGCCGAGCAGGTTGGAGGCGGCGGTCACCGCGACCAGACGGGTGCGGTCGGAGAGCACGGCGCCGATGGCCTCGGGGGCCAGCTCGGCGGTCCCGGGGTCGAAGTCGGCCCAGCGGACCGTGGCGCCGGCCGCGGCCGCCGCCTGGACCCAGGGGCGGATGTTGGCGTCGTGGTCCAGCCGGGTCACCACGATCTCGTCGCCCGGCCGCCAGGTCTTGGCGAGGGTGCGGGAGACGTCGTACGCGAGCTGGGTGGCGCTGCGGCCGAAGACGATGCCCGACGGGTCCGCGCCCAGCAGGTCGGCGAGCGCCCGGCGGGTGTCGGCCACGGTGGCCTCGGCGTTGCGCTCGCCGGGCGTGACGGTGCCGCGGTTGGACAGCGGGTTGGCCAGGGCGCCGGACATGGCCTCGATGACGGGCAGCGGTGTCTGGGTGCCGCCGGGGCCGTCGAAGTGTGCGGAGCCGGCCTCGAGGGCGGGGAACTGCCGGCGGACGGCGCCGATGTCGTAGCCGCTGCCGGAGTTGTTGTCGGGGGCGCTCATGGTGTTTTCCTCCGGTCGAACCAGACGGTGGCCAGCGTGGGTATCAGCCCCGCCCAGAAGAGAATGCGCGGCACGGACCGCTCCGTCCACGGCGCCTGCGAGATCAGCAGCGCGCAGAGCATCGCCCAGGCCGCCTGGGCGAGCACGACGCGGGCCCAGCGGCCCCGGCGCACCAGGGACTGCACGTTCAGCTGGACGCCGGAGCGCAGCCTGCGGTAGCGGCGCCAGGCGCCGAAGCCCCACACCGCCGCCATCACCACCAGCACCCACAGCCGGTTGCCGAGCGGCACCGGCAGGTCCCGCGCCGCCTCGCCGTCCTCGGGGAACAGGTCGACCATGACGCCCGCGGCCGCCACACAGATCAGCGCCAGCCAGCGCACACCGCGCAGCAGCCGGTAGGTGGCCCGGTCGAGGTCGTGGCGCAGCCCGGTGTTGTCCGGGGCGGCGGCCAGGGCGTCGGCGTACACCTCCGCGGCCTGCGCGGCCGTGGTGCCCGGCCTGTGGGCCTCCTGGCTGCTCACCAGATACAGGGCCTGGTTGTCGGTGGGGTCCAGGCGGAGCACCTGGCGCAGCGCCCATGTGTAGGTCTCGGTCTCGCCCGCGGCGCCGGCGGTCCGCCACAGCGCCTGGTACGCCTCCACGCTCTCCGGGTCCAGCCGCACCGCCTCCTTGGCCAGGGCCAGGGCCTCGGCGCGGCGGGTGGGGTAGTACATCAGGAACTCGCCGAGGAGCGCGTGCACATAGCCGTTCTGAGGGTCGACGCGCAGCGCCTGGCGCAGCGCCCCCTCCGCCTTCCGCCAGCGCTCCGCCTGCTCCAGGTGGTCCGCGCGGCGCAGGGCCTGGGCGTAGACGCACAGCGCGCCGATGTCCTCGGGGGCGCGCCGGAGCGCCTCGCCGAGCGTGGTCAGCGCCTCCTCGACGCGGCGCGCCGCCACCTGGCAGCGGCCGAGCTTCACCCAGGCGCGTACGTCGTCGGGGTCCTCGGCCAGGCGGCCGCCCAGCACGGCCGCGGCCTCGTCGTACCGCTTCAGCTCGATGAGCGCCTCGGCCCGCTCGAGGGCCGGGTGCGTGGTCACAGCTTCCGCCGCTTCTTCAGATACGCGAGCAGGTCGTCGTACATCCCGCCCTCGTTGGCGAACATGGCCACGTTGCGCGCGGCCGCGAACCACGGCTCGGTGGAGGGGACCACGGACTTCGCCGCGTCGAGCAGGTCCCGCATGCCGATCATGCGCACGGTGCCGGTGCGCGCCGAGTCGAGCAGCGCCGTCTCGGCCGCGGCCTCGCACACATGGGCCAGATCGGCGCCCGAGAGGCCGTCGGTGGCCTTGGCGAGCTTGCCGAGATCGATGCTTTCGATGGGCCGGTCGCGCAGGTGGTAGCGGAGGATCGCCTCGCGCGCGGCGGCGTCGGGCGGCAGCACGAGCAGGGTGCGGTCCAGACGGCCGGGGCGGCGCAGGGCGATGTCCACGTCCCAGGGGACGTTGGTGGCCGCGAGCACGAACACGCCCTCGTTCGCCGGGGCGTCGATGCCGTCCAGCTCGGTCAGCAGCTGGTTGACCGTGTTGCGCATACCGCTGTTCTGGGTGCGGCTGCGCTTGCCGCCGAGGGCGTCCAGCTCGTCGAGGAACACCACACAGGGGGCCTGGCGGCGGGCGGTGGCGAACACCTCGTGCATGTTGCGCTCGGAGTTGCCGATCCACATGTCGAGCACATCGCTGATGGACACCGACAGAAAGCCGGCGCCGAGCTCTCCGGCCACGGCGCGGGCGATGAAGGTCTTGCCGCAGCCGGGCGGGCCGTACAGCAGCAGTCCGCCGCGCAGGCTCTTGCCGTACAGCTTGCGCAGTTCGGGGTTGCGCATCGGGGCGAGGAAGGCTGCCTCCAGACGCTCCTTGACCTCCCGCATGCCGCCGACGTCCGCCAGGCGTACGGTGCCGGGCGCGGCCACCTCCCAGGCGGCGGCGTCCCCGGGGTCGCCGCTGCCGTCGGCGGTGAGCGGGGTCTCCACGAACCGGGGCGGCACCACATCGCCGACCTGGTCCTCGGCGGCCCGCCAGTCGAAGCCGGCCCGGGGCGCGCTCTGCTGGGGAAGCACGGGTGCCCCCATGGCGCGGGCCATCAGCTCGCGCGCCTGCGGGTCGCCGGGCGCGTGCTGAAGGGCGACGGCGGCCTCGGTGACGGCCGCGTCCTGCTGTCCGGCGGTCAGCAGCAACTCCGCGAGATGCAGCCGCAGCGGTACGTCGCCGGGCGCCGCCGCGACAGCCGTGCGCAGGCTTTGGATCAGGGGCGAGTCCTCCGACATGGCGCACACTCTACGGAGGCGAGCCGCGCGGGTGATCACCTCCCCCTGATCCGCGTCCGCGGTCGGTCAGGTGTCCGTGGCGGAGGGTCCCCGGGCGATCACGACGGTGGCCGCGTCGTCGTGCACCAGGCCGCCGGTGTGCCGGAGCAGATCGTCCTGGAGATAGCGGGCCAGCGACAGCGGGCCGTCCCCCGTCCAGGCCGCGACGCGCTCGGTGAGCGGGTAGAAGGTCCCGGTGGCGTCCCGCGCCTCGATGAGGCCGTCGGTGTAGAGGACCAGCAGGTCGCCCTCCTCGAAGCCGAAGGTCTCCGCCTTGTAGTCGTTCTCGCAGGTCATGGCCAGCCCCAGCGGTGGCGCGGGCTCGCAGATCTCCAGCGTGCGGACCTCCCCGTCCCGCACCAGCAGCGGAGGGGGGTGTCCGCAGTTCACCAGCCCGGCGAGCGGGCGGTCGTCGTAGGCGTCCAGCACCAGGGCGGTCACAAATGATTCATCAGGGTCCGAGCCCTCCCTCCCTCCGTGGTCCCAGTTCCAGCGCATCGCGTTGCCCAGGTGTGCCGCGACGGCCGGCAGCGAGAGATTCCGGTAGGCGGACCCGCGCAAGGCGCCGATCATCACCGACGCGTCACCGATGGCGGCCAGCCCCTTGCCGCGGACGTCTCCGATGACCAGCCGGGCCGCCTCATGGGTGGCCACGGCCGCGTACAGATCCCCGCCGATCCGGGCTCCCTCCTCGGCCGCGAGATAGGTGCAGGCGATCCGCAGCGGCCCCAGCCGGTCGGGCAGCGGCCGCAGCAGCACCTGCTGGGCCGCCTCGGCCACCGAACGCACCTGGGTGAGCTTGCGCTGGTGTACGTCGGTCGCGAGCCGGAAGCCCGTCACCAGCGCCGTGATCACCAGCAGGGTGCCGACCTGCGCCTCGTGGTTCGCGGTCGTCAGACCGCCCTGCAACTGGCCGATGATCACCTGGGCCACCACGGCGAGAATCCCGATCGCGCCGGTGGCCGCGGCGCCCGCGAACGAGGCGGTGATCGCGGGCGCCGCGATCAGGAACGGGCTCAGGTGGATGTTCTTGGGCGTCTGCACGTCGAGCACGGAGATCGCCACGATGAGTCCGAGCGGAATGGCGAGCAACGCCCGGTTCCACCGCCGTGGACCGGCCGGAGGGGCGGAACCGTGCCGAACGCGCATATCTCCTGCTTACACCCGTTGCCGCCCCGGCGCCCGGCCCGCGGGCCCGGGGCAGCGGGGCGTCCGGTCACACGGAGTCGCAGGTCCTGCGCACATAGCCGTCGTCGTCCGGCGTGGACACGTCCACGTCGCGGCGCACGATGGCGACCCCGGGCTGCTGTGAGCCCTCACAGGCGGTGTCCAGCGCGGAGTCCGTGTACTCGATCATGATGACCTTCGAGAAGGCCTCGGCGTAGTCGCCGCACTCGGGGGGATCCTGCTGCCCGCACTCCTCGGCGACGGCGAAGTCCAGACCCAGGTCCTCGCGGTGGGAGGCGAGCTCCAGGGTGTTCTTCTGGCCGATGGCCAGGTGCGCGTCGTGCGCGCGGTCGGCCAGCAGCTTGATGAACGCCATGGCGTCGTCGTCGGTGAGCAGCCCCTCGGAGCGGGTGTAGCTGTCGTAGTTGTCCGGCTCGACGGCCTGGTAGCCCGCCTTGGCGCAGCCGTCGATCCAGTCCCCGACCGTGTCCGCGATCCGGCGCCGCTTGTCGGCGGTGCCGATGTCGAGGAGCGCCTCGCCCCAGTCCTCGTCCATCACCACGTCGCCGTTGTCGTCCCTGAGCAGCAGATCGGAGTCCCAGTCGCCCTCGGCGTCCGGCTGTGCCTGGAAGGCGTTGACGTAGCAGATGTTGTAGAGGCCCGCCGCGGGCGGGGCCTCGCGGTCCCTGCTGACGACCTTCACCCCGTCGGGCGGGGTGTACGGCTCGCTGATCTGGTAGTCGAAGTTGCCGCCGTCGGTCGGCGGGAGCGTGACACCGTCCGGTGAAGCGGCGCGCTCGGCCTCGGGGGAGGCGGTGGCCTGCGGGGCCTTGGTGGCCTTCTTCGTCCGTGGGGTGTCCTCCGGGCCCGCGTGTGCGATCCCGATGACGGTGAAGAGGGCGACGATGCCGATCAGGGTCACCAGCACCGCGCCCGACAGCGGTTGGCGGGCGGAGAAGGCGCTGCGTAGAGACATCTGCTTTCCCAGGTGCGTGGACGCTGACCCCGCCTCGGACCTACCCAAGACCGCTTAGATCCTGGCGACCGATGCCGGGCTGGTGATGGGTGACATCAGTTACCGGCTGGGTGCGTCGCTCTCGGTGCCGGGCTCCGGGGAGCCTTCGGCGTACCCGAATGTAATGATCGGCTTGATCGAGCGTCAAGTGGCAACCTGGGCGGCCACACGACGCGTGCGGGGGCCGCCGCGGCGAAGTTGAGGGTGTGTCATTTTTTCCGCCCCCGAGTCTTGTGGGTTGCACCCCGCTTCATTACTTTCCAGTAGGCAGCCCGCTGCCATGTTCACGACCGGGCCCGGAAGTGGCGTTCCCCGCCGTCCGCAAGGCCTCTGGAAGGCCGTCTGGAAGGAACCATCATGCCTGTCCGCGCAGCCGGGCGTACCCGGCGAGTGTTCTCCCCGAGCGGCTCCGCGCGCCGGGGGCCCGCACGCACCCTCCTCTCCCTCGCCGCCGCCGTGGTGCTCGCGGTGACCGGTTCCGCGACCGCGACCGCGACGGCGTCTGCGTCGGGCGACGCGCGCACCGACGCCGCCGGGCTGCGGGAGGTGATGTTCGTGGGCAACAACTGGGACGGCACGGCCGACGTCATCAAGTCCACCGGCGACCTGGCGAAAATCGGCCGGATCAACGTCATACCGGACAAGGACCAGCGCCTCACGGAGATCTATCTCAACCCCATCAAGCTCGCGTTCTTCCTCGGCATCCGGCAGGGTCCGGGGGAGGGGCACGACCAGTTCGTCGACGACATGTACTCGACCCCGGACGGGTCGGCCGTCGTGGTCTCCCGGCCGAGCTTCGCCGACGTGGTGTCCATCGACCTCGCCACCGGCAAGGTCAGATGGCGCTTCCCGGTGTCGGGATTCCGGGCGGACCACATGGCCGTGTCGCCCGACGGCAAGCGCGTCGCGGTGTCCGCCTCGACGTCGAACACGGTGCATGTCCTCGACATCGAGACGGGCAGACAGCTCGGGTCGTTCTCCGCCGGCGACAAGCCCCACGAGAACGTCTACACGGACGGCGGGAAGTATCTGTGGAACATGTCGATCGGCGAGGTCAACACCGCGCTGGACGATCCGTCGATGGACTGGACGAAGGGCGACCGGCACATCACGGTGGTCGACGCGAACACCTACAAGCAGGTCAAGGTCATCGACATGCGGGACCGGCTGGACGCCTTCGGCCGCCAGGACCTCTCCGACGCCGTCCGGCCGGTGGCCTTCAGCCCCGATGAGTCCAAGCTCTACTTCCAGGTGTCCTTCTTCAACGGCTTCCTGGAGTACGACGTGGCCACCGACAAGATCACCCGCGCCAAGACGCTCCCGAAGAACCCCGCGACCAGCGAGGACCGCACCACCTGGGTCAACGACTCCCGCCACCACGGACTGTCGATGAGCCCGGACGGGAAGAAGCTGTGCGTCGCCGGGACGATGGACGACTACGCCACCGTCGTGGACCGGGACAGCTTCCAGGAGGGCCCGCTGGTGCCGACCTCCAAGCCGTACTGGGCCACGGTGAGCGGCGACGGCAAGTCCTGCGTCGTTTCCGAGAGCGGCGCCGACCAGGTCACCGCGATCGACTTCGCGACGGGGCGGAAGGTCGCGTCCGTCGCGGTCGGCGACCATCCGCAGCGGGTGCGCATCGGCCATGTGGCGGCCGACTGGACCGGCCCGCAGGCCCCGTAGCGGCGGTGTACGGCGGCGGGCCGGTCCCGGGGCGCGGTCAGTCCCGGCGCACCGGCCCGGTCGACCTTCTGACGACCAGGTCCACCGACATGTCGAGCCGGATCGGGGCCGGCCCCGGATCGTCGGTGACCGCGTCGAGCACCCGGATGCTCTCGGCCGCCATCTCCTCGAACGGCTGCCGCACGGTGGTCAGCGCCGGGGCCGCGGACACGGCGGCGTCGATGTCGTCGTAGCCGACGACCGACACATCCTCGGGGACGCGCAGCCCACGCTCCACACACGCCTCGATGACGCCGAGACCCTGAAGATCGTTGCCGGTGACGAAGGCCGTCGGGGCGTCCCACCCGTCGAGGAGGGCGTGGGCGGCGCGTCTGGCCGGCTCGGTCTGGAACGACACCGCGCGGATCAGATCGCGGTCGGGCCGGACCCCGGCGTCCCGGAGCGCGGCGAGATAGCCGCCGAACCGCGCCCGGGAACAGGTCAGTTCGAGAGGCCCGGAGATCAGCGCGATCCGTCGGTGGCCGAGGCCGGTGAGATGGCGGGCGGCGAGCCACCCGCCCCGCCACTGGGTCGCCCCGACCGTGTTCATCCCGGGCGGCGCGTCGCCGATGGTGTCCAGGACGACCGCGGGGACCCGGGACCGCGCCAGCCGCTCCGCGACCGCAGGCGCGACCGGGGAGAGCACCAGGACGATGCCGCTCGGGCGGTGCGCGAGCAGTGACTCCAGCCAGTCCCCGTCGTCATCCGCGTGGCTCACCGTCAGGGCGCGTCCGGAGGAGCGCAGCACCCGGGACAGGCCGCGCAGCAGTGGCGCGTTGACGGCGCTGGCCACACAGCCGAACACCACCTCGACCGAGCCGTGTCTCGGTGCGCGGCGGCGCCACTCGTAGCCGGTGGCCCGCACCGCGTCCAGGACGCGCTGCCGGACCTCGGGCGACACTCCGGGCCGCCCGTTGAGGACCTTCGACACGGCGCTCTGCGAGACCTTCGCGGCTTGCGCCACGGTCGCCATGCGCACTGCGGGCCGCACACTCATCGCCTGCTCCTCCCACCAGTCGTCCTGCTGTCGGACCCCGTCTTGCTGTCAGACCCCGTCGCGGGCCGTGCGTGGCGCGGTGCTGTCCCGCACCACGAGCGTGGTCGCCAACTCGATCCTGCGGCCGGCCGACGAGCCCTGCCGCGACTGCTCCTGGGCGATCAGCCGCACCCCCTCGCCCCCCATCTCCGCCAGCGGCTGACGGACGGTGGTGAGCGGCGGGGCGAGCATGGTGCAGATCATCGTGTCGTCGAAGCCGACGACCGACAGGTCCTCCGGCACCCGCAACCCCCGCGCGCGGGCCACCTGGTACACCCCGGCCGCCTGGGTGTCGGAGCCGGCGAAGATCGCCGTCGGCGGCTGCGAAAGGTCCAGCAGCGCCGCCCCGTGGCCCGTGCCGCCGGTCAGCAGGAAGTCGCCGTACCGCGTCAGCGCCGGGTCGGGGGCCAGGGAGAACTCGCGGTGCGCGGCGAGATAGCCCTCGTGCCGCTCCCTGGTGCACTGGATCTCGGCGGGGCCGCCGATGAACCCGATGCGCCGGTGGCCGAGTTCCAGCAGATGGCGCGTGGCCGCCGCGCCACCGGACCAGTTGGTCGCCCCGACCGTCGGGATCGTGGGCTCGCTGGTGCCGACCGGGTCGAGCAGGACCAGCGGCGCCGGCAGCCCGGCCAGCGCGGCGATCTCGTCGTGGCGCGCCCGGGAGAGGACCAGGACGATGCCGTCCGACGGGCGCGAGCGCCGCGCCTCGAGCCAGTCGCTGATGCGGAACCGGGGATGGCCGGTGGCGGTGAGCGCCAGGGTGTACCCGAGGCTGAACGCGGCGTGCTGGGCCCCGGCGATGAGCTCCCCAGCCCAGGGCGAGGTGGTCCCCTCGATGAGGACGTCCAGGATGCCGCCGAGCTGTTTGCGGCGCCCCTTGCGGTGCAGATAGCCGGTGTCGTGTGCGGCCCGGGTGACACGGGCGCGGGTCTCCTCCGAGATGTCCGGCTTGTCGGCGAGCACCCGGGACACCGTGGAGACCGAGACCCCCGCGGCCTCGGCGACGGCCGCCATCGTTGGGCGCGTGGTCATGCTGCCTTTCCCTCCCGTAGGGCATCGCGACAGTACTGCCCTGCCGCAAATTCCCGCAATATTTGTTGGAATATTCCGCGAGGACCCCATGCAAACGGCCTGTGGTCCGCGCTTTCGATCCACCTGTATTGACAGTCGTTTTTACCCCGCCTTAGCGTCTCGGTCGCAGAAGTTCCGCAAAGTTTTGCGGGTAATTGCGGAGCCATCGTGATGAGAACCGCGGGTTCGCCCGCCGAGCAGGGGGGATGTGATGGGTGTCCGCCATCGATGACGACACGATCGGGGCCGGCCACGGCCGACCCGAAGTCCGCGAGCTGATCGCGGAGATGACGCTGGACGAGAAGCTCGCCCAACTCGTCGGCCTCTGGCAGGGAGTCGACCGAGAGGGCGGCGCCGTGGCCCCGTTGCAGGACGCCATGGACACCGTCGAGCAGAGCTTCGCCGACTTCGCCGCACACGGCCTCGGCCAGATCACCCGGCACTACGGGACCAGGCCGCTGGACCCGCGGGAGGGCCTGGCCACCCTGGCCGCCAAGCAGCGGTGGCTGAGGGAGAACACCAGGCTCGGGATCCCCGCGATCGTGCACGAGGAGTGTCTGACCGGGCTTGCCGCGTGGCAGGCGGCCACCTACCCCGTCCCACCGGCCTGGGGCGCCACCTTCGATCCGCCGCTCGTCGAGCGCATGGCGGCGCGGATCGGCCGCACCATGGCGGGCCTGGGTATCCACCAGGGCCTCGCGCCGGTCCTCGACGTGATCCGCGACATGCGCTGGGGCCGGGTCGAGGAGTGCATATCCGAGGACCCGTACCATGTCGCGGTCACCGGCGCCGCGTATGTGCGGGGCCTCCAGAGCGCCGGGGTCGCCGCCACCCTCAAACACTTCGTCGGCTACTCCGACTCGCGCGCCGGCCGCAACCTCGCACCGGTGCACGCCGGTCCGCGCGAGGTCCGCGACATCCTGGAGTTCCCCTTCGAAGTGGCCGTACGGGATGCCGGAGCGCGCTCCGTGATGAACTCGTACGCCGAGATCGACGGAGTGCCCGTCGCCGCGAGCGCCGACCACCTCACCGGGACGCTCCGCGAGGAGTGGGGCTTCACCGGCACCGTGGTCGCCGACTACTTCGCCGTGGCGTTCCTCCAGACCCTGCACCGGGTGGCCGAGGACGGCGGGGACGCCGCGGCCCAGGCCATCACCGCCGGGATCGACATCGAACTCCCCACCGGCGTCACCTACTTGGAACCCCTGAAGCAGCGCATCGCGGACGGCCGGCTCGGCATGGACGTCGTGGACCGCGCGCTGGAGCGGGTGCTGCGCCAGAAGGCCGAGCTGGGCCTGCTCGACCCCGACTGGCACCCCGGGCCCGGGCCGGCCGCCGACGTGGACACCGAAGAGGACCGCGCGCTGGCCGCGACCCTCGCCGAACGCTCCGTGGTGCTGCTGCGCAACAACGGCGTCCTGCCGCTGGGCGGCGCCGGGGCCACCCCGGGGCGCATCGCCCTCATCGGCCCGAACGCCCGCTCCGTGTCCGCCATGTTCGGCTGCTACTCGTTCATCAACCACGTCATGCCGCACCACCCGGAGCACGATGCCGGACTCCGCGTCGAGACCGTCGAGGACGCCCTCCGCCGCGAGTTCGCCACCGCCGACATCGTCACCGAGCAGGGCACCGGCGTCGACGACGGGACCACGGACGGCATCCCCGCCGCGGCCACCGCCGCGGCCGGAGCCGATGTGGCCGTGGTCGTGGTCGGCGACCGCTCCGGCCTCTTCGGGCGCGGGACCAGCGGAGAGGGCTGCGACGCCGACGACCTGGAACTCCCCGGCGCCCAGCGGGCCCTCGTCGAGGCGGTCCTCGCCACGGGCACACCGACCGTCGTGGTCCTGCTCACCGGGCGCGGCTACGCGATCGAATGGCTCCTGGACTCGGCCGCCGCCGTCGTGCAGGCCTTCTTCCCCGGCGAGGAGGGCGCGGGCGCCATCGCCGGGGTGGTGAGCGGCCGGGTCAACCCGAGCGGCCGGATGCCCATGAGCCTGCCGCGCGGCGCGGGCGCCCAGCCCTACAGCTATCTGCACCCCCCGCTCGGCGCCGCCAGCTCGGTGACCAACATCGACACCGCGCCGCCCGTCCGGTACGGATTCGGCCTCGGCTACACCCGGTTCGACTACGAGGACCTCACGGTCGACTCGGAGACCGTCGACATCGCCGACGCGATCCGCTGCGCCGTCACCGTGCGCAACACCGGGGACCGGGAGGGCGCCGAGGTCGTCCAGCTGTACGCGAGCGACCCCGTGGCCTCGGTCACCCGCCCGCTGGCCCAGCTCGTCGCCTTCGCCCGGGTCCCCCTCGGGCCCGGGGAGTCGGCGCGGGTCCACTTCACGGTCCCCACCCGGCTGCTGGCGTTCACCGACCGCCACGGGGTGCGGATCGTCGAGCCCGGCGACATCGGCGTCAGCGTCCGGCGCGACGCGGGCGACGTGATCCTCGAACACACCGTGCGCCTGGTCGGGGACACCCACCTGGTGACCGGCGCCGAGCCCCGGCTCAGCACGGCCGACATCTCCCCGAACCCGCCGCCCCCCACCGGTGCCTGACCTCCCCGGCACAGTCCACCCGTCCGCGAACACTCAATGAAGAGTTGTCATCATGTCGCACTCAGCAGCACGCCTCCGCTCCCGTGGCCTCGCCGCGGCGGCCGCCGCCCTGGCCCTCGTCCTCACCGGCTGCTCGTCCGGATCCTCCGACAGCGGCTCCTCCGGCAAGCAGACCATCGTCTTCTGGGGGTGGTCGGACATGTCCAAGCCGGTCGCCCTCTGGAACAAGACCCACCCCGACATCCACGTCAAGTTCCAGTCGATCACCTCGGAC
The DNA here is from genome assembly GCF_040302705.1 of Streptomyces sp. NPDC097640. Lineage (NCBI taxonomy): Bacteria > Bacillati > Actinomycetota > Actinomycetes > Kitasatosporales > Streptomycetaceae > Streptomyces > Streptomyces sp. NPDC097640. Next base: position 77,258 of record NZ_JBEOSB010000019.1, read on the forward strand.
TTCTACCCGAAGCTCCAGGCCGCGATCAAGGGAAAGGACGGGGCGCCGGACATCACCCAGGTGGACTACCCCAACCTCACCTCGACGATCATCGCGGGCGACCTCAAGGACATCACGGGCCAAACCGATGACATCAAGTCGCGGTTCAAGCCCGCCGTATGGGACCAGGTCAAGGTCAACGACAAGGTGTACGGGGTGCCGCAGGACATCGGCACCCAGGTGCTCTACTACCGGTCCGACGTCTTCAAGGAGGCGGGCCTGGCCGCCCCCAAGACCTGGGACGAGTACATGACGGCCGCCGAGAAGCTCAAGCGGGCCCACCCCAAGGCCTACACCACGGCCTTCCCCGCCAACGGCGGCGCCTGGCTGGCCTCCCTGGCGTGGAACGCCAAGGCCCAGTGGTTCGGCACGGACAAGGACGCCTGGAAGGTGGACCTCGACGACCAGCCCACCTTCAAGGTCGCCGAGTACTGGCAGAAGATGCTGGACAAGGGATACGCCAAGGGCGATCAGCACTGGCAGCCCACCTGGTTCAAGGGGCTCGCCCAGGGCAAGTACCTGACCTGGATCGGCCCGGCCTGGGGCGGCTCGGCGCTCAAGGAGAACGCCCCCGACCTCTCCGGCAAGTGGGCCGTCGCCCCGCTGCCGCAGTGGTCGGAGAGCGACACCGCCCCGGTGTACTGGGGCGGCTCCCTGACGGCCCTGACCAGCGTCACCGACAAGGCCGACGCGGCGATGAAGTTCATCACCTGGCTGAACACCAGCAAGGAGAGCGCCAAGCTTCTGGCGGTCGACGTCCTCCCCGCGTCCGACACCGGGCAGCAGATCCAGGAGCTGAAGAAGCCCGACCCCTACTTCGGCGGCCAGGTGCCCAGCGAGGTGTTCACGGTGCGCAGCGCCCAGTCCACCCCCTGGACCTGGGGCCCGACGATGACCGACACCACCAACTACCTCAATGACGCCATGCAGTCCGTCATCAACAAGTCGACGACACTGCCCGACGCGATGAAGAAGGTCGACGGCGAGACCCGGTCGCAGCTGAAGCGGAAGGGCCTGTCCGTCCGATGACCGCGCCAACCCTCGACCCGGCCACCCGGGGCCCGGGGAACGGGGCCGAGCAGGCGGGGGACCCGCCCCGCCTCTCGGCGTCGCGCCGCAACAAACGCCGCTTCGGCGCCGACTGGAAAACGGCGTGGGCGTTCGTGGTCCCGTTCCTGGCCTTCTTCGTGGTCTTCCACCTGGTGCCGGTGTTCTACGCGCTGTGGCAGAGCTTCCACGGCGTCGAGAAGTCGGGCGGACTGGGGTTCGACACCCCCAACGTCATCTTCGTCGGCCTGGACAACTACACCCAGGCCCTCACCGACGGCGACTTCCTCGAGTCGGTCGGACGCGTCCTGCTCTACGGCCTCGTCCAGGTGCCCGTCATGCTGGGCCTCGCGCTGGTGATGGCGCTCATCTTCGACACGGCGGTCATCCGGATGCGCGGGCTGTTCCAGCTCGCCGCGTTCCTGCCCTACGCGGTGCCGGGGATCATCGCGTCCATCGTCTGGGCCTTCCTGTATCTGCCCGGGGTGAGTCCGGTCGTGGACTTCCTCGACGGTGCCGGCGCCCATGTGGACTTCCTCTCCAAGGACAACGTCCTGTGGTCCATCGCGAACGTCGCCACCTGGCAGTGGACCGGCTACAACATGATCATCATCTTCGCCGCGCTCCAGGCCATCCCGCGCGACATGTTCGAGGCGGCCCGCATCGACGGCGCGAGCAACTGGCAGATCGCCTGGCGGATCAAGGTGCCACTGGTGGCCCCGGCCATTCTCATCACCGGACTGTTCTCGGTGGTGGGCACGCTCCAGCTGTTCTCCGAGCCGACGGTGCTGCGCACGATCACCAACAACGTGACGTACAACTACACACCGAACATGATCGTCTACAACCTCGCGTTCGGGTCCAACCAGCCGTACTACTCAGCCGCCGTCGCGGTCATCATCGCCATCGGCGCGTTCCTGCTGTCCTTCGGCTTCCTGCGCATGCTCCAGAGAAGGAATCCCGATGAGTGACACCACCACCCGCCGCGGCCGCCCCCGCGCGCCGCGGACGAGCGGGGCACGGCGGGACCGCGCGCCGCTGTCCACCCGCTTCATCCTGACCGCGACGATCGTCGCGCTGACCCTCTACTTCCTCATCCCGATCGCGTGGATGCTGATCGCGTCGACCAAGTCGACGGCCGACCTCAACACCACCTTCGGGCTCTGGTTCTCGGACTTCGACCTCTTCAAGAACCTCAAGGACCTGTTCGCCTACCGCGACGGCGTCTTCCGGCAGTGGCTGCTGAACTCGCTCATCTACTCGGGAGGCGGCGCCCTCGGCTCGACCTTCCTGGCCGCCCTGTGCGGGTTCGCCCTGGCCAAGTACCGTTTCCGCGGCCGCAACGCCATCACGGGCCTCATCTTCGGCGGCGTGCTCATCCCCGGGACGGTGCTCGCCCTGCCGACCTATCTGATCCTCAACTCCTTCGGGCTCATCAACACCTACTGGGCCGTGATCCTGCCCAGCCTGTCCAGCGCCTTCGGGGTGTTCCTGGTGCGGATCTACGCCAGCGCCGCCGTCCCCGACGAACTGCTCGAGGCCGGCCGGATCGACGGCGCCCACGACATCCGCATCTTCTTCACGGTGGTCCTGCGGATCCTGCTCCCGAGCCTGGTCACCGTGTTCCTCTTCGCCTTCATCTCGATCTGGAACAACTTCCTCCTACCGCTGCTGGTCCTCAACGACCAGTCGCTCTGGCCGGTCACCCTCGGGCTCTACTCCTGGCAGAAGAACGCGATGAGCGAGCCCGATCTCGTCCGGATCGTCATCTCCGGATCCCTGGTGGGCACCATCCCCCTCGTCGTCCTCTTCCTCACGCTGCAACGGTACTGGCGCAGCGGCATCACGACAGGAGCACTCAAATAGCCATGAACAGTCGTATGGACGCCTTCCGCGCGCGCCTCGGCGGGTTCGCCTTCGGCGGGGACTACAACCCCGAGCAGTGGGACCGGGCGGTGTGGGACGAGGACATCGCACTCATGCGGCGCGCCGGCGTCAACCTGGTCACCCTGGGCGTGTTCGCGTGGGCCTCGCTGGAGCCCGAGCCGGGACGCTTCACCTTCGACTGGATGGACGAGGTGATGGACCTCCTCCACGCCGGTGGCATCAGCGTGGACCTGGCCACCCCCACCATGGCGCCACCGGTCTGGCTCACCCACGGACACCCCGAGGTCCTGCCGGTCATGGAGGACGGGGAGCGCTTCGGCTTCGGCAACCGGCTCCAGTTCGACCCCGCCTCCCCCCGCTACCGGGAACACGCCGCCCAGATCACCACGGCGCTGGCCGAGCGGTACTCCCACCACCCGGCGCTCGCGATGTGGCACATCAGCAACGAGTACGGGCAGCCCTCGTACGGGGAGGCCAGCGCGGTGGCCTTCCGCGAGTGGCTGCGGCGCAAGTACGGCAGCCTGGACGCGCTCAACGACGCCTGGTACACCCGCTTCTGGTCCCAGGTCTACACCTCCTGGGACCAGGTCAACCCGCCGGAGGTGCCGCGGTCGTGGTCCAACCCGACCCGCCGCCTGGACTTCAAGCGCTTCGTCTCGGACGCCCTCCTGGAGTGCTTCGTCATGGAGCGCGACATCGTCCGCTCCTATCGCGACGACATCCCCGTGCTCACCAACTACATGCGCTTCTACAAGAATGTGAATTACTGGGACTGGGCGCCCGAGCAGGACGCCGTGGCGCTGGACATCTACCCCGACCCCGGCCAGGACGACTCGCATGTCGCCGCCGCGCTGAACTTCGACCTCATGCGGTCGCTGCGCGGCGAACCCTGGGTCCTCATGGAGCAGGCCGCCAGTGGTGTCTCGCAGTGGAAGGTGAACAACGTCAAGCGTCCCGGCCGGATGCGGCTGGGCTCCTACCAGGCGATCGCACACGGCGCCGACAGCGTCCTGTACTTCCAGTGGCGCGCTAGCCGCGGCGGCCACGAGCGCTTCCACTCCGCGATGCTGCCGCACTCCGGCACCGCCTCGCGCACCTGGAAGGAGATCGAGGCGCTCGGCGGGGAACTGCCCAGGATCGCCGAGGCGGTGGGCGCCGGGTCGCGGGCCGACATCGCGGTGCTGTTCGACTGGAACGCCTGGTGGGGGCTGACCGAGACCCACGGGCTGCCGCGCAACGACTTCGACTACACCCAAGTGGCCACCGACCACTACCGGCCGCTGATGGAGGCACATCATGCGGTGGACCTGGTGCACTTCGGCTCGGATCTGAGCCCGTACAAGGTCGTCGTGGTACCCAACGCCTATCTCGTCGACGACCGTTTCACCGACGCCCTCACGCGCTTCGTCGAGGACGGCGGGACGGTCGTCTGCTCGTTCTTCTCCGGGGTCGTCGACGCGAACAACCAGGTCAGGCAGCCCGCATACCCCGGGGCCTTCCGCGGCCTCATCGGTGCGTACATCGACGAGTACTGGCCCGCACGCGCCGGCGAGACCTTCGAAGTGGCATTCGCCGACGGGACCACCCGGACCGCCGACTGGTGGCAGGACAGCATCCACCCCGAGACCGCGGAGGTGCTCGCCACCTACACCTCCGGCCACCTGGAGGGACGGCCCGCGATCCTCGCCAACGCGGTGGGGCGCGGCCGCGTCGTGTACATCGGCACCCGCCTCGAAACCACCGCGCTGCGCGACACCTTGCTCGACGCGGTGGCGGCGGCCGGGGTCACCCCGCTGCTCGACACCGCCCCGGCACACCTGGAGGCGGCCCGGCGTATCGGCGACGACGCCGAGTACGTCTTCCTCCTGAACCACTCCGAGACGGAACCCGCCGAGGTCCGGCTCGCGGCGGACGGGCTCGACCTGATCTCCGGGGCGAAGACCGGGGCAATCCTCGAGGTGGCGCCGCTCGGTGTCTCGGTGGTGCGGTTCGAGAACACCGAGCGGGTCCAGAAGTGAGGTACGAGGACGCTCAGGTGGTGGCGGGGCGCAGAACGACCGGCAGCTCCCGGTAGCTGTTCATGCCCAGCGACGCGGCGCGCGGAGCGGGCCTTTCGGCGAGGGCGATGTCCGGGAAGGTCTCGAACAGCCGCCGCAGGGCGATCTCGGCCTCCACCTTGGCCAGGGACGCCCCGGGGCAGCGGTGGGCGCCGTAGCCGAAGGAGAGGTGGCGGGAGGCGTCCGGCCGGTCGGGGTCGAACCGGTCGGGCTCGGTGAAGGCGTGGGGGCAGCGGTTGATGGTCGCGAGGGGGAGGAGCACCGCCTCTCCCTCGCGGACGATGCCGCCGCCCGCCAAGGACACATCCTCGGTGGCGTAGCGGAACAGCAGGGTGCGCACCGGGGACTCCCAGCGCAGGGCCTCCTCCACCACATCCGGCCACGGGTCCTCGCCCGCCGCCTGCCGGGCCCTGGCGGCGGCCAGGGTCTCGGGGTGTGTCAACAGCCCCCGCACCGCGTGGCAGATCAGGGTGACCGTGGTCTCGTGGCCGCCGATGACGGTGACCACCAGGTTGCCGATCACCTCCGGCACCGTCAGCTCACCCTGGTCCATGGCCTCGACCAGGTCCATCGTGAGGTCGTCCTGGTCGCCGCTGGCGCGCTTGCGCTCGATGATCGTCATCAGGGTGGCCGGGAAGCGCTCCGCCATCGTGCGCTGGAGATCCTCGGCCCCGTCGTCGGTGCTCAACGCGGCCGCCGACAGCACGTGCAGCTCCTCGCGCAGACCGCCCTCCTCGGGCACGCCGAGCAGATAGCAGATGACGTCCAGGGGAAGCGGCAGCGCGAAACGGGACTGGAGGTCGATCTCCTGACCGGGCGTCACATCGTCCAGGGCGGCCAGCAGCCGGTCGGTGACCGCCTCGATACGCGGGCGCAACTCCCGCACCCGGCGCGGGGAGAAGGCGCGCTGAATGGGCTGCCGCAGTCGGCGGTGGAGGTCGCCGTCGGAGTTGAGCAGCCCCTCGCCCTCCAGGATGAAGAGCATCGGCCACTCGGCGGGGATCTCCCCGCGCCGGTGGGCGCCCCAGTGCCGGAGGCTCTTGGAGAACCGAGGGTCGTTCAGAACCTGGGCAGTTGCTTCCCGGGTGGTGACCGCCTTGACCACCACTCCGCCGGGAAGCGCCACGGTGGCGACCGGGCCCGCGGCCCGCAGGGCCGCGCCTTCGACACCATGGAGGTCGGTCGGCTCGGGGGCGAGATGAACGGGGGATATCGCGTCCATTGCTGTCCGTTCTGGAGTTGTCGGCGCCCATAGGACCGGAGATCAAAAAGCCTATCCCACGGAACGGCCGCCGTGGGGTGCGTCGGAGTGGCCGAGGTGGAAAGGGCCGGAAACACCTCGGCGGCGGACGCAGTGTCCGCCGCCGAGGATGGTGGAGCGTGGGTGTTTCAGCCGACCTTGCGGAAGCTCTCGACGAGGCCGCCGAAGCCGCCTTCGGGGCCCGCCCAGTCGATTGCGAGTTTGTCGTCGTCCTTCATCCCGACCGTGCCCACACCCCGGTCCCCGTCACCGCCGCCCTTGCAGGACAGCGTCAGTGTGGGCGCCTCCTTGCCCGCCTTCTCGCCCGCCTTCAACGTCCCGGCGCAGTCGAGCTTCGGCCCCTTGGCGGTGACCTTGCCGTCCGCGATCGTCAGGGTCTCCAGGCCGGTGTCCTTCGCCGCGACGATGGACTTCCAGGACCCGGCCGCACGCTCGATCATCGAGCCCTGGGCCGACGGCTCGGGGCTCTTCGACGGCTGCTCGGCGGTGGTGGTCGCGCCCTCGGGCTTCGCATCTGTCTTGTCGTCGTCGCCGCCACCGCAGCCGCTGACCAAAAGGCCCACGACGACCGACGTGACCACCATGTGTGCCGCCTTGCGCACTTCTTCTCCTCCGTATGCAAAACAAGGAGTGCCAACCTAACAGCCAGCGGAAACGCGGTGTCGCACGGCCATGCCGCCCCTGGTGCGGGTGGCGCTCCGCGCGCCTCGCTCCCTCGCCGCCGACGGCCGCCTACGGTGAGCGGGCGGGGGCGGAAGCCAGGCGCCCCGTGGTCGAGAGGGTGTGGAATGGCGGAAGAGCACGGCGAGTTGATCCGCGAGCTGCCGGAGTTACTCAAGCGGCATGCGGCACGGACCGGAGACAAGATCGCGTACGAGGACGCCCGCCGGGGTGTCGGCTACGCGGACCTGGAGGCGCGGACCGGGCGGGTGGCGGGCCACCTGGCACGGCTGGGTGTCCGACCCGGGGACCGGGTGGCGCTGCATCTGGGCAACCGGGTGGAGCAGGTGGAGAGCCGTCTTGGGGTCCTGCGGGCCGGGGCGGTGGGGGTGCCGCTCAACTCAACTGCAACTGACGGGGAGTTGGAGTACTTCCTCGACGACAGCGGCGCGGTGGCCATCGTCACCGAGGAGACTCTGCTGCCCCGGGTCGCCCGGGTGGCGGCCGGGCGGCCGGGGCTGCTCGTCCTGGTGGCCGGCGCCGACGGGCTCCCGGCGGCGGCGCCGGACGGAGCGGTGGCCTTCGAGGAACTGGCCCGGACGGATCCGGGCCTCGCGCCACGGGACGACCTCGGCCTCGACGAACCGGCCTGGATCATCTACACCTCGGGCACCTCCGGGGAGAGCAAGGGCGTGGTGACCACGCAGCGGGCCGCCCTGTGGTCGGTGGCGGCGGCCTACGTCCCGGCGTACGGGCTTCAATCGCGCGACCGGTTGCTGTGGCCCCTGCCGATGTTCCACGCGCTGGCGAACTCCGTGTGTGTGCTGGGCGTGATCGCGGTGGGAGCGAGCGCGTATCTCCTTGAGCGGGGCGCCGGGGGCGCCAACCTCGCCGAGACCCTCGCCGAGCAGTCGTGCACCGTCCTGACCGGGGTGCCCACCACCTACCACCTGCTGGTGGAAACGTTGCGCGGGACACCGCGGCCGCTGCCCGAACTGCGGGTGTGCCTCACCGCGGGAGCGCCCTGTCCGCCGCGACTGCGGGCCGAGGTGGAGGAGTTGCTGGGCGCGCCCCTGCTCGACGGCTACGGCTCCACCGAGACCTGCGGAAAGATCGCGGTCAACCGGCTCGACGGGCCCCGGTCCGATGACACCAGCGGTCCGCCACTCCCCGGGGTCACGGTGCGGCTGACCCACCCGTCCACCGGCGAAGAGGTGGCCGAGGGGGAGGAGGGCGAGATCTGGGTCCACGGGCCCAACCTGATGAGCGGTTACCACAACCGTCCGGAGGCCACCGCGCTCGTGTTGCGCGACGGCTGGTACCGCACCGGAGACCTCGGCCGCCGCGTGGCACACGGCCATCTCAAGGTCACCGGCCGGGTCAAGGAGCTGATCATCCGCGGCGGCGAGAACATCAACCCGGCCGAGGTGGAACACGCCCTGCTGGACTGCCCCGGAGTCGCCGACGCGGCCGTCGTCGGCCGGCCGCACGATGTGCTCGGCGAGGTGCCGGTCGCCCTGGTCGTCCCCGGCCCCGGCGGTGTCGACACCGCGCGGCTGCTCGCGCTCTGCCGGGAGCGGCTGTCGGCCTTCAAGGTGCCCGACGAGGTGTACGAGACCGGGTCCGTGCCCCGCACCCCCTCCGGCAAGATCCTCCGCCGCGAACTCGCCCGCGACCTGGCCGAACGGTTGGCCCAGCGGCGCGACACCGCCTCGGAGGCGCTGCGCGAGCGGCTGCGCTCCCTGCCCGCGGCGCACGGGCGGGACACCGTGCTGCGCCTCGTCCTCGACCTGGCCGCGCGCACCGGTGACGTCCCCGGGCCCGAACTGGGTCCCGAACAGCCCTTCACCGCCTCCGGGATCACCTCCCTGGGCGGCGTACTGCTGCGCGACCGGCTCGCCGCGGCCACCGGTCTCACCCTCCCCGCGACCCTGGTGTTCGACCACCCGACGCCCGCCGCCCTGGCGGAACACCTGCGCACCGCGCTGCTCGGCGACCGGGACCCCGCCCCGGCGGCCACCGCCCGCGCCGCCCGCCCCGGGCCGGCCGAGCCCGACGGGGAGCCGCTGGCCATCGTCGCCATGGCCTGCCGCTATCCGGGTGAGGTGGCCACTCCGGAGGACCTGTGGCGGCTGGTCGCCGACGGCACCGACGCCACTTCGGACTTCCCCGCCGACCGCGGCTGGGACCTGCCCGGTCTTTACGACCCCGACCCGGACCGTCTGGGCACCTCGGTGACCCGCCGGGGCGCCTTTCTGCGGGGCGCGGCCGACTTCGACGCGGACTTCTTCGGGATGTCCCCGAGGGAGGCGCTGGCCACCGACCCGCAGCACCGGCTGTTGCTGGAGACCGCGTGGGAGGTGTTCGAACGCGCGGGTCTAGACCCGGTGGCGCTGCGCGGCAGCGACACGGGTGTCTTCGTCGGCCTGATGCACGACGACTACGCCTCCCGCCATCTGCACCGCGACCGCCACGAGTTGGAGGGGCATCTCGCGCTGGGCGGAGCGGGCAGCGTGGCGTCCGGCCGTATCGCCTACACCTTGGGCCTGCGCGGGGCCGCCGTGACGGTGGACACCGCCTGCTCGTCCTCGCTGGTGGCGATGCACTGGGCCGCGCGGGCGCTGCGGGCCGGCGAGTGTTCGCTGGCCGTGGCCGGCGGGGTCACCGTGATGGCGGGCCCCAAGCCGTTCGTGGTGTTCAGCAGGTTGCGCGGGCTGGCGCCGGACGGCCGCTGCAAGCCGTTCTCCGCCGCCGCCGACGGCACCGGCTGGGGCGAGGGCGTCGGCCTGGTGCTGCTGGAGCGGCTCTCCGACGCCCGGCGCAACGGCCACCCGGTGCTCGCCCTGCTCCGCGGCTCCGCCGTCAACTCCGACGGCGCCTCCAACGGGCTGACCGCGCCCCACGGCCCCGCCCAGCAACAGGTGATCCAGCAGGCGCTGGCCGCCGCCGGGCTGTCGCCCGCCGACATCGACGCGGTCGAGGCCCATGGCACCGGCACCGCGCTCGGCGACCCCATCGAGGCCCAGGCGCTGTTGGCCACCTACGGACGCGACCGGCCCGCGGACCGGCCGCTGTGGCTGGGCGCGCTCAAGTCCAACATCGGGCACACCCAGGCGGCAGCCGGTGTCGGCGGGGTCATCAAGACCGTGATGGCCATGCGCCACCAACGGCTGCCCCGCACCCTGCACACCGAGGAGCCGTCCCCGCGCGTGGACTGGTCCCCGGGCACCGTACGGCTGCTGGCGCGGGAGCGGCCGTGGCGGCCGGCGCCCGGCAACCCGCGCCGGGCCGGGGTGTCGGCGTTCGGTATCGGCGGGACCAACGCCCACGTCATCCTCGAAGAAGCCACGGAGGCCACGGAGGCCACGGAGGCCACGGAAGCCACGGAGGCCACGCCCGAACACGCCGGAACCGGCGGGGCGGTGGAGCCGCCGCTGCCGCTCTCCGGCGCGAGCCCGCGGGCCCTGCGCGCCCAGGCCCGGCGGATCGCGGCCCTGCTGCGGGAGCGGCCCGAACTCGCCCCGCTGGACGTCGCCTTCTCGCTCGCCACCACCCGTCCCGCGCTCGCCCACCGGGCCACCGTGCCCGCCGGGGACCGCGAGGCGCTGCTGGCCGCCCTGGACGCGCTGGCGGACCACGGCGACGACCGCCATCCCTCCCTGCCACCCGGCGTCGAGACCACCGGCACCCCGGGGCGCGCCGGGCGGCTGGCCCTGCTGTTCACCGGCCAGGGCGCCCAGTGGCCGGGCATGGGCCGCGCGCTGTACGACGCCTTCCCGGCGTTCGCCACGGCCTTCGACGGACTCTGCCACCACTTCGACGCCCGTCTCGAGCGGCCGCTGCGCACCGTGCTGTGGGCCGTCGAGGGCACCGAGGACGCCGCTCTGCTGGACCGCACGGACTTCTCGCAGGCGGGGCTCTTCGTCTTCGAGGTGGCCGTGTTCCGGCTGCTGGAGTCCTGGGGGGTACGGCCGGACTTCCTGGCCGGACACTCCGTCGGCGAGCTGGCGGCGGCTCACGTGGCGGGCGTCCTGTCCGAGCGGGACGCGGTCGAACTGGTGGCGGCCCGGGGCCGGTTGATGCGGGAACTGCCCGCGGGCGGAGCCATGGTGGCCGTGGAGGCATCCGAGGAAGAAGTGGCCCAGGAACTGGCGAGGGCCGCCGAAACGCAGGCGGACCGGGTCGCGGTCGCCGCGGTCAACGGCCCGCGGTCGGTGGTCCTCTCGGGCGACGAGACGGCTGTGCTCGCCGTGGCGGAACGCCTGGCCGCACGCGGGTGCCGCACCACACGGCTGCGGGTCGGCCACGCCTTCCACTCCCCGCTGGTGGAGCCCATGCTCGAGGAGTTCGGCAGGGTTGCCGCGCGGCCGGAGTACGGAGAGCCGCGCATCCCCGTCGTATCCGCGCTGACCGGGCGCCCGGCCACCGGGGAGGAACTGCGCTCGGCCGGGTACTGGGTACGGCACGCCCGCGAGGCCGTGCGCTTCGGGGACGTCGTCCACCGGCTCGTCCGCGAGGAAGGGGTGACGGCCTTCGCCGAGGTCGGCCCCGACGCACACCTCACCGCGTCCGCCCTGGCGGCCCTGGCCGGCGGGGAGAGCGAACGCCTGGTGTTCGCGGCCGTGTCCAGGGCCGGCACCCACCCGCAGGGGTCCGGGGCGGTTCTGGCCGCGCTCGCCCGGCTCCATGTGCACGGACGGCCGGTGGACTGGCGCCGGGTGTACGCGGGCAGCGGCGCCCGGCGGGTGGACCTGCCCACGTACCCCTTCCAGCGGCAGCGCTACTGGCTGGCCGACACGGAACCGGACGCCCCCGCCACCGCCGCCGCGCCCGCCGACGACGGCCGGGGCCACCCGCTGCTGACGCAGACCACCACCGTCCCCGGCACGGAGCGCGTGTTGTGCACCGGCCGCCTGTCGGGCGCCGCCCACCCGTGGCTGGCCGACCACGCGCTCGCCGGGCACCCGCTCGTCCCCGCCGCCGCGCTCGCCGAACTGGTCCTCCACGCGGGGGACGCGTGCGGACTGGACGAGCTGGAGGACCTGGCCCTGACGGCCCCGCTGTTCCTGCCCGGCCACGACGCCCTGGTCCAGATCCAGGTGGCCCTCGGCGAACCGGACGCCTCCGGCCGGCGCACCGCCGACGTCCACTCCCGGCCCGAGGAGTCCGGCGCGCTGGGCCCCTGGACGCACCACGCGACCGGGCGGCTCGGCCCGGCGGTCACACCGTCGCACCCGCCCGCCGATCCGGCCGACGACCTGGCCGCGTGGCCGCCCGCGGGCGCCGAACCCGTGGACCTCACCGGTGCCTACGCGCGGCTGGCGGACGCCGGTTACGCGTACGGCCCGGCCTTCCAGGGCGTCACGTCCGCCTGGCGACGGGGCGGCGAGCTCTTCGCCGAGGTGCGGCTGCCCGGGGCGGCGGGCCCGGACGCCCGGCGGTACGGCATCCACCCGGCTCTGTTGGACGCCGCGCTGCACGCCGGACGGCTGGCCGCGCCGTCCGAGGGCCCGGCCCGGCTGCCGTTCGCCATCGGCGGCCTGACCCTGTACGCCGTCGGCGCCACGGAACTGCGCGTACGCACCCGCCCCGCCGGCGCGGACACCATCGCCCTGGATCTCGCCGACGGGGCGGGCCGGCCGGTGGCCCGGGTGGCCTCGCTGACCACCCGGCCGCTCCCGGAGGACGCGGGTTTCGGCGCGGGGGCCGGGGAGTTGTACCGTCTGCGGTGGACCGGCGTCCCGGCCGACGGCCCGGACCCGGTATCGGTACCTGCCCCGGCCGTGGTGAGCCCGGACGACCCGGAGCTGAGCGCGGCGCTCCCCGCCACCTCCGGCGGCGCCGCCGGGTCTCCCGAGACGGTCGTCGTCTCGCTGGCCGGACCGCGATCGAGCACCGATCCGGTCGCGGACGCGCACGCCCTGACCACGCGTGCCCTGGAGGCGTTGCGGACCCGGTTGGCCGATCCGGCCTCACCCGGAGCACGTCTGGTGGTGGTGACCCGCGGGGCCGCGTCCCCGACCCCGGACCTCCCCGCCGCGGCGGTGTGGGGCCTGGTGCGCGCCGCGCAGTCGGAGTACCCCGGGCGCCTGACGATCGTGGACCTGGACCACCGGCCGGAGTCCGCGCGCCTGCTGCCCGCCGCCATCGCCACGGGCGAACCCCAACTCTCCATCGCCGACGGCACGGTGCGCGTTCCCCGGCTCGAACCTGCGCCGCACGCCTCCGCCGCCCCCACTGCCCCCGGCGGCTTCGCGGGCGGGGGCACCGTCCTGCTCACCGGCGGCACCGGATCGCTCGGCGGGCTGCTGGCGCGGCACCTGGTCGCCCGGCACGGGGTCCGGCACCTCGTGCTCCTCAGCCGCGGCGGCCCCGCGGCCCCGGGCGCGCGGCGGCTGCGGGCCGAGTTGGAGCGGTCGGGAGCCCGGGTGGACGTGGTCGCCTGCGACACCGCCGACCGCCCCGCCCTGGCCGCCGTGATCGAGAAGTACGCGCCCGGCCTGACCGCCGTCGTCCACGCCGCCGGGGTCCTGGACGACGGTGTGCTGGAAACGCTGACGCCCCGGCGGCTGGCGGCGGTGCTGCGGCCGAAGGCGGACGCGGCCTGGCATCTGCACGAGCTGACGCGGGATCTGCCGCTGTCCCGCTTCGTGCTGTTCTCCTCGGCCGCCAGGCTCCTGGGCAACCCGGGCCAGGCCAACTACGCCGCCGCGAACTCCTTCCTTGACGCCCTCGCACACCACCGCACCGCCCTCGGCCTGCCCGCGCTCTCCCTGGTCTGGGGGCCATGGGCGGACGAGGACGGGATGGCGGCGCGCACCGACCACGCCGGCCGGACCCGGGACACCCCCGTACGCGCGGTCTCCCCCGAGCAGGGCCTGGCGCTGTTCGACGCCGCGCTGAGCATCGGGGAGCCGGTGCTCGCCCCGCTGCCGCTGGACCGCGCCCGCCCGGCCACCCCCGCCGGGCCGCCGGCCCCGCCACCGCTGCGCGGACTGCTGCGCCCGGCCCGCCCGGCCGCCCGGCCCGGGGACGGCGGCGCCGGTGCGACATCGGACCTGGGCCAGGACCCCGGCGGCGCGGAGGGCTCCTGGCGGCAGCGGCTGGCGGCGTTGCCCGACGCCGACCGCGCGCCCGCGCTGCTGCGCCTGGTCCGCGAGACGGCCGCCCTGGTGCTCGGCCACGCGGACGCGACGGCCGTGGACGCCGAACGACCCTTCACCGAGCTGGGCTTCGACTCGCTGACCGGAGTGCTGCTGCGCAACCGGCTGAGCACGTTCACCGGCGTACCGCTGCCCGCCACGGTCGTGTTCGACCGGCCGAGCGCCCAGCAGCTCGCCGACCACCTGTACGCCCTTCTCGGCGACTCGCTGAGCGATGACGCGCCCCCGAAGGGAGCGCCCCGAGAGCCCCGGCGCCCCGGCCCCGTACCTGCCCGGCCCCATCAGCGGCGGCCCGCGCAGACGCTGGCCTCCCTCTACCGGAGGGTGTGCGAGACGGGCGAGGTGGTCGCGGCGATGCATCTGCTGGTGACCGCCTCACTCGCCACGCCGGTGTTCGACCGCGCCGACGCCGCGCGGCACGCGGTCGCTCCGCTGCGCCTGGCCGAGGCCGCCGAGCGAGCCGAAGGCGCCGGCGAAGCCGGGGAATCCGGAGGCGCCGAGGGCCCCGCGCTCGTCTGCGTCCCCGGCTTCTCCGCCACTCCCGGCGGGTCCTGGTACGGGACGCTGGCGTCCCGCTTCGACCGCGAGCGCGACGTCTTCGAGCTCCAACACCCCGGCGTCCTGCGGGGGGACGCGGTCCCGCGCGACTGGGAGACGCTGGTCGAGCTGCACGCCGCCACCGTGCGCGAACACGTGGGCGACCGCCCGTACGTCGTCCTCGGCTACTCCATGGGCGGCTACCCGGCGCACTCGGTGGCCGCCCGGCTCGCGGCGACCGGCACCCCGCCGGCCGGGCTGGTCGTCGTGGACACCTACCACGTCACACCGGAGCGCGAGGACGAGCCCTGGCTGCTCGCCATGCCCGCCCGCGTCCCCCTGGAGATGGGCGAGTGGTTCGACGCTGCGGTGGACGACATGTCCATGGCCGCGCTGGGGGCCTACACCCGGATGGCCCGCGGCTGGTGTCCGGAGCCGACGGACGTCCCCACGCTGCTGGTCAGTGCCACCGATCCGCTGCCGGAGCCGCGGACCCACAGCGGCCGTGAGGCGGAGCGGGGCGGCGACCGGCGGCCCTCCTGGCCGGCCCCGCACGACACCGTGGACGTCCCCGGCAGCCACTGGAGCCTGATGGAGGAACACGCGCGCACCACGGCCGAGGCCGTCCGGGCGTGGACCGGCGCGCTGGGCACCGCCGCGGGATGACCCGGGAGCGGGCCTGACGAACGCGGCCGGTCGCGTCCCCCGACGCACGACCGGCCGCGCCCGCGCTCCGGCTATCCGACCGGCTGGAGATCGAGCAGTCGCGCCACGGCGTCCGCGGTCCGCGGATGCCGTGTCAGCAGCCCGGCCACCTCCCCCCGACCGGTTACGCCGGCCTGCGGGTCGAGACCGGACTCGGCGTCCTGCCACCCCGTGTCGTACCCGAGCGTCCCGGCCACGGCGTCACAGGTCGCCGGGTGGGCGGCCAGCAGCCGCGCGACCACCCCGCCCGGTGCCGCCTCGGCGGCGCCTGTCTCCGCCTGCGAAGCCGCCGGCCGCGCCGACCACGGCGGCACCCACGCGTCGACGGCCGACAGTGCGGCGGGGAAGGTGCGGCCCGCCTCGCGCACCAGCACCGGCACCAGCTCCCGCGCGCCGTCGTGCAGGGCCGTGATCAGCTTGGGCAGCCACGGGAGCAGGACGGAGTCGGGCAGCTGCGCGAACGCCTTGGACAGCTGCTCGACCACGAAGGGCGCCAGTGTCGGCACCGGTTCCAGGGCCTGCACGAAACCGCTCATATAGTGCGGGAACGCGGGCACGACGAGCGGGTTGGCCAGCAGTTCGGCGCAGCGCGAGCGCAGCTCGGCCGAGGTCATCAGGCCGAGCCGGGACCGGGCCGCCCACGCCAGCGCGACCTTGTCGGGCGCCTCGGGATGGGACTGGCGCACGGCGAGTTCGAGCTGGGTGTGGTCGCAGCCGAGCGAGAGCGCGAAGCTCTCCATCTCGGCCCCGGACTCCCAGCTCTGTCCCCAGGGGCAAAGCAGCTACGAGTGATGCTCAGGCCGCGGCCTGCCCCCGGAGGGGCGGGCCGCTTTGTGTTGATGGTCAGTGCCGGGTGCGGTGGCCGGGGACGGCGGCCATGGCGCCGAGCGCGACTGCCCCGCCGGTGGTGACGCCCTGACCGAAGGCGAGGACGCCGATGATGGCGCCGCGGGCGATGTCGGGGCCGTCGGGGAGAAACCCGGTGAGGTCGACCTTGTACCGGTTCGGCGGCTCCGGCTGCTGCTGGTCGGCCGTCGACTGGCCGTGGGAAGATGCCACGGTGTGAACTCCTCGCGCAGTGCACCCGCCGGAGACCCCTCCAAGAGTTGCCGACGGGTGCGGATGGGGAGAAAAGAGGCCGCTTCGGGGCCATCCCGGAGCGGCCCTTTTTCTCAGGACGAGGAGAGATTACGGCACGTTCTGGCCTAGGCCATGCTTGCTAATTTCCGCAGGTCAGCCTTTGTCTGATGCCGCCGGGCGGGAAAGTACACACCCCGAGCCCCACCACAAATCTTTGTGCGCGAGCGCCCGGTGTGTACTTACTTCTGACAGGCGTCCGTGACCTGCGGCAACGTCAGGAGCACCCGCGTGACCCCGCACCACTCTTCCGGTTTGCCACCCAGGCATCGCGGCGTGACGCACACCACAAACTCGACGAGGGAGCGCTGGTTGCGGCCGATGGCCAGGTCCCAGCTCTCCTGGATCGACCGCTCGCCCAACCGCGGGTGCCCATGCACGACGTCTGCCTGCTCGGGCTCCGCGCGCTTCGCTGACCGAGTTGCAGCCCGGCGGAGCAGGTGCGGGTGAACGTGTGTGCGATGAGGTCGCACGTGCGGGTGACTGATGTTCGGAACTGAAGTGCTTGTACGCCTGACGCGTAGAGTCGCGGGCATGAAGCTGGTGGTCCAAGTGAAGCTGCTGCCGACGCCTGAGCAGGCGTCGGCCCTGGAGGCGACGCTGACCGCCTGCAACGAGGCGGCCACCTGGGCCAGTTCACTCGCCTACGAACTCGGCGTCAGCCGGAACTTCGGCTTGCGCAAGCTCGCCTATGCGCAGGTCCGGGCACGGTGGGGGCTCGGGGCGCAGGCCGCGCAGCATGTCATCAAGAAGACATGCGATGCGTACGCCACTTTGAAGGCGAATCTGAAGGCGGGGAACTTCGGCAGGCCGGGTTCGAAGCGCTATCGCAAGGCCACCGGGAAGCCGATCACCTTCCGTCCCGAGGGTGCCCAGCCGTATGACGACCGGATGCTGTCCTGGCAGATCGCCGAGCGGCGGGTCTCGATCTGGACGCTGGCCGGCCGGGTCAAGGGCGTGAGGTTCACCAGCTCTGTGGAGCAGCTCGCCACCCTGGCCCTGTACCGCCGGGGCGAGTCGGACCTGGTGTGCCGGGACGGCATGTGGTTCCTGATGGCGACCTGTGAGGTGCCCGAACAGCCGTTGAACACCGAGCCGGCGGACTTCCTGGGCGTCGACCTGGGCGTCGTCAACATCGCCACCACCTCCGACGGTGAGATCATGGCAGGGCGCTGTCTCAACCGCACCCGGGCCCGCGAGCGGAAGCTGCGCACCAAGCTGCAGAGGAAGAACACGCCATCGGCCCGGCGGCGGTTGAAGAAGCGGCGCCGCAAGGAGGCGCGGTGGGCGAGGGACATCAATCACAAGATCGCGAAGCATGTGGTGGCCGAGGCAGAACGCACCGGTCGCGGGATCGCCCTGGAGGATCTCAGGGGTATCCGTGAGCGGGTACGGCTCCGTAAGCCCCAACGGGCCACCGTGCACTCCTGGGCCTTCGCCCAGCTGGGCGGCTTCATCGCATACAAGGCCCGCAAGGCCGGGGTGCAGGTGGTGCACGTCGATCCGGCGTACACCTCCCGCACCTGTGCCGAATGCGGCCACATCGACAAGGCGAGCCGGGTGAGTCAGGCCTGGTTCGCGTGCCGGTCCTGCGGATTCGTTGATCACGCGGACCGGAACGGCTCCCGCAACATCCGCGCCCGCGCGTGGGAGTTGTGGCGACGCGGGGCCCAGTCAACGGCCCCCGCCCCACCCCGGAATCCCGGAGTGGAGCTGGACGCAAGCGCAGCGCCACCGCCAGTGACGCCCGCTCTGCAAGCCCTTCGCTTGGCGAATGGCAGTTGACGATGGCCAGGTCCTCGGGGCTGCGCTGGGCCAGTGAGCTCACCAGCGAACCGGCCAGCGTCCGCGCGCCGAGGAGCATGCGCCGCACCAGCTCGCCCTCCAGGGCCGACAGGGTGCCGCTCAGCTCCTCCGCGCCCTCGGCGCCCAGTGCTTGCTTGCACCAGCCCGCGTCCCGCTGCCAGTCGGTCAGCTGCTTGGCCGTCACAACGCCCGCACCCGTGCTGACACATTGAGCAGCCAACTTTATGCGTGCGCAGGAAGACGGGTGCGCGTGCACCGGCCTGGGCCTGGGGTATACCCCCTCAGCGCGGATCGGAAGACCGCAAGCCAGACGTCCACCGGTTGAGCAGTCCCATGCTCCGCCTCCAGCGGCGACGGCTCCGGTGAGTGCACCTAAAAGTGCCGCAACCCCTTGGTCCACCTTGCACTCCATCCAATGCTGATCTTGTGACCGTAGCCAACAAGGCTATATCTAGGAAGGTTCTGTTGTCCGGGCCAGTGCTCAAACCTAGCGACCAGCGCTGACGGCACAACAAGAGCGACGGCCTGGGGCTGATAACCGGGGCAGCGCTACCCCGGATATTCCTCCGGCTGACGAGGCTGGCACCCCGTTGCGGCGCCGGTATTCGGCGCTCGCGGATTCTGGGCAATCGCAGATCCGAGACCATGCCGACCGAGACGACCGCGCCGTGAGGTGACCAACCCCACCCCCGCGCCAGCTCTTCCCGGGCTGGTACGGGGCTCTCTTACTCGTGACATCACTTCGAGTACGATAATGCCTGAGTAGCGCATCTCAGAGCTTGTACGGGTCATCGCTTATCGCCATACACATATGATGCAGTGCATCACGTAGGCCGCTCGGGGCACTGGTGATTTGTTCACCCTGCTGGGCGGCAAGACCTAGCAGCGTCAGCGTTCGCGCGGAAGCGATTTCCGCGATTGTTGGAATGATGGTTTCGGCTAGTTCTACAGCATCGCGCCAAGCGTCAAGATTCAGGAACGCGTGCAATAGGCGGGCAGCATAGATGCTTTGATAGCCCACCTGCACGCCGTCTTCACGCCTGAGTGACTTTTCCAGCTGAGGAACTGCTTGCGGAGTGCGCCCGCTTGGAGCGGGAGAAGGAAGCGGCGCGCAAGGAGCGGGGACCTGAGCAAGGTCACCGACTGTGCCGTGTTACTGAGGCGACACCCCGACCACAGCAAGGGCGCCGCTCACGCAGGAAGGGGGCGGGCATGACCCGGGCCACCTACCGCTTCCGTGAATTCCAGCTTATCCTCGATACCGAGCCGGACGCCGAGCCCATCACGTACGTCATGCAGGGCGCAGTGTGCGAGCAGACCGGGGAGCCCAGCGAAGACCAGGCCGCCGCACACGCGTGGGCGACCAGCCACCTGAAGGCGAACCCGGAGCACTACACCTATCGGGAGATCATCACCCGCCCCTGCCGGTTCGAGCCGGGAGCGTGGCAGTGACGCGAACCATCCTGAAAGGCTCGGACCTGGTGCTCAGCGCCGAACGCGCGCAGGGAGCGCCGGACGGCGTCTATCTCGCCGAGTGCATGACATGCCCCGCCACCTCGGGGCGGGTGGACAGCAACCCCGATCCCGTCGCGCGCTGGCGCCATCCTCCACACCCAGCAACACGGGCTGAATCACGGTCAGTTCCTCGTGACCGTCGAGCGCCACTGGCGCGTCGACGCTGTGCACACCACCCTGGACGGACACGGCACAGCCACGCCCCCGGCCCGCAGTGTCAGCACCGCCGACCGGGCGCCCGTCACGCACCGCGCCCCCGGACTCTGGGGAGCTTGCCGGCGGTGCTCCGTGGCGTGGCTGGGGCGATTCGCCGGGTCGCTGGCGCTGACCACGTTCCTCGTGTGCGCCGCACTCGGTGGCTACCTCATCGGCACCGGCCAGGACACCGGCTGACCCGCTGATGACGCCCGCACGGCCGGGGATGCATGCTTTCCCCCTCCGGCCGTGCGGGACCGGTGGCGCTCCCGACCGGACAAGCCCCGAGCCCGATGGGCAGACGTGCCCACGCCGAGCGGACGCGTTTGAGGCTCCCGCCCCGGTCCGCCCCTTCACTTGAGTGCCGCGCACCACGCGGTAAGGGCGTCACCGGCCATGCCCCGTCCGTGCGCTGCCCCCGTGGCGCGTGGGCGGGGCTATCTTCTGCCCGCTGACCAGCTACGATGCTCGGTACGTAAGTACGCATCACGCGACCCTCCGCCTTGCGATCGCACGCACCAGACGCTGCGGGCTGATCCGCAGAGATCGGGGAGACAGGGCCCAGGCTCCGCTCACCGCGGTGCGAGGGTGGTCAGTGCGACTCCCGCGCGACGAAGGAACCGCGGGTTCCGGCGAGGAAGTCCAGCCCGGCGCCCTGGTCGGCCTGTTCGACGTGTTCGCGGTAGACGCGCTCCCAGCCGCTCTCCGCGGGCGGGGCGGCGGCCGTCACGGGCTGCCGCGCGGCGAGCTCCTCGTCCGGCACGTCCAGCCGCAGCACGCGCCGCTCCACGTCCAGCTCGATCCAGTCGCCCGTACGGACCAGCCCCAGCGGCCCGCCCGCCGCGGACTCCGGGGCGATGTGCAGCACCACGGTGCCGAAGGCGGTGCCGCTCATCCGGGCGTCGCTGATCCGGACCATGTCCCGCACGCCGGTCTCCAGCACCTTCCGGGGCAGCGGCATGTTCCCCACTTCGGGCATGCCCGGGTAACCGCGGGGGCCGCACCCCCGCAGGACCAGCACGTCGGACGCGTCCACCGCGAGCTCGGGGTCGTCGATCCGGGCGTGGAAGTCCTCGATGCCGTCGAACACCACGGCGCGGCCCCGGTGGCGCAGCAACTCCGGCGTCGCGGCCGCGGGCTTGATGACCGCGCCGTCGGGACAGAGGTTGCCGCGGAGCACGGCGAGCCCGGCCTGGGGCGCGATCGGCTCGTCCGCGGTGCGGATGACGTCCAGGTCGGTGCTGGAGCGGCCGGAGATCTGATCGGTCAGGGGGCGCCCGGAGACGGTGACGCTCTCCTCGAGATGGTCCCTGATCTGCCCGAGCACCGCGTCCAGGCCGCCGGCCCGGTGGAAGTCCTCCATGAGGTGGGACCCGGCGGGCTGCACATCGGCGAGCAGCGGGATGTCGCGGCCCGCGCGGTCGATGTCGTCCAGTCCGAAGTCCGCGCCGACCCGGCGGGCGAGGGCCAGCAGATGGACGACGGCGTTGGTGGACCCGCCGATGGCGGCCACCGCGCGCACCGCGTTCAGCAGGGCCTCGCGGGTCAGCACGGCGCTGGGGCGGAGGTCCTCGGCGACCATCTCGACGATGCGGTTGCCCGCCGCGTGCGACAGCTCGAGCAGCCGGCTGTCCGGCGCCGGGAGCCCCGCGTTCCCGGGCAGCGTCATGCCCAGCGCCTCGGCGACGCAGGCCATCGTGGACGCGGTGCCCATGGTGTTGCAGTGCCCGCGGCTGCGGATCATCGCCGACTCCGCGCGCCGCAGGTCCGAGCGCGGCATCCGGCCGGCCCGTACCTCCTCGCTCATCTCCCAGACCCCGGTGCCACAGCCCAGCGCGCGCCCCTTCCAGGAGCCGTTGAGCATGGGGCCGCCGGTCACCATCAGCGTGGGCAGATCCACCGAGGCGGCGCCCAGGAGCAGCGAGGGAACCGTCTTGTCGCAGCCGCCGAGCAGGACGACGCCGTCCACCGGGTTGCCCCGGATGAGCTCCTCGACCACCATCGCGGCGAGGTCGCGGAAGAACATCGCGGTCGGGCGCAGCAGGGTCTCGCCGAGTGATGGCACCGGCAGCTCCAGCGGCACCCCTCCGGACTCCCACACACCCCGTTTGACATGCTCGGCTATCTCCCGGAAGTGGCTGTTGCAGGGGGTGAGATCCGACCAGGTGTTGCAGATGACGATCTGCGGCCGCCCGTCGAAGGCGTGGTCGGGGAGCCCGCGGCGCATCCAGGCGCGGTGGATGAAGGCGTCGCGGGAGTCGCCCGCGTACCACTGCTGCGACCGAGTCGTGCCACTCATACGAACCGTTCCGATCTGTCGACGAAGATCCGTGTGAGTAACACCTTCCCCGCAGGGCCCGCCCGTCATGGCTCTCCGGCCGGTCCATGAGCACCGAAAGTTTCGAATAGCGCCGCTTACGCGACCGAAACATTGACCGCATGACAACCGGTTCCTACATTGAGCCCGCCTGGACACGGCGCGCCGGACAGAAGAATCCACGGACCTTTTCGATATGCGGCTCCGCCGCGCGGTCGAGCGCCGAAACTTTCGAAATGCCGAACTCGCAAGGGCGGCAATGCCGAACACGGAAGCAGAGAGGTGAGGGCATGAAGTACCACGCCGGCCGGAGGGTTTGGGTGGCGGCCACAGCCACGGTCATGGCCCTCACGGCTTCGGGCTGCGGGAGCGGCGCGGGCGACTCGGATGGCAAGATAACGCTGACCGTGACCACTCAGGTCGACTACGGATACCGGGACCTCTACAAGGAGTACGAGAAGAGCCACCCCGGCATCAAGATCCGCGAGGTGCTCGTCGACGACCTGCCGAAGAAGCTGGTCACCCAGCTCGCGGCGAACCGCGGCGCCTCCGACGTGGTGGGCCTCGGCGACGACACCATCGGCAAGTTCAAGCCGAGCCACCAGCGCTTCGTCAACCTCGCCGACCACGGCGTCAACAACACCGACGACCCGTGGGTGCAGTGGGCGTACGACTACGGCACGGTCGAGAACGGCAAGTACCTGATGGGCCTGCGCACCGACCTCGGCGGGCTCGGCATCTGCTACCGCACCGACCTGTTCAAGAAGGCCGGGCTGCCCACCGACCCCGAGCAGGTCGGCCAACTCTGGCCCACCTGGGCCAAGTTCACCGAAACCGGTGACAAATTCCGGTCCAAGGTGCAGGACGCCTCCTTCACCGCCAATACCGGGGACATCTGGGTCGGGATGGAGAACCAGCACAAGGAGACGTTCTTCGCGGAATCCGACGACTCTTTCATGGCCGACCGGAACACCTCCCTCGAGCAGGACTTCCTGACCGCCGCGAACATGTCCGTGCGCAAGGTCAGCGGCGGCTATCCGCCCTTCACCCCGGAAATGGCCAACGCCCTGAAGACCGGCAAGGCAGCAACCGCTGTCTGTCCCGCCTGGAAGCTCGACCGCACCAAGGAGGCCTCCGGCGCCGACAACTCGGGCAAGTGGTCGGTGGCCGCGGCCCCGCAGGGCGGCAACTGGGGCGGCTCCTATCTGCTGGTGCCCAAGCAGACCAAGCACACCAAGGAAGCGGTCGAGCTTGCCCGGTGGCTGACCTCGTCCAAGGTCCAGAAGAGGCTGTTCCTCGCCAAGGGCTATCTCTCCAGCCACCCTTCGGTCTACAACGACCCCGCGGTGCAGGCGAAGAAGGACGCGTACTTCTCCGACGCCCCCACCGGCAAGATCTTCGCCGAGGCCGTCGACAAGATGGAGCCCATCTACCGCGGCACCAAGGACAGCGACGTGGCCACCGCCTTCATGAACGCGCTGCTCCGCGTCGAACAGGGCAATCAGAAGCCGGAGGACGCCTGGAACCAGGCCGTCTCCGACGCGAAGAAGGTCGCGGGGGACTGACCTGATGACGGTCACCGAGACCCGCCCGGGGGCGGAGGCCACCACGGCCGCCGCCCCGGGGCGCCGCCCCCCACGCCGCACCTGGCGATCCCGACTGACCCGCTTCGACCTGCGCTACACCCCGTATCTCTTCATCGCCCCGTTCTTCGTGATCTTCGGTGCCTTCGCGGTCTGGCCGCTGCTGTACACCGGCTGGATCTCCTTCCACAAGTGGGCGATCATCGAGGGCGACCAGGGCTGGACCGGGCTCCACAACTACCAGTCCCTGTTCGCCGACGAGTACTTCTGGAACGCGCTGCTCAACACCGCCCTGCTGCTGGTGCTCGGCACCGGTGTGCAACTGGCCGTGGCGCTGTGGCTGGCGAGTGTGCTCAACCGGAAACTGAACGCCAGCGCCGTCTGGCGGGCCGGGGTGGTGCTGCCGCACATCGTGTCCGTGGTCGCCGTCAGCCTGGTGTTCGCGCAGCTCTACGGCTTCCACACGGGCATCGTCAACGATGTGCTGAGCCTGGTCGGCATCGACCGGGTCGACTGGCAGGCCAACCGCTGGACCGCGATCCCCGCCGTCGCCACCATCATCATCTGGCGCTGGGCCGGCTACTACGCGCTGATCTTCCTCGCCGCCATGCAGGGGGTGCCGCGCGAACTCAACGAGGCCGCGATGCTCGACGGCGCCTCCCCGCGGCGCGTGTTCTGGTCGATCACCGTGCCCTCCATCCGCCCCACCATCATCTTCTCCGTCGTCATGTCGACCATCGGCGCCATGCAGACCTTCACCGAGCCCCAGCTCTTCGACGTCCAGGGCACCGACGGCACCGGCGGCAGCGACCGGCAGTTCCAGACGCTGATGATGTACCTCTACGAAAAGGGCTTCCGCGAGTTCAACGCGGGCTACGCGGCCACCCTCGCCTGGGTGATGTTCCTGCTCATCGCCGTCGTCTCCGGCATCAACTACGCGCTGTCGCGGCGCATCGCCTCGAAGGACTGATGCCGTCATGGCCCTCGCCACCCACCCCACGACCGGCCGCCGCCGGCGCGCCGGTTCCGACGGCGGCCGGCGCCCCGGATTCCTCGTCTACGCCACGCTCGTGGCGGTGCTCGCCTCCTCCGTCTTCCCGCTCTACTACTCCTTCATCCTGCCCACCCGCGACAACTCGGCGATCGGCGACTCGCTGCTCACCCTCACCCCCGGTGGCAACCTGCTCCACAACATCCAGCGCGTCTACGACACCGTCGACTTCTGGCTGGCCCTGCGCAACTCGCTGATCATCTCCACCACGGTCACGGTGTGCTGTGTCCTGTTGTCCTCGCTCGCCGGATTCGCCTTCGCCAAACTGCCGTTCCGGGGGCGCAACGCCCTCTTCGTCGCGGTGGTGATCACCGCGATGCTCCCCACCCAGCTGGGCATGATCCCGCTCTATATGCTGATGGGGGAACTCGGCTGGATCGCCACGCTGAAGGCCGTCATCGTCCCGGCCCTCGTCAACGCCTTCGCCGTCTTCTGGATGCGGCAGGCCTGCGACGAGTCCGTGCCGTACGAGCTGGTCGAGGCCGCCCGCGTCGACGGCTGCTCCACACTCGGCGTGTTCTGGCATGTGGCGCTCCCCGCGATCCGCCCGCAGGCCGCCGTGCTCGCCATGTTCACCTTCATGGCCACCTGGAACGACTTCATGTGGCCGCTGATCGTCCTGGACCCCTCGGTCACCCCGACCGTGCAGACCGCGCTGTCCTCGCTGGCCAGCGGCTATGCCCTGGACTACACGCTCATCCTGTCCGGCGCCGCCATCGGCGTGCTGCCCCTGCTGTTCGTCTTCCTCCTGCTGTCCCGGCAGATCGTCGCCGGTGTGATGCAGGGCGCCGTCAAGGGCTGACCACCCCCGGGACCGCCGCCCGGCGGCGGGTTTCCCAAGTCGTACGAAAGGACCTGCATGACCGCGGGCCACATCCGCAACCCCGTGCTGCCCGGATTCCACCCGGACCCCAGCATCGTGCGCGTCGGTGCGGACTACTTCCTCGCCACCTCCACCTTCGAGTGGTTCCCGGGCGTACCCGTGCACCGCTCCACCGACCTCGTCCACTGGGAGCCGGCCGGCCACATCCTGGACCGCGCCGACCTTCTCGACCTGCGCGGAATCCCGGACTCGGCCGGGGTGTGGGCGCCCTCGCTCTCGTACCACGACGGCCGGTTCTGGCTGGTGTACAGCATCGTGCGCACCATCGGACACCCCTACAAGGACGTCGACAACTATCTCGTCACCGCCCCGGACATCTCCGGCCCGTGGTCGGAGCCGGTGTTCCTCAATTCCTCCGGCTTCGACCCCTCCCTCTTCCACGACGAGGACGGGCGCACCTGGCTGCTCAACATCCAGTGGGACCCGCGCGACGGACACCCCGCCTTCGCGGGCATCCTGCTCCAGGAGTACGACCCCGGGAAGCAGGCCCTGATCGGCGCCCCGCGCACGATCCTCACCCACGAGGTGCTGATCGAGGGGCCCAATGTCTACCGCCGCGACGGCTGGTACTACCTGATGCTCGCCGAGGGGGGCACCGGCTGGAACCACGGCATCCTGATGGCCCGCTCGCGCGAGCTGGCCGGGCCGTATGAACTCGACCCGGCGGGCTCCCTGATGACCACCCGCGACGCCCCCGAGTGGCCGCTTCAGAAGGCCGGCCACGGCGAGCTGGTGCGCACGGCCGAGGGGGAGTGGTTTCTCGCACACCTGGCCTCGCGCCCGGTGCGCACCCGGGACGGGGACCGCTGTGTGCTCGGCCGGGAGACCTGCCTCCAGCGGGTGGCGTGGACCGACGACGGCTGGCTGCGGCTCGCGGACGGCGGCCGTCTGCCGAGCCTGGAGGTGGCCGCCCCCCGGGGCGCCGCACCGGCCCCGGTGCCCGTCCCGCCCGCCCGCGACGACTTCGACGCGCCCACCCTCGCCCCGTACTGGAACACCCTGCGGGCCCCCGCGAACCCCCAGTGGCTGAGCCTGACCGAACGCCCCGGCCATCTGCGGCTGCGCGGCCGCCAGAGCCCGCACTCCCGCTACGACCAGAGCCTGCTCGCCCGGCGTCTGACCTCGGTGCGCTGCGAGGCCACGACGGTCGTCGACTTCCGCCCCTCCCATTTCAGCCAGCTCGCGGGCCTGATCTGCTGGTACGACACCACCACCCACTACTACCTGCGGCTGACCCATGTGGAGGGCAGGGGCCGGGTGGTCGGCGTCGTCCTCACCGACGACGGCGCGTACGGCGAGCTGCCCCACTCCGAACTCGATGTGGACGACTGGCCGCTGGTGCATCTGCGCGCCCGCTTCGACGGCCCGGAGCTGCGCTTCGCCGCCTCGCCGGACGGGGTGTCCTGGCAGGACGTCGGCCCGGTGCTGGAGGCGACCAGGCTCTCCGACGACTACGGGAAGCGGCTGCGGTTCACCGGCGCTTTCGTCGGGGTCTGCGTCCAGGACCTGGGCGGCACCCGGGCCGTGGCGGACTTCGACTGGTTCGAGCTGCGCGACATGGGTGAGGACGGGGCAGCTGAGGACGGGGCGGGTCAGGACGGGGCGGGTCAGGACAGCCCGAGCGCGGGGAAGACCGACGCGTCGAGGAAGCGGAGGAGGTAGTCGCGGTCGACGGGCTCCCCGTCCAGCAGCGGTCTGACCCGCATCACACCGAACAGCTGGGCGGGGACGAACTCGGCCGCCGCGCAGTCGGCCGGGATCTCGCCGCGCTCGACCGCGCGCCGGACCATGGCCGCGATCACCGAGACCTCCCGGGAGAACAGGGCGTCGTGTAGCGCCTGGAGCAGGCTCGGGTCGTTGAGCGCGGCATGGCCCAGCGCGTACAGCAGGGTGGTGTCCGAGTGGCACATCCGCCCGACGACGCTCGCCGTCTCGCGCAGATCGCCGACGAGGGTGCCGGTGTCGATGCCGTCCAGCGCCATGCGCCGGTCGCAGCGGCGCAGCGCGGCGGCGACCAGCTGCGGCTTGCTCTTCCACTGGCGGTAGAGGGTGGACCTGCTCGCCCGGGCCCTGGCCGCGACCCCCTCGAAGGTGAGGGCCTCATAGCCGCCCTCGGTCAGCAGGGCGAGGACGGCGTCGAAGATCTCCTGCTGGCGCTCGGCGCTGATCTTGGAGCGGCGTGGGGTGTCCGCCGTCGTGGGCGATGCCATGGGCCCGGCACTCTCCTCCCGCTGTGACTGTGCGGCACAACACACGGTACACGAGCGTATCGATACGCCTCTGTGCCGATACACTGGCGTATCGATACGCGGATGTATCGCATGTACGTCAACACAAAGGGCCCGGGTCATGCCGTGAACGCCACCCTCATAGCCGTCGCGCTCGCACTCCTGTCGGCCGTCGCCTACGCGACCGCGGCAGTCGCGCAGGAGCGCCTGGCCGCCCGCACCGGCCGCGGCGGCCTGCGGCGACTGCTGGCACAGGGCGCCTGGTGGTCGACCGTCGGACTCAACTCCGGCGCGGCCCTGCTCCATGTGGCGGCGCTGAAGTTCGGGCCGCTCACCCTCGTCCAGCCCCTCGGCGCGCTCACGCTCGTCGCCGCCGTACCGCTCGGCGCCCGGGCCGCCGGGCGGCGCGCCACCCCGGACGAGTGGCGCGGCACCGCGCTCACCCTCGTCGGCCTCGGCGCCCTGCTGCCGCTCACCGCGCGCGGCAGCGCCCCCGACGCCACGCTCGGCACCGTCGCCGCGCTCGCCATCGCCGCCGTCGTGCTGGCCCTGGCCGCACTGCTCACCCTCGGCCGTCGCGGCCGGGGGCTCGGCCACGCGGCCGCCTCCGGGCTCACCTCCGGGGCCGCGTCGGCGCTCACCCAGACCCTGACGGTCGCGGGACTGGCCCTGACCTGGCGGTTCGCGGTCGTGGGCGGGCTCGTCGCGGGCTTCGCCGTGGCCGGGCTGCTGCTGTCCCAGACCGCCTACACCGGCGGCCTCGGCGGGCCCCTGGCCGTCCTGACCCTCGCCAACCCGCTCGCCGCCGCGGCCATCGGACTCGCCCTGCTCGGCGAGCGCGTCCACGGCGGCCCCGCCGGGGTCGCCCTGGCCGGCCTGGGCGCCGTGGTGGCCGGGCGCGGCGTGGTGCTGCTCACCCGCGCCGCGCACCGGACGGCCGCCGAGCCGCCGCCCCCGGAGCCGCTCCCGGAGCCGCTCCCGGAGGCGCGCCCGGCCACCGAGCCGCTCATGCCGGCGAAGGTGATCATCCCGGCGGAGCCGCTCACGGTCACCGAGCCGGTTCTGGTCATCGCGCCGGGACGGTGACGTCCCGGCTCTTGTCTGAATCTGACGGGCCGTCATATCTTCTCTTGGGAAACAGCGGGAGGAGACACGGGGTGGAACCGCACACCACACCCACGGCCGCGCCGAAGGTGCGCGCCCGCGCGGTGACCCGCACGTTCGGGCACTCGGGCGAGCGGGTGCACGCGCTCGGGCCACTCGACCTGGATGTCCGCCACGGAGAGTTCTGCTGCATCGTCGGCCCGTCCGGCTGCGGCAAGTCCACCTTGCTGCGCATCGTCGCCGGGCTCGTCCGCCCCAGCGCGGGCGAGGTCGAGGTGCGCGCGGGCCGGCGCCACCCGGCCGCGATGATCCCGCAGGACTACGGGATCTACGACTGGAAGACCGTGCTCGCCAACGTCCGCTTCGGCCTCGACGTCCAGCGGGTGCCGCGCAGGGCCGCCGACGCGCGGGCCCGGGACTGGCTGGACCGGCTGGGCCTCGCCGACTTCGCCGACGCCTATCCGGCCGCGCTGTCCGGCGGCATGCGGCAGCGTGTCGCCATCGCCCGCGCGCTCGCCGTGGAGCCGGAACTGCTGCTCATGGACGAGCCGTTCGCCGCGCTCGACGCCCAGCTGCGCACCATCCTCCAGGACGAGCTGCTCGCGGTGTGCCAGGCGACCCGCACCACCGCGCTGTTCGTCACCCACAGCCTGGAGGAGGCGATCGTGCTCGGGGACCGGGTGGTGGTGATGTCGGCCAGGCCGGGCCGGGTGATCGCCGAGCGGCGCCCGCCGTTCGAGCGCCCGCGCACCGGGCGGCTGCGCCGCTCCCCGGAGTTCGCCGCGCTCCAGTCCGAGCTGTGGGAGCTGCTGCGCGGCGAGGTCCAGCGGGCGGGCACCGGGGCCGCCGGGCCGGCGGTGGCGGCGGGAAATCGCTCATGAACAGCGAGACCGCGCTCGGCGCGGACAGCGCCGCCGAATCCGGTGAGTCCTCGGGCGGGCCCGCCGAGACCGTGCTGGTGCGGCGCCCCGGGCCCCGGGAGCGCGACCCGGTCCGGGCCCATCGGCGCCGCCTCGCCCTGGAGATCTCCCTGGCCGTCGCCGTGCCCACGGCGCTGATCCTGCTGTGGCAGCTCGCCGCGTACCGGCACTGGATCGACCCCCGGGTCTACCCCGCGCCGTCCACCATCGCGGCCGACGGCTGGCAGCGCGCCGCCGACGGCAAGCTGTGGCCGGACGTGTGGGCCACGCTCCAGCGGGTGATCGCCGGCTATGCGGTCGGCACGGCCGCGGGCTATGTCTTCGGGCTGCTGATGGGCGCGGTGCGCGTCGTCCGCGCGGCGCTCGAACCCCTCCTCGACGCGCTGTACGTCGTGCCCAAGCTCGCGCTGCTGCCGGTGTTCCTCAATATGTTCGGCCTCGGCGAGGGCCCGCAGATCGCGCTCGTCGCCACCACCGTCTTCTTCTTCGTCTGGATCTCCACGATGGCGGCCGTGATGGGCGTGGCCGAGGGGTACCGGGAGGCGGGGCAGGTCTTCGGCGCCGGGCCCTGGCAGATGTTCCGCCATGTCCTGCTGCCCGCCTCGCTGCCGCAGGTGCTGGTGGGCATGAGGGTCGCGGCCGGGGTGGCGGTCCTGGTGATCGTCGCCTCCGAACAGATCGCCGCCGACGACGGCCTCGGCCATCTCATCTTCGACTCACGGGCGCTGTTCCAGAACGACGTGATGTTCGTCGGCATCGTCTGCGTGGCCGTCCTCGGCGTGGTCTTCTCCGAGCTGGTACGTCTCGTCGGCCGCCGGCTCACCCCCTGGGCCCCGCGGGACCGCGGCCGCCCCCAGTCCTGACCGCCGGACCCGATCCCCGTTCCCGACCCCCACTTCACCCCGGCCTCACCGGAACCGGAAGGCGGCACACCCATGGCAGCACCCGGACCCTTCCTCGCCCGCGCCCTGGCCACGGCCGTGACCCTGCTGGCCGTCCTCGCCCCCCTGACCGCCTGCGACGTCCAGACCTCCGACTCGCCGCGCCCCGGCGCCGAGCGCAAGCCCCGGCCGGTCACCCCCGTCGCCGGCTGCGCCAAGGGCTGGACCGACCCCTCCGAGAGGTCCGAGGCCCGCGCGCCCGCCCGCTGCGAACCCGGCGCGCCCGCGCCGCGACCGCTCAAGAAGAAGACGAAGGTCGTCGTCTCCGCCAGCACCCTGAACGCCGAGTATCTGGCGCCGCTCCAGATCGCCCTGGCCAAGGGCGAGTTCACCAAGGAGAACCTCGACGTCGAGGTGAAGCTGCTGCCCACCCCCGACGCGCTGCCCCTGCTGGCCAAGGGCGACATCGACGTCCAGTACGCGGCGCCGGAGGCCGGGGTGCTCAACGGCATCCGGCAGGGCTTCGACATCCGCTGGGTCGCCGGAAACTTCTCACCCGCGCCCGGCTCCAAGAGCGGGTTCTGGGTCAGGCTGCGGCAGGGCCAGTCGGCGGACGAGGTCAGCCTCAAGGACCGAACCGTCGGCACCCTGATCGGCAAGGGCTCGGTCATCATGTACCCGATGGAGAAGGTGCTGGCCCGGCACCAGGCCGACGTGGACAGCGTCCGCTTCCAGCAGCTCGGCCCCGCCGAGGTCCTCACCTCGCTGAAGAACGGCGGCGTGGACGCGGCGTGGCTGCTCGACCCGGTGTGGCGCGAGGTGGACGGCGACGCCGGTTACGCCTTCCTCGGCGGCCAGCCGAGGGGCGAGCCGCTCGGCGGCCTGCTCTTCGGCCCCGACCTGCTGACCGGGGACCCGAACGCGGGAGTGGCGTTTCTCCGCGCCTACATCCGCACCGTCAACACGTACTTCGCCGGGGACTACAAGAAGGACAGGGCGTTTGTGAACGAACTCGGCGAGGCGCTCAGGACCGAGCCGGACACGCTGGCCGCCGTGCCGTCGCTGCGCATGGACTGGGAGATCCGCGAGGGCACGGTGGACCGCCTCCAGAAGGCCTACGCCGCGGCCGGGGTGACCGAGGGCGACCCGCTGCCCGAGGACCGGGTCGTGGACCGCTCGTTCTACGCGGAGGCGGTCGGCCACAAGCCGTAAGCCGTAAGTCATGGGGCCGGGCGTCAGTCGAAGACGAACGGGCCCGGCGACTGCCTGGCCAGTGCGTTGCAGGTGATCAGGACGCCCGAGATCGTCATGCGCAGCGAGCCGCTGCCCAGGTAGGAGTCCAGACTGTCGCCGGGCGCCACCGTGCCGACGAGCGTGAACTGGATCGGGGAACCCGCGGGGATGGCCGGGCTGGAGGCGTTGGTGAACGTGGTCGTGTCCGGGCCGCCGTTCTTCTCGAACCGCAGGGTGGCGGAGATGGCGTTCGCCGGGATCGCGACCGGGGCGGTCAGGTCCGGAGAGCCCGGCGTGATGGTGGCCCTGGTGCCGTTCTGGGCGGCGTGGAGGGTGACCTCCACGGCGCCGAGCGTGCCGCAGTCGTACGGGGCCGTGGCGGTGTCCGGCGACACGGCCACCGCTGCGGGCGCGAGCGCCACGGCCCCCGCGAGGAGCGCCGCGCAGGCGGCGGCGGTGGCCGTGGCGCGTAACCCGGGAGTGGTACGTCTCATCGCTCGTCCCGTCCGATCCGTGTCGGCGTCTCCGGACGTCTCGGACGCCCGGTCGGTCATCGGGCTCATTGACGCGCAGGGATCTTCAGAAGGCAAGCGCCCCGGCCGCCCAGGCGGCCGGGTGCGAACCGGATGCGACCCGGCGGGTCAGGAGGCCGGCTTGCGGGCGACGCCCACCCAGAAGGACACCTCTTCGTCGGTCACATCGCCGGTGCCCGTCCCGGCGTCCGGGGCCGCGAGTTCGGGGCGCCAGCGGTGCGGCACCTCGATGCCCGGCTCGACCAGCTCGAGCCCCGTGAAGAACCGTTCCACCTCGGCCCTGGTGCGGATTTTCCCCTGGATGCCACCGCTGTGGTAGATCTGCACCGTCCGCTGGGTGGCCTCGGGGTCGAAGTCCGGCGTGATGTGGCTCAGCACCAGATACGAGCCAGGGGCGAGCGGTTCGAGCAGCCGCTGCACGATCGCGTACGGGTCCCACTCGTCCGGGACGAAGTGCAGCAGCGCGCACAGGCTCAGGGCGACGGGCTGGGACAGATCCAGCACCTCGCCGACCTCGGGGGCGTTGAGGACGGTGTCCGGCTCGGCGACATTCGCGTCGACGTAGGCGGTGCGCCCCTGCGGGTGGCTGCTGAGCAGGGTCTGGGCGTGGGCGAGGACGATCGGGTCGTTGTCGGCGTAGACGATCCGGGACTCCGGGGCGACCGACTGGGCGACCTCGTGGAGGTTGGGGCTGGTCGGAATGCCGGTGCCGATGTCGAGGAACTGGCGGATGCCCTGCTCGGCGGCGAGGTACCGGATCGCGCGGTGCATGAAGGCGCGGTTGGTGCGGGCGGCGGTCATGACGCCCGGCCACATGGTGAGCACCTTGGCGGCGGCCTGGCGGTCGGCCTGGTAGTTGTCCTTGCCGCCCAGGAAGTAGTCGTACATCCGGGCGCTATGCGGTTTGCCCTGGTTGAGGGGGGTGCTGGGGGGCTCCGGTCCGCTTCCGGTCTGGGCTGCTACCCCTTGAGCGGTCACGTGTGTTCTCCTCGATTTCAGGGCGTTTCAGGGCCTTCAGGGCGCTGATCGACGCGGCACCGCGTCTTCGCAAGGATCGTAAGCCGCCCGCCCACCCCGCGCCTTCACGGGGTGGGCATAACTGTCCGGCATAACTGTCCCGAATGAGGAGGAAGTTGTCGCGCCCGCCGGCCGCGTCACGGCTCAGTCGGGCAGCCCCCACGGCTTGGCGTCGCCGACGGCCGGCACCTCGCGCGGGTCGAGGTCGGGGTGGGTGCCGCGCGGGACGACCACCGCCGTCTCGTCCCGGCCGAGCGGGATCTCGACGCGGCCGGGCGCCGTCTCCCGGTACCGCAGGCGCCGCCCGCGCCCGTCCCGTACGTCGACCGCGCCCTCGATGCCGTGCGCCAGCACCAGCGGCGCGCCCGCCTCGCTGTGGACGCGTACCCACCGGGTCCGGCCGCCCGAGCGGTCCGCGTCCACCAGGAACGCGCCCTGCGTGCGCAGGGACTGGACGGAGGCGTCCGGCCAGCGCCGCGATATGGAGGGGAAGACCCGTACGACGCCGCCATGGCTCTGTACGGCCATGTCGAGGATCGACTGGGTCGCCGTCAGCGGGCTCTCGGTGCCGAGGTTGCCGCCCTCCACATACATGGTGTTCGCGGTCATCCAGGCGTTGTTGATGACGTTGCCGCCGGTGAAGAAGGTCAGGAAGTCCAGGGCCTCCTCGGGCCGTTCCATCCGGGAGGCCATCGAGGAGGCGACGCCGTAGCTGTAACCCGCCCACAGGGCACGGTCCCTGACCCAGTGGTCGAAGGTGGTGCGCATGATGTCCCGGTCGCCCGCCCGGTCCCAGTCCAGCTCGCCCAGCGGATAGAGCCACAGCATGTGCGAGAAGTGGCGGTGGGACTCGGTGAGCGGCTTGGCCGCGCCGATCATGATCCCGGTCGCGTCGCGCGGGTAGTCCACCAGACGGCGGAGGATCTCCCGCCAGCGCCCGGCGCGCGGGTGGTCGGTCCGGAGCACGCGCAGACAGTCCAGGAGGGTGGCGCAGCCCCAGCGGAGCAGCGAGAGGTCATAGGTGCAGTCCTCGGCGTCCGCCCACTCGGGCGACCGGGTCAGCGGCAGATGCAGCTTGCCGTCGCCGCCCTCGTGCAGGAAGTGGTCGTAGAAGTTCACCGCCTTGACGAGGATCGGGTACAGGACGTCCCGGACGATCCGCACATCCATGGTGTGGCGGTAGCTGAGCCAGATGTTGTGCATGGCCCAGATGAGATTGCCGTTGTTGTCGGTCTTGGTGGAGGTGCCGGGGATGCCGACGGTCTTGGCGCCGGGGCGCAGCGTCCAGTCGGAGGGGTGGGCCAGGGCGTAGGTCTGACCGTCCTGGTACTCCGGGGGCACCGAGAGCGGCAGGTTCTTCTCGAAGTCCTTGAAGGTGGAGGTGACCGAGTCGAGTTCGAGGTGGTTGGAGCCCTGGATCAGCCAGGTGGCGATCTGGACGTTGAGGTTCCACCAGACCGCGGTCCAGCTGCCGCCGGTCTCCGGGTACCACGGCCCCCACTCGGACATCGAGGGTCCGCCCGCCCGGGTGGCGCAGGCGGCCTTGTAGAGCTGGATCCAGTAGAAGTCCTGAAGCCGCTTGTCGGGCACGGACAGCAGGCTGCGCCGGTAGAAGCGGTGCCACCAGTCGCGGTGGCCGCGCACCAGCTCGTCCGGGTCGGCGGCCAGCGTACGGGCCACCTCCGCGACGGCCAGTTCGGTGGTCCCGTCCAGGTCCTCCGGGAAGCGGTAGACGATGTGCGCGGCGAGCAGCCGGCCGGTGCCCACCTGCCGCTCGCGCCAGGCGGTGGCCCATCCGCCGCCCGCGACCAGGGGCTGCTGGACGTAGTGGGTGTCGCCCGCGGAGCCGGTGCGGGCGTCGGGGTTGCCCGTGTAGTCCGCGGGCCGGTCCTTCTGCCGGGGCGAGATGGCGGGCATCCAGGTGAACGACCAGGCCGCGGACCGCTCGCCCGCGCTCGGCCGGGTGGAGATCAGCAGCGCGGTACGGGAGTTGTGCACCAGCATGGAGAAGCGGACGCTGCCCCGCGTCGTGGTGACGGTGCCGCGCAGCTCGGCGTCCCAGAGATCGAGGGTCCAGTCGATATCGGTGACCTCGCCGGCGAGCGTGAGGTCGAAGTGGCCGATGGGCAGCCGCGAGAAGCCGTACGGGGCGCGCCACTGCGGCCGTTGGTCCTGCACCTGGCCGTGGCTGACCATGATTTTCACGGAGTTGGGCGCGGCGCCCCGGTAGACCTGCGCGCCGAGCAGGCCGTTGCCGAGGAAGGGGCCGTCCTTCCAGTCGCCCGGCAGCCGGCGCCAGCGCATGGCGGCGGCTCGCACCAACCGTTCATGCGTGGTTCCCGGCCGGTCGGCGGCTTCTTCGGGCGCGGCCCACGCCGTGCCGGATCCGGTCAGCCAGCCCCCGGCCCCGACGGCGGCGGCCGTGCCGATCACACCTCGCCGAGAGATTCCGTTCCCCGTCGCTGAGGTCACGTACATGCCTCCCATACCTGGTTGTGAACTACCGGGCATAGTGCAGGCTGGCTCGGCGGTAGGGAAGACCTCCGACCTATTGCAATTCAGGGAGGCGGTGAATTCGCAGGTGACGGGATGCAGCGGCGATGAGTGGCTGAAAGGTCCGATCAGACAGGGCTGTTGGAGGGATGGGCCAGTGGCGCTGGGAGGCCGTCGAGGAACAGCGCCCCGGCGAGCACCGCCGCGCTGCCCCGGGGCGCCACTCCCAGCTCGCGCAGCTCGGCGTCCAGCGCGGCCAGGGCGGCCGCACCCTCGGCCGTCGCCGCGCCGCCCGCCTCCAGCACGGCGCGCGCCCCGTCCTGCACCCGCCTGAGCCCGTGCGGGCCCGCGCGGTACAGCGGCCCGGTGTCCTGGAGCGTGCTCATCACGGTGACCAGCGCGTCGAGGCGGGCCTGGGGCTCGGCCGCCCCCGCACCCCGCGCCCTGGACAGGGCGTCCAGGGCGCGGCGTACATGCGGAAAGCCGGCCCGCGCCTCGCCCCGCGCGCCCGCCGCGCCATAGGTGGCCGAGACATGCGAGCCCGGCGAGGGCCTGCGCGGGGCGCGCCGGTCCGGGTGGGCCGCGATCCGCTTGGCCGCGGCGGGCAGTTCGCGGGGCGGGGCGCCGGGCTCCAGGGCGGCGGCCGCGACCAGCAGCCCCGTCACCCAGAGCGCCCGCGGTGCGGGCCCGCGGCCGGGCCGCCGCAGGCCCGGGACATCGTCCACTCGGCTCCCCGGCCGATCGCGCCCAACTCCTCGCGGAGCGCCCGCGCCGGTGTGCCGGGACGGCGGGCGGCCGCCGCCATGGCGGCGAACGCGGGCGCCAGCGCCTTGGCCGACCAGCGCAGCGCCAGCAGGTCCGTGCCGGTCGAACGGGCCTGGAGATCGCGGGCGTCGGCGAGGCCGGGCTTGGGCGTCAGCTCCGCCTGCGCGACCAGGGCCCGCACGGCGGCCCGCGCCAGGGCGTCGTCCGTCGCGGCCGGGGATCCGCCCGCGGGGCGGGCCGCGGGGCTTGCCGAGTGGTGTTCCGACATGGCCGCGACGCTAGTCGGCCAAACTGTCGGAGAGATGGGTCCTTTCTGTGCGCGCGCTGTGCGGGGCGGACCCGGCCGGATCGGTGCTGTCGAGCGGGGTGTTGAGGTCCCGGTCCAGGGTCTCCGGGGCCAGCCGGGTGGTGATGAGGCTGACCACGGCGACCAGCGACATATAGACGGCCACCGGGATCCAGGACCCCGAGAAGGCGGTGACCAGCGCGGAACAGATCAGGGGCGCGACCCCGCCGCCGATCACCGAGGAGAACTCGCGGCCCAGGGTGACCCCCGCGTAGCGGTAGCGGTTTCCGAACAGCTCGGGGAAGTAGCTCATCTGCACACCGACGGCGCCCTGGCAGGCCAGGATGAAGCCGATGATGATGGCCACGGTGATCGCGACCTTGGAGCCGGAGTTCAGCGCGACGAAGGTGGGGGTCGGCAGCAGCACCAGGGCGCCGACGATCAGGGAGTACACGGGGCGCCGCCCGAAGCGGTCCGAGAGCGTGCCGAAGCAGACCGCCGCGACGCCGCCGCACAGGGCGCCCAGCAGCAGCACCTCCGGGACGAACTCCTTGTCCACGCCCACCGAGGACACCAGGTACGAGGCCATGAACACCTGGTACGTGTACGACTGGGTGCTGATTCCGAAGTTCATGAAGAGCACCAGGAGGGTCGGCTTCCGGCCGTGCCGGAAGACCTCCTTCACCGGTGACGCGGGCCGCTCGTGCTGCTGCTTCAGCTCCTTGAAGACGGGGCTCTCGTGCAGCTTGCGCCGGATGACCATGGCGGCCACGGTGACCAGCAGGCTGCTGCCGAAGACGAGCCGCCAGCCCCAGCTCATCAGGGCGTCCTCCGACAGCCGCTGGGCGAGGATCCAGGCCACGGCGCCGAGCGCGGTGCCCAGCGCGGCCCCGGTCATCACCAGGGAGGCCAGTCTGCCGCGCCGTCCGGTGGCCGCCGTCTCGGTGAGCAGGGTGGCGCCTCCCGACTGCTCGGCGCCCGCGCCGAAGCCCTGCGCCATGCGGCAGAGCAGCAGCAGGATCGGGGCGAGCAGGCCCACTTGGCCGTACGTCGGCAGCAGGCCGATCGCCAGGGTGGAGCCGCCCATCAGCAGCAGCGTCGCCACCAGCACCCACTTGCGGCCGAGGCGGTCCCCGTAGCGGGAGAAGAACAGCCCGCCGAGCGGCCGGGCGGCGAAGCCGACCGCGTAGGTGCTGAAGCTGGCGAGGATGCCGACGGAGGCCGACACATTCGGGAAGAAGAGATCGCTGAAGATCAGGGCCGAGGCGGTGCCGTAGATGACGAAGTCGTACTGTTCCAGGGCGGTGCCGATCAGACCGGCCCAGGCGGCACGACGTACCGCGCCCGGGTCGGCGGGTGTCTCCTCGGGCGGGGCGGTGGTGGTCGTCGTGGGCGGGGGCGCGGTGGTGCGCGGGGTGTTGTCCATGATCCATGCCTCCTTGAACGGATCGATTTCCGGAGCGGTTTCAGGGCAGGGCAGAGCAGGGGTGAGGGGGACGGGGGAGGGACCGGCCCCGGGCCGGGGGCCCGGGGAGCCGGAGAAGGGGGATGAGCGAGGGTTCGCCGAGGCGCCGGCCAGGGGCCGGCGGCCGGGAACGGGCGGGGTGGGTCGCTGTTCCGGCCCGCGGCTGAGCCGCGTGGCCGGAACAGGCGATCGGGATCCGCGGGACGGCGCTCAGGCGCCGGGGCGGCCCGCGGTCCCGACGGGAAGGGGGGCCACGGCCTTGGCGCCGGCCCGCAGGGCCTCGGCCGCCGCGGCGGCCGGGCCGAATCGCACGATGATGTCGATGAGTTCGGCGGTGCGCGCCGCGAACGCGGGGTGTTCGGGCAGCCCGTCGCCGAGCAGCCCGCCCTCCAGAACGGCCTCGACGAAGGCCGCCCCGGACGAGGCGCGGACCCGCTCGGCGACCGCGGCGAGCGATCCCCGGGCCGGATCCACCATCGCGGTGGCGTGCGGGCCCGGCGAGAAGCCGGCCGGGGGCGCCACACAGCACAGATAGGCGGCCACCGTCAGCGCCAGATGGTGCGGCATCCGCCCGGCGCGCAGCTGGAGCAGGGCCGGGTCGGGCACCCGCTGACGGAGCTTGACCGAGCCGTCCGAGCCGACCTGCCGGGTGCGGTGGCCCAGCGCGGAGTTGGCCCAGCGGTCGAACAGCTGGCCCACATAGCCGTCGAGGTCGATGTCGGCGGGCACGGTGAGGCTCGGCAGGTACTCCTCGTACAGCACGCTCCGCGCCGCCTCGGCGATGAACGGTCGGGCGACCGCGTCCGGGATGGTGTCCCGCCCGTCCAGGGCGCCCAGATAGGCGATGAGCGAGTGCGTGCCGTTGAGCAGCCGCAGCTTGAGCAGCTCGTACGGCTCGACGTCCGCCGTGAACAGCGCCCCGGCCGCCTCCCAGCGCGGACGACCGGCGGCGAACCGGTCCTCCATCACCCACATGGAGAACGGCTCGGCCGGCACCGGCACGGCGTCGCGCACACCGAGGTGGGCCGCGACCGCGTCGCGGTAGGCGTCGGTGGTGGCGGGCACGATCCGGTCCACCATGGAGCCGGGGAACGCCACCGAGCTCTCCAGCCACGGCACCAGCTCGTCGCGTTCGGCGGCCGGGAGCGCCTCGGTGAACTCGCGCACCAGCCGCCTCGTCAACTCGCCGTTGCCCACCAGGTTGTCGCAGCTCAGGACGGTCACCGGCCGGGCGTGGCCCCGGCTGCGACGCTGTAGCCCCCGCACGATCCGCCCGATGGTGGTGCGCGGTGGCGTGTCACCGCGCAGATCGGCGCGGACCGCGGGCGCGTCGAGATCCAGCCCGTGCGTGCGCGGGGAGAAGGTGTACCCGTGCTCCGTGACCGTCATGGTGATGACGGCCGTGCCGGGCGCGGCCAGGGCGTCGAGCACGGCGTCCGGCTGCTCCGCGGCCACCAGCGCCCCGGTGTGCACGGCGGGGACGGTGACCCGGGTGCGGCCGGGGGAGATCTCCACGACCGCGTAGCGCAGGTCCTGCTCGCGCATCGCCCGCACCACGTCGGTGGAACGGCCGGCGACGCCCAGGATGCCCCAGGGGCCGTCGGTCCGGGCCAGCGCCGCCGCGGTGTGGACGGCCTGGTGGGCGCGGTGGAAGTTGCCGAGGCCCAGGTGCACGATGCCGGTCTCGGCCGGTGGCCGGGCGAGAACCGGCGCGGCCGGGGGAACGGTCGCCCGGCCGAGGCGGGGCAGAGTCGTCGATCGCATCGTCACCAGTCCGTCATCGAGCCGTCGCGGCGCCGCGCGACGGGCAGGTAGGCGGGCTCGTACGGGAACCGGGCGGCCAGCTCCTCGTCGACCTCGACCCCGAGTCCGGGCCGGTCGCCGGGGTGCAGATGGCCGTCGGCGTAGCTCCACGCGTGGCGGAACACCTCGTGCACGACCGGCTCGTAGCCCATGTACTCCTGAATGGCGAAGTTGGGGGTGGCGAGGCCCACGTGCAGCGATGCCGCGAGGGCCACCGGCGAGACATCGGACGGCCCGTGCGGGCCGAGCCGCACCTGCCAGATCTCGGCGAGCGCCGCGATCCGCCGCAGATGGCTGATCCCGCCCGCGTGGGTCACACAGGTCCGGACGAAGTCGATCAGCTGCTCGGTGATCAGCGTCTGGCACTCCCAGACGGTGTTGAACACCTCGCCGATCGCCAGCGGCACGGTGGTGTGCTGCCGGACGTGCCGCAACACCTCCTGGTTCTCCGCCGGGGTGACGTCCTCCAGCCAGAAGAGGTCCACCTCCTCCAGCGCGCGCCCGAGCCGGGCCGCCTGGCCGGGGGTGAGCCGGTGGTGGGCGTCGTGCAGCAGGGCCAGCTCGGGGCCCACATGCGCGCGGACCCCCGCGAGCACGCCTGGCGCGTGCCGGAGGTAGGAGTCGGTGTCCCAGACCTCCTCCACCGGAGCCACGCCACGCCCGGCCGGCTCGTACCCCGGGCCACCCCTGGTCACCCCGTACACCGTGTCCAGACCGGGGACGCCGCTCTGCGCCCGCACCGCGAGAAAGCCCTGCTCGCGCCGTGCGTCGACCGAGTCGAGCAGCTCAGGCAGGTCCCAGCCGCTGGCGTGGGTGTAGGTCAGGATCCGGTCCCGCACCGCGCCGCCGAGCAGTTGGTACACGGGCTGACCGGTGGCCTTCCCCTTGATGTCCCACAGCGCGAGGTCCACCGCGCCGATGGAGGTCATCGTCACCGGGCCGCGCCGCCAGTACACCCCGCGGTAGAGGTACTGCCAGGTGTCCTCGATCCGCGCCGGGTCCCGGCCGATCAGCAGGGGCGCCACATGGTCGCGCAGATACGAGGCGACCGCCAGCTCACGGCCGTTGAGCGTGGCGTCGCCCCAGCCGACCAGGCCCTCCGCGGTGGTGATCTTGAGCGCGACGAAGTTGCGGCCCGGGCTCGTCACCAGCACATCGACCGCGACGATGGTGTCGCTCCCGGGCGTCCCGGCCTGCATCGGGCGGCTCACGGCGCCA
This sequence comes from Streptomyces sp. NPDC097640, assembly GCF_040302705.1. Taxonomy (NCBI): domain Bacteria; kingdom Bacillati; phylum Actinomycetota; class Actinomycetes; order Kitasatosporales; family Streptomycetaceae; genus Streptomyces; species Streptomyces sp. NPDC097640. The sequence goes on from NZ_JBEOSB010000019.1 coordinate 119,047, forward strand.
CCGCCACGACGTTGCGCAGCGGCTCGCCCGCGGCCAGCCGGCCGATGTTGGCGGCGATGTCTTCGGCCCGGCGCGCGAAGGTCTCGCGAGTGAGGCCCGAGGAGTGGGGTGTCATCAGCACGTTGTCCAGCGTTTCGAAGGGATGGCTGCTGGGGGCCGCGGAGTGTCCGTCGGCCGGGTAGCGGTACCAGACGTCGAGCGCGGCCCCGCCGATCGCGCGGTCGCTCAGGGCGCGGTAGAGCGCGTCCTCGTCCACGACCGGGCCGCGCCCGACGTTGACCAGCACCGCCGACGGGCGCATCCGGGACAGCTCGGCCGCGCCGATCAGCCCCGTCGTCTCAGGAACGAGCGGCGCCGACACCACCACCACATCGGAGCCCTCCAGCAGCGAGCCGAGGTCGCAGATGGTCCCGGACCAGTCCAGCCCCTCGGCCGCCGCGTCCACCTCGCCGCGCCGGGTGACCGCCACGCCCCGCGCGCCGAACGCCCGGAACCGCTGCCAGCAGCGCGCGCCGATGTGTCCGAAGCCGATGAACCCGACCGTCGCCGCGCCCAGCGTGTCCACCCAGGGGGAGCGCGGGTCGTACGCGGGGGAGTCCCACCGCGCGTGGCGCAGCGCCTCGTGCTGCCGCAGAAAGCCGCGGCGCAGCAGGATGGCGGCCGAGACGGCGTACTCGGCGATCGAGTCCTCGTGGTGGAAGGTGTTCGCGACCTGGGTCCCCGGGGGCAGCGCGGCGATGTCGATCCCGTCCGTTCCGGCGCCCGCCGCGTGGACCAGGCGGAGCCGGGTGGCGATCTGGGCCCTCCGGCGGTCGCACTTCCCCGACACCAGCACATCCGCCGCCTTCAGGGCGGCCTCGACCGCGGCGCCGTCCCGGGCGTCCGGCCAGCTGACGGACACCCCGTCCGGGAGCGCGGCCTCGAACTCGGCGCGCAGCGGGTCGAGATTGGGGTCGACGACCACCACGGTCAGTGTGTCGGCGGTCATGATCCGCTCCTTTCGGCTTTCGCGCGGCCCGCCACGGCACCGTGCCCGTCGGGCCGGGTACGGGCCGCGCCGGTCGAGCCGCGCACGATGAGCTGGGTCGGCAGCCGCAGGGTGCGCGGGGTCTGCCGCTCGCCCCCGATGACCTTGCCCAGCAGCTCCAGGGCGAGCGCACCGGCCCGCACCATCGGCACCGCGATGCTGGTCAGGGACGGCTGCGACACTTCCGCGAACGGGATGTCGTCGATGCCGATCACGCTCAGCTCCTCGGGGACGCTCACCCCCAGCGCCCGGGCGCCGGAGACCACCCCGAGCGCCACCAGGTCGTTGTGCGCGATCACCGCGGAGGCGCCCGAGGCCAGCACACCGGCCGCCGCGGCCGTCCCGCCCGCCACCGTCTCGGACTGCCAGCCCAGCAGCGTCAGCTCCAGCCCGGCCCGCTCGCTCTCCGCGCGGATCAGCTCCACGCGCTGCGCGTTGGACCAGGAGCGCTGCATGCCCTGGACGTAGCCGATGTGACGATGGCCGAGCGCGGCCAGGTACTCGACGGCCTGGCGCATGCCCTGGGTGGCGTCGGCCAGCACACAGTCCGCGCCAGGGGTCTCACGGTTGACCAGCACGGCGGGCGTACGGCCGCAGATGTCGAGGACCTCTTCGCCGTCGAGCCGGGGCGAGCACACGATCAGCCCGTCCGCCTGCTCGCGCAGATGGGCGAGGACTTCGCGCTCGTGGTCCGGGTCGAAGTCGGTGTCGGCGAGCACGACGGTCTGCCCGCGGCGCCAGCCCGCACCCTGCGCGGCCTTCACAAAGGCCCCGAACACGGGGTTGGCGATGTCGGGTACGACGACGGCGACCGTGGCGGTGCCCGCGTCGGCGGCCGGCTCGGCCGTGCGCGCCACGGGCGGCTCGTAGCCCAGCTCCTGCGCGACGGTCAGCACCTTGCGCAGGGTCTGCGGTCCGAGCCGGTTGGGGTCGCTGAACGCGCGGGAGGCCGTGGACAGCGCGACATTGGCGCGCTTGGCCACATCAGTGAGGGTGGGGGTCATGGGGACTCCGCTCCTGGTGCGACGGAGTGGGGGAGGTGAACGGCATGTTTCATGGTCGTCACCCTTGCGCAACCTTGTCAACGCTTGCCAAAACATTGGCAAGGGCATCGGAGGCCCTGGGCCGAGGCGTGAGCGGAGGGGCGATCTGCGGACAAACGCTCAGGTGGGGGCCGGTCTCACACCCGGCACGCGACGGTGCAGCCGCGCAGCTCGTAGCCGGCGATCTCGTCCTTGAAGCCGACCTCCGGCGCGGCCGCCATCCGGATTCCCGGCAGGGCGAACAGACGGCTGAGGAAGATGTCCGTCTCCAGGATCGCGATATGGGCGCCGGGACACTTGTGCGGGCCGTCCCCGAAGGACAGCCCGGCCGCGCCGGAGCCCTCGGACACGGGGCGGCCGGGGCAGATCCGCTCCGGCCGTCCGCCCATCGCGCGCGCGTCGACATTGGCGCGCTCGATGTCCACGTCCACCACCGCCCCGGCCGGCACCGTCACGGTGCCGTCGCCGCCGTCCAGCTCCAGCGGGGCGGTGGTACGGCGGCGGAGCCGGCCGATGACCGGCTCCAGCCGGAGGATCTCGTGCAGGATGGCGAGCCGGCCGGCCTCGTCCGCGCCCCGGTAGCGCGCGAGCAGCGCGCCGTCGGTGAACAGATGCCAGGCGGCCACATTGATGAACTCCCGGGTGGTGACCATCCCCGCGGCGGCGAAGGTGAGGCACTCGCCGAGGATCTCGCCCGCCGAGCACCCCTCGTCCAGCAGATGGGAGATCAGGTCGTCCCGGCGCCGCCGGCGGCGGGCCCGCACGGCCGGGCGCACATCGGCCAGATAGACCCGCAGCCAGTTCGCGGTCTGGCGCAGCAGCCAGTGGATCCCGTGCAGGCTGGTCAGCCCCGGCCGCCCGAACTTCTCGGGGAAGAAGCGCTCCAGCCGGTGCCGGATGCCGGGCCGGCTCTCCGTCAGACCGATCACGGACGCGGCCACTTCGATCGACAGATGGAAGCTCAGATCGGCCAGCTGGGCCCGCCCCGCGGCGCGGACCTTGCCGATCTGCGCCTCCGCGGCCCGGACCATGACCTCGCGGTACCGCTCGTCGACGCGGCGGGGCGTGAAGAACCGGGCGGTCTGCCGCCGGTGCTCACGGTGTTCCGGGCCGTCCCGGTACAGCACCGGCCGCCGGAGCCCCGACGGCAGGTTCTCCACGGTCTCGATGCCGAGACCGGCCTGCACGGTGCCGGTGGCGCGCAGCACGGCGCGCGCCTCCGGGTATCCGCGCACCTGCCAGACCCCGTCGGGGCCCCGCCGCACCGGGCAGTCGGAGGCTCCGTCGGGGTCCGCCGACCGCTCGATCTTGCGCGCCCCGTGTTCCATCCGTCCCCCCGCCTCCGGCCGGTCCGTCCGTCCCCAAGGACACTCGTCCCCCGTGGCGGGCCGGATTAACGCATTGCCGAAGCCCGGTGTCCGCGTGGCGTCAGAAGCGGGCGCCGAGGGCCGAGCCGTCGCGGGGGACGAGGAAGGGCGAGGACGGGATCGAGCCGTCCGCCGCGCGCGGACCGGTGATCGTCGCCGGGTCGGTGCTCCGCACCGAGCTCTCGTTCCATACTCCGCCCAGATCCCAGGAGTTGCCCCTGGAGGTGGAGCTGCCGAGGTGGACCGGCTCGGTGTCCAGGAGGGAGAGGTTCGCGTCGAGCGTGGCGTGCGACCGGTCCGTCCGGAAGCCGCTGCCGCCGTTGCGGTAGGTGGTGGTGCGGGTGATGGCGAGGTTGCCCGGGTTGCCGTTGTCGGTGATGCCGTGCGCCGCGTTGCGGAAGGCGAGGGAGTTGCGCAGGGAGTGGTCGGCCGCCGGGTCCACGTCGCCACCGCCGCCCATCTTGAAGCCGTTGCCGTCACCGGTGAAGTCGGGGAAGTTCCACCGGTTGAACCCGTTTCCGTAGGCGATCGTGTTCTCGATGCTGATCGCGGAGGTGAACTGCCAGGCGTCGAAGCCGTCGTCCGCGTTGTTCCACAGCCGGGCGCCGCGGACCCGATTGCCCTCGCCCTGGCCCTCCTTGATGGCCAGGCCATCGGCGCTCTCGCCGTTCTTGCGCGGGTCGTGGTTGCCGTACGAGTCGAGGTTGGTGATCAGGTTGCGGCTGGAGGCGCCCTGGAGCTGGAAACCGGACTCGTAGTTGTCGCGCGTGGTCAGCCCGGTGAACTCGTTGTCGTTACAGCCGGCGCAGTAGATCCCGTACGGCCCGCGGATGATCTCCAGGCCCTGGATCCGCCAGTACGAGGCCTCCTGGTGGATCGCGCCGCGCTCGGCCCGGGGGATGGAGCCGCCCACGGGGGTGTGGCTGGCGGGCAGCCGCTCGCCGTCGATGACGACGTGCTCCCCGGAGTAGTTGGTCAGCGTGATGGGGCTGCCCGCCTTGCCGGAGGTGGCGATGGTGATGTTGTCGGTCAGCTCGTAGGTGCCGCCGCGCACCGCGATGGTGTCGCCGGGGCCGCTGCGGTCCACCGCCGCCTGAATGGTGGCCAGCGGGTCCTCGAGGGTGCCCGCGCCCGTGTCGTGCCCGCCGACGGCCACGACGATCAGCCGCGCGTCGGCCGCGGGCGTCGCGGATGTCGCGGATAACGCCTGCGGCGCGCTCACCGCCGCCATGGACACCGCGCCGAGCAGCACCGTCACGGCTTTGTTGACCTTCACCTGGGCCCATCCCTTCACCGGTCCGTCCTGGCTCCCGGCTCTACGTCGCCGCTCCGGCCGGATAGGTTGCCGCCCCCGGGGCCGGGGCGCCCCGCGGGGGACACCCCGGCGGTGGACGGGGTGCTACAGGCTCTGCGAGAGCAGCAGCTCATGGGCCAGCCGGGCGCCGCGGGACGCCGCCTCCGCGGCGGCGGCGGTGTCCTGCGTCGGGATGTTCTCCAGGCCCTGGGCGAGCGCCCGGACCGCGTCGGCCAGGGTCTGCACATGCGTCTCCAGCAGCCGCAGCCGGTCCTCCTCACTCTGTGTGCCCAAGGTGCTCGGGCGGGTTCCGACCTCGTGTTCGGTGGTGTGGTGCGTCATCTCCGGGCCCTCCTCCCGGGTGCGGTGGTCTCCGAGGAGTGGCGTCTCCTCTCAGCGTCGCACCTGGGACGGCGCCGCGGTATGCGGTGGCGGCGGACACCGACGGTGACGGCGGCGCCACGGGGCCGAAACGGCGCCGGGGCGGTACGGGTGTCAGGCGCGGATCGTCTCCATGTCCCGCAGGGCCGCGAGGAGTTGTGGTGTCACATGCTGGTGGGTGCGGGCCGACTGCTCGGGGGGATATCCCCGGGGCACCGTCTCCACCAGCATGATCAGATAGAGATAGGCGCGGTAGAGCGCCAGCCGCAGCCGCACGGAGGCGTCGAAGCGCGGAGGGCCGGCGACCTCTGCGTAACCGGCCACGAAGTCCGCGTCCTCCTCCAGGCTTCCGAGCAGCGCCAACGAGACGAAGTCGGCCACGGGGTCGCCCCAGAACATCCGCTCGCCGTCGATGACACCGCTGAGGGTCCGGGCCCCCGCCTCGCCGTCGAGCAGCAGGTTTCCGTCCCACAGGTCGAAGTGGACCAGGGCGGGCCGGACCACGTCGTCGAGTGCGCCCGCCGCAGTGGCGAACAGCTTCCTGACCTGGGCCGGTGGCACGGGGAGCGGTGCCCGGTACCGCTCGGCGTCGTCGAGCACCGCGTCCGTCATCGCGGTGAACGCCTCCCGCCAGCTCGCGGACAGGGGGCCGAACGGCTCGGCGGGGTAGCCGAAGGCGGTTCCCGTCACGGTGTGGAGTCGGGCCACCAGCCGTCCGAGCTCCTCCCTGAGGCGGCGGCGCTCGTCGTCCCCGATCGCCCTGGCGAGCTGGTTCCAGGGTGCGCCGGGGCGGAGGGTGCTGATCAGATAGGGCCCGCAGGCCGCGTGCGGGTCCAGCTCGCTGTGCACGATCTCCGGCACCGGGAGGTCCGCCACCTCGGCCGCCGAGGTGTAGAAGACCACTTCGCCCCGCAGGATGTCCCGCTCGTAGCCGAGTACGGGGGTCTGTGCGGGCGGGGGGACCTTCACCACCCACTGCCGGCGGTCGTCGAGGTCGACGCGCACCACGGTGTTGTACGTCCCGCCGGTCAGGGGTGTGCACTGCGCGGCGTCCGCGTCGGCGACCCCCGCGGCCTTGAGCACGGCGGCGGCCGCGGCGACCTGGTCGTCCTGGGGCTGTGGGCTCACGCGTGTTCCTCCTCGGCGGGCCACCCACCCGGCGGCCGGCCCGAGGGACGGGTTCCGGGCCGGAAGCCGGGTGGGCTTTCGGGTCAGACCTCCAGATCGGCCTCGATCTTACGCAGTTGATGACGGGCCATCGCCAGGTTGGCCCGGTTCTTGTCCAGCGCCAGATAGAGGAAGAGCCCCTGGCTGTCCCGCCCTTTCAACAGCCGGATCAGGTGGTACTGGCTGCCGAGGGTGATCAGGATGTCTTCGATGCTGTCCTTGAGGCCGAGCTGCTCCATGGTGCGCACCTTGGCGCGCACCACATCCGTGTTGCCCGCGGCGGCCACCGTCAGGTCGAGCTCCTTCCCTCCGCCCAGGGTGCCCAGGGCCATACCGCTGGAGTAGTCGACCAGCGCGACGCCGAGCGCGCCCTCGATGCTCGTCATCGCCTCTTTGAGCGCGGTCTGGGTGTTCGCCATGATCGTGGCAGTTCCTTTCGGTGAGTGGTGTCCGGATGGTGCCGGTGCCGCTGTCGCGGCGGTGGGGGAAACCAAGGTGGGAGGGGACCGTGTGGTCAGGCCTGCTCGGCTTGGCCGAGTGCGTCGCCGACCAGTTCGGCGACGCGCGCGCCCGCCCTGCGGGCCTCGAGATGGAGCCGGCCGACGTTGGTGCGCCCGTCCGCCAGCACGGTCAGGACCGCCGCGGGACCCGCGGCGTAGGTGGCGACGTAGCCGTCCTCGCCCCGTACCAGCAGCTCGCGGAAGGCCCCCCGGCCGGTGGCCTCCGCCATCGACCGCGCCACCCCGAGGGCCGCGGCGGTCAGCGCGGCGACCCCCTCGGGTTCGATGGCGGCCGTGTCGTGCGCCAGCACCAGGCCGTCGCTGGTGGCGGCCAGGGCCCCGGTCACATCGGCGACGCGCGCCCGCAGCCGCCTGAGCTCCTCCAGCACCTCGGGCTCGGCGGCCATCAGCTGCTTCCTTTCCGTGCGCTGCCGCTCCGTGCGCTGCCGCAGGGTGCGTCTCATGAGGCCGGTCACCGGGCGGGCCGGGCGGTCGGGGGAATCACAGGTGTGCCTCCAAGGCGTCACGGAGCCGGCGCAGCAGAGTGATGTCGGGGTCGGCGAAGACGGCCGCGGCGGGGCCGCGGCCCGGGGTCGGTGGCGGGGGAGTGCGGGGCCGGGGTGTCACGACGTGTCCCGCGGCGGCCAGCCGCCGGATGTCGACGAGCGTGTGGAAGGCGGGGCGCCCCAGGGCCCGGGCGATGGCGGCGGGGGTGCGGACACCGTCGGCGAGCGCCAGCACCGAGCGCTGGCGGCGGGTGACCGGCGGGGCGTGGGCGTCGGAGCGGCGGGCCACCACGGGCTCCTGGTCGACCTGCGGATACGGCCACAGATCGGCGAGCAGTTCCTGGCGGCGGAGGGTCTCCCGCTCGACGGCGCCCGCGTCCACCGGGCGCACCGGGCCCAGCCAGTGGGCCGCGCCCCGGTAGAAGCCGCGCGGACGGCTGTCGTTGCCCAGCGCGAAGTACGCGGCGTCGAACAGCGCGCCCAGGTGGCAGATCTCCAGCTCCGCGAGCGACAGCCGGCCGGTGTCGACGAGGCACCGGCCGACGCCGCCGAACGCCTCCCTCCGGTCCACCGCCTCCCGCCAGGAGTCGGCGGTGAGCCGCCCGCAGACGGTCAGCAGCACATCGATGCCGGGGGCCGCGGCGCTCTCGGCGTGCATGACCCGGCCCTCGGTCAGATACACCGTGCCCGCGTCGCACAGCAGGGCGCCACTGGCCCGCTCGGCGGCGAGTTCGGCGAGGCCGGGAGCGCGATGGGCTCTGCCGGAGGTCATATGAGCGCCAGACGCCGGGCCAGATCGCGCAGCCGCATCCGGGCGAACGCCAGGTTCCCCTCCTGGCGGTCGAGCCACAGATAGAGGAAGACGCCGCTGTCGAAGGCCGTGTCGACGAAGCGCAGCAGGTGGTAGCAGGTGCGGGTGGTGACGATGACGTCTTCCACGGGCGCCGCCCCGGCCGCCTCGTCCTCCGCGCCCGTGTCCGTGCCTGTGTCGTCTGCCATGAGCGCGGCGAACGCGGTCTGTTCGGCGGCCATGCGGGCCAGTTCCGCGGTCTCCGCGGCGGTGGCCTCGGGGTCGCCGCCCCGGGTCTCGCCGACCATGCCGAGCGCGAGCCCGCTGGTCCACTCGATTACGGCCGCTCCCCGCGCACCGTGCACGGTCATGGCCTCGAGCAGACACTCGTCGATTCCGGGCATGCGGCTCCCCTCCAGCGTGGCCCGCGTCGCACCGGCGGCGTTTCGCCAGTGACGACGAGGTTACGCACCGTTCAGCCTTGGGGAGGGAAATCCGGCAATGCTCCGAAACAACGGGGTGTTTGTAGTAGAGTCCGCGGCCCCGTCGGGTCAGGTCACGGGCGGCCGCTCGGCGAGCCGGGCCATCTGGCGGCGCGCCAGTTCGGTGGTCCGCCGCATATGCCGCAGCAGCACGGCGAGATCGGCCTCGCCGTCCTCGTGGAACAGCTCCTCCCAGCCGGCGCCCAGCTCCCGCCACACGGCGCCGAACCGCTCCAGCGCCCCCGGCACCACCTCCACCAGGACCCGCCGCCGGTCCTTCTCGTCCCGGCGGCGGGTGACCTGGCCGGCCTTCTCCAGCCGGTCCACCAGCCGGGTGGCCGAGCCGCTGGTCAGCCCGGTCAGGTCGGCGATCCGCCCGGTGGTGACCGGGCCGTCCTCGAGCGTGAGGAGGTTGAGGCACTGGAGATCGGTGGGGTGCATCCCCAGATGGTCCGCCACCGCCTGGTTGAACAGGATGTACGAGGCCATGTAGCGCCGGGACTCCGGCCCCAGCTCCGCCAGCAGATCTTCGCGTGCCATGGGCAGGGCCTCCCGCGCCTCTCCGTCTCCAAGTGGGGCGTCTCGTGCGGGCCGCGGACGGATGCGCCCCGCGGCCGCTGCGCCGCGCAGACATCCTACGGCCGGACCGGTCGCCTAATTATTTGCGTCACGCAGTCGCTGCGCCCTATGTTTCTCTGCGTGACACAGATAATTGATCAGCTTCCGGTGGCCGTGACCGGTGCCACCGGCGCCCAGGGCGGCGCCACGGCCCGTGCGCTGCTCCGCCTCGGCCGCCCCGTCCGCGCCCTCACCCGCGACCCCGCCTCGCCCGCCGCCGCCGAACTGCGGGTGCTCGGCGTGGACGTGGTCCGGGCCGACTTCGACGACCAGGATTCGCTGGCGGCCGCGCTCGCCGGCAGCGCGGCGCTCTTCGCGATGTCCACGCCGTTCGGCAGCGACCTCTCCGCCGAGGTGCGCCAGGGGATCGCCCTGCTGGACGCGGCGGCCGCCGCCGGGGTGCGGCACACCGTGTTCACCTCGGCCGCCAACGCCGACCGGTCCACGGGCATCCCGCACTTCGAGAGCAAGTGGCGGATCGAGCGGCACCTCGCCACCCTCGATATGCCGTGGACGGTGATCGGCCCGGGCGCCTTCATGGAGAACTACGCGAACGGCTGGACCACGCGATCGCTCCGCGAGGGTGTCTTCCCCCTGCCCATGCCGCCCGGGCGCCCGCTGCCGGTGATCGCCGCGCGGGACATCGGCGCCTTCGCGGCCCTGGCGCTGACCCGTCCGGCGGAGTTCGCCGGCCGCCGGATCGACATCGCCTCGCAGTGGCGGACCCCCGAACAGATCGCCGCCGCGATCAGCGCCGCGAGCGGCCGTGAGATCCGCTTCCAGGAGGTGCCGCTGGCGGTCGCCGAGACCTACTCGGACGACCTGGCCGCCATGTTCCGCTACTTCCAGGAGACCGGGCTGGACGTGGACATCGACGGACTGCACCGCGACCACCCCGGGGTCGGCTGGCACACCCTCGAGAAGTGGGCCGCCGACCGCGCGTGGGACCTCTGACGCCCCCTCGGGCCCCCGCCGGGCCCTAACCGCCGTGTCCCAGCCGGGTGGGACACGGCGTACGAGGTCAGCGGGACGGCTGCTGAGCCGCCCAGGAGTCGAGCACCGTCAGCACGTCCTTGAGGGTGTGCGCGGTGGCGTCGGGCTCCGCCGAATCCGGCCCGAGCTCCTCGTCGGGGATCTCGCTGTGCGGCACCCAGATCGTGCGCATACGGGCCTGCCGCGCACCGTAGATGTCCTCGAAGAGCCGGTCCCCGACGAAGGCGCACGCGCGGGGGTCGTCGGCGCCCAGGCGCTCGGCGATCAGCTCGAAGATGAGCGGGTTGGGCTTGGTCCAGGGCACCTCGCTGGAGTACACCGCGGCGTCGATGAGGTCATGGACGCCGTCCCGCTCGAAGATCTCGTGGTGCCACTGGGCCGACCACAGCGTGTTGGACAGCACGCCGACGCCCAGGTCCCGCTCGCGCAGCGTGCTCAGCAGCTCGGCCCCCTCCGGGTCGAGATAGGTGTGCTCCTCCCAGGCCCGCCGGTAGGCCGCGATCGCGGTGCCATCCGGCACCACCTCCGCGGCGCGGAACACCTCGTCGAGGGTGGCCGAGCCCTGGGTGTCCCGGCAGCGGGCCGCCAGGTCCCGGTCGGCCCGCAGCAGCCGCTGGGCGAGGTCCGGCGCGCCGTCCGGGTCGATCTCGCGCGCGGTCTCGAGCCAGATGCCCGCCAGATCCACCGTGTGCCACGGAGTGAGCGTTCCCGCCCAGTCGAAGACGACGTACTTGATGGTCATGCTGTTCCTCACCCTTCCCGCCCGAACCGGTCATGCCTGCCGTTCCCTGCCCACCGCGGCCCGCAGCAGTACGACGCCGATCGCGCATCCGGCCAGCAGCGTCGGTCCCACCGCCCACCACCCGTCCGCCGCGGTGACGACCAGACCCACCAGCGGCGGTCCCGCGAGCGATCCGACGCTGCCGAGCTGGGCCACCAGGCCGTTGGCGACGCCGACGTCCGCGCTGGTCCTCACCACGAGGGGGAGGGCCGCGAAGACGGTGGCGACGACCAACTCGTTGGTGACCGCGATCAGCACCGCGCTGGTCATGGAGATGCCCAGCCCGCCCGTCGCCCCGAAGGCGGCGAAGGCGCCGGCCGGCATCAACAGAGCAGCCGTGAAAAGGTACTTCATCGGCGCCCCCCGGCGCAGCAGCACACTCGCCGCGAAGCCCCCCGCGACCCCGGCGAAGGACACGCTTCCGGTGAGCGTCCCGGCCGCCGCGGTGGGCACGTCGAACTCGTCGTGCAGATAGGTGGGGTACAGCGCGACGAAGGTGACGATCGTGGCGCTGATGGTGGCGAACCCCGCGCCGAGCGCCACCGGACGGGCGAGCCTGCGGGCGCGCGCCCGCAGGGCGGGGGACCCGGCACCGTCCCCCGATCGCGTGACCCCCGAACCCTCAGGGGCCGGTCCGTCCGCGCCGGGTCTCGCCGATTCCGGTCGGTCCGAGTCGGAGTCCGTGTCCGTGTCCGAGTCCGAATCCGCGTCCGCGGCGCGGGCCCCGGGCAGCCGGAGCGCCACACCGGCCACCACGAGGGTGGCGGCCGCGGCGACCGCCAGGGAGGTCCGCCAGCCGAACCCCCCGGACAGCAGCCCGCCGCCGAAGGCGCCCAGCGCGAGGCCCACCGGCATGAAGGTGCCCCAGATCGCCAGCGACACCGTGCGGTGCTCGTTGTCGCCGAGCCCCAGGATCAGCACGGGGGCCGCGATCACCACGACCACATAGCCCACGCTCTCCACCAGCCGCCCGCCGAGCAGCAGCGGAAAGCCGCCGGCCCGGGAGACCAGCAGCCCCGCGAGCCCCATCACCACCAGACCGCCGATCAGCGTCCGCCGGGGGTCAAGGGGGCGCAGCGCGAAGCTCACGGCCAGACCGAGCACCGCGGCCACCGCGGTGACCGAGGACGCGACCAGGCCGACTTGCCCCAGCGACAGTCCCAAGTCGCTCTCGAGGTCGATGGATACGGGGGTGATCCGGCCGATGCTGGTGGCGGCCATGACCCCCGACAGGTAAATTAATGTGAAATTCCACCAATAAGTGCGCTGCCCATGGACATGCTTGTTCTGCTCGCCGGATTCCGGAATCCCCGCGTCAGCGGTATCAGTGGTGTCGCTCTTCCTGCCCATCGGTCAAAGCCCTTTCCTTACGGGTCGACGAATCGGTCAACGGCATACATCGTGCGGAAACTCAGGGGAGGATCGCTCGACATGGTGGCAGCAGAGGATGGGGCCGCGCCGCGCTCCGGCATTCTTGTGCTCGGCTCGCTGGCGATGGACCGTAAGTTTTTCGCCGCCGGGCTGTTCGGTCGCGGAGCGGCCCACGGTGAAACGGTGTGGGCCGTGGAGCGGCACCACGGCGGCATCGGCCGGAATATCGCCACGAACGCGGCCCGGCTCGGCCTGCCGGTCACCTTCGTCGGCCTGTCCGGATTCGGCCCGGACGCGGCGGAGCTGGAGGGCGCGCTGTCCCGGCTGGGTGTCGCCCTCCACTTACGCCGCGCCGCCGAGGGCGTCGGCCGGTTCGACGTCACGCTGGATACGAACGGCTCACAGCTCTCCGCGCGCATCGCGCTGCCCGACCCGGCCCTCTTCAAGGCGCTGTGCGGACCGGAGCTGGCCAGGAGCATCGCCACCGCGGGTGCGGTGGTGATGGAGGGCGGGCTCGACGAGGACCTGATGGTGTGGGTGTCGGAACAGGCACGACGACACGCGGTGCCGGTGTGCTGCCTGCCCACCCGGCAGGCCGACTTCGGCCCGCGCGCCCATCTGCTGCCCCGCTACGACGTGCTGGTCCTCAACGCCAAGGAGGCGCGCACCCTGCTGGGACAGGACCCCGGCGCGCCGGCCCGCCCCGCCGAGCAGGCAGGTCTGCTGCTGCGCCGGGGCCCGGAGGTGGTCGTGGTCACCGACGCCGCCCGAGGGGCCGCCCTGGCGACCGCGACCGGCCCCGGGCCGGTGCACCTCCCGGCCGAGCCGGGCGTATGCGCCGACGACACGGGCGCCGGCGACGCGCTGGCCTCGGCCTTCGTCGTCGCCCTGGTGAACGGCGAGACACCGCGGGAGGCTCTGGCCCAGGGGCTGCGCGCGGCCCGGGTGACCATCGAGTGCCCGCAGACCACCTGCCACTCCCTGTCTCCGGCGCTCGTCGGCGAGGCGAGATTCAGCCGCAGCTGACAGTGGAGGCCACCCGGTGCGCGCGCATCGCGATGCCGTCCGCGGCGAGGGCGCGCTCGATGACGTCATGGTCGTACGACGCGAGCCCGGCGTCGGTGAGGATCTTCAGATCCGTGGAGTGCATCGGGAAGTCGTCGATGCTCCCCTGGCGGACCTCGCCCACGTTGTGCCCCGAGAAGCCCTCGGGCAGCTCATACGCGCGGTCGGCGAGGCAGGCGAACATCAGCAGGTGGTAGTCGCCCTGCTCCCACGCGCCGGTGAACTCGTAGACGGCGAAGAGCGAGCAGGAGTCCACGAGGATGCCGGTCTCCTCGTGGGCCTCCCGCCGCGCCGCGTCACAGGCCGCCTCGCCCGGCTCGATGCCCCCGCCCGGCAGCAGCCAGCTCCCGGCGTACGGCCCCTTCAGCTGGTGGACGAAGGTCACGGTACGGCCGGGCCCCGGCACCACCAGCAAGGCGGCGGGCAGCACACGGTCGAAACGGCTCATGCTGATGTCCTCATTCAGTACTCGGTGGGCCGCCCCTCGGGCGGAATGACCAAGGCCAGGCCCACGCGTTCGCCCTCCACCCTTCCCTTGCGGTGATATGGCTCCGTGCGCGTGGTGAAGCCATAAGTGGCCAGCGCCTGTCCGGGATTCGACAGGTCCGGGCCGCAGATGATCACCTTCGAGCGCACATCGAACGCCATCGCCTCCGCCACCAGCTCCTGGCTGGGCTCGTCGGACTCGATGTACGCCACGAACTCACCCCTGGCCTTGAGCGAGTAGCGTACCGAGCGCACGGAGTGCCCCCGACCGCGCAGATGCGCGTACATCAGATACTCGTTCTGGAAGCTCATCAGCGTCAGACCCGAGGTGGCCCCCGCCACGATGGTGGGAAACGGCGCGCCCGGCACGGCGGCCACCCGGCCGACCGTCATCACATTGCTGCGGCGGGCCTCCGCGTAATAGCCCTTGAACTCGCCGAACGGGCCCTCGACCTCGTCCCTGGCCAGCACCTGCCCCTCGATGACATGGGTGGCGTCGTCCGGCACCGGAGGGCTGCCGCCGAGGCCGAGCGGGCGCCCCAGCAGACGGGAGGCGATCTCGTAGTCGTCGCCCTCGGCGGGCAGCCGAGAGGCCGCCACCACGCTGATGGCGGGATCCGCGCCCAGGAACACCGAGATGGGCATCGGCCGTCCGCTCTCCAGCCAGGCCCGCAGATTGCGGTGGCCGTCGGTGCGCGGGTCCAGGAAGATGCGGACCTCGTCGGGCGCGACCACCTGGATGCGGTAGAAGCCGAGGTTGACGCCGCTCCCGTCGGGCCGGGTCGTCACCCCCACGCCCGCGGTGATGTACGGTCCGGCGTCGCCCGGGCGGTGCTGGAGGATCGGCAGGGCGTGCAGCAGCCCGCCCAACTCCTCCCGGCGGTGACCGCCTTGGGACGTTCGTACGGGATGCGCGGGGCCCGCCAGCCGGTCCGACATCTCCTCGAGGCGCTTCTCCTCGGTGGTGCCGAGCGCGGCGAGCAGCACCGCCCGCGGATACGGGTGCCCGAGCACCCGCCCGCCGGGACACTCCGCGACCCGGGTGAACACCGTCGTCGGACGTGTCCCCAGGGCCTTCTCGAACTCGGCGAGGGTGCGCGCCACCTCCACCCGTCGGCTGAGCGGGGTGTCACAGGTGTACAGGTCCACCGCGTCGTAACAGGCGGGCAGGGACACCTCGGCGGCGCTCTCCACCGGCACGAGCTCGCGGCCGGGCAGCCCCCGCGGGCCTCCCGCCGTCATCGGCGCCCCGTCCGCGCGGTGGCCGGGAGGGGGCGGCAGTCCGCCGTGCTCTCCCGGTCGGTCTCCCACGGGAAGACGATCCAGTCGTCGATGACCGCGGGACAGTAGTCGGGCACATAGCCGGACCGGTGGTTGCGGACCACCGCGGCGAAGCGCACATCGGACCGCGCCACCCCGGCGTCCGCCAGATACGCCAGCACCACATCGGCCGTGGAGCCGGTGCCGACGATGTCGTCCACCACCAGCACCCGGTCTCCCGGGCCCAGCTCGGGCGGGGAGCCGATGTCGATGACCGGCGCCTGCTTGGCGGCGTAGCGGGTGTCGTCCGCGGTCCTGCGCACCCGGATGGTGTGCTGGACGGGCGCGTCGAGGGCGCAGGTGAGAAAGCCGGCCGGGGTGAGACCGCCGCGGGCCACCGCCAGCACCGCGTCCGGCCGGAAGCCCTCGTCCCGCACCTGTGCGGCGAGGTCCGCCATCAGCTCCCCGAAGGAGGCCCAGTCCAGGAGGTACGGCCCCTGCCGGGACCACATGCCGGGCCGCTCACCGGCCACCGCGGGGGGCGTCGTGTCTCCGGACTCACTCATCGCCCACCGCCCGGGAGACATGGTCGATGTCGATCTGCTCCGAGCGCTCGCGCGCGTGCGGGCGGTTCTCCGCCCGGCCCGCGGAGGTCACCCGGATGAACTCGGCGCGCTCCCGGAAGCCGACCATGTCCCGCGCCCCCGAATAGCTCATCGCCGACTGCACACCGCCCATGAGCCGGCGCAGCGTCCTGGCCACCGGGCCGGTGGCGGGGAAGGTCGCCTCGGTGCCCTCCGGCACATAGTCGTCGACCTCCTCCCGGGTGATCCTCTCGCCCGCCGCATGGCGCAGCGTCAGCTTCATGCCCAGGGAGACGAACCCGTTGCTGACCCGGTACGAGCGCCCGTCCCGGGTCACCGGGGTGGCCGCGCTCTCGTCGGCGCCCGCCAGCGCGGAGCCGAGCATCACCGCGTGTGCCCCGGCCGCCAGCGACTTGGCGATGTCGCCCGACTCCCGGATGCCGCCGTCCGCGATCACCCCCACCCCCCGTTCGGCCGCCGCGGCCGCGCAGTCCATGACGGCGGTGAGCTGGGGGACTCCGGTGCCGGCCACCAGCCGTGTGGTGCACACCCCGCCGGGTCCGATGCCCACCTTCACCACATCGGCGCCGGCCTCCGCCAGGTCCACGACCCCCGCGGCCGTGCCCACGTTCCCCGCGACCAGCGGCAGCCGCGGGTAGGCGGCCCGCAGCTTGGCCACCGCCTCGATCACCTGGTCGCTGTGGCCGTGGGCGACGTCCACGAAGAGGATGTCCACCGCGTGTTCGACCAGGCGCTCGGCGCGCTCCCGCCAGTCGCCGGTGACCCCCACCGCGGCGCCGGCCAGCAGCCGTCCGTCGGCGGCGCGGGTGGCCTCGGGCGCCGCGCCCTCCTCGGACCGGTGCGCCTTGACCGCGTCCAGGTGGTCAAGCTGCTGCTCCACGGTCTGCATCCGGTGCAGCACGCCCAGACCGCCGCTCAGCGCCATGGCCACGGCCATCCGGTCGCCCGTGCACCACTGGGTGTTCGCCGAGATGACGGGCGTGCGCAGCACGACGCCCGGCAGCAGCTCCGAGGCGGTGTCTGCCTGGCGGCGACTGGTCAGCGAGGTGCGCTGGGGCACCAGCAGGACATCGTCGAAACTCAGCCCGGTCCGTGGAGGTTCACTTGTCCGCACGAGGTCTGTGTCCCTTCTCAACTGGGGCGGCCGGGCGCTCAGGAGCCGGGGCCGCGGAACGATTCGCTGGTGAGGGTGAGCAACTCGGTGCGCCGGGCGCTGTCCTGGAGCGCGCCGCGCCACACGGCCGTGGTCATGGTGGCGGGGGTACGGATGCCACGCATGGCCATGCACAGATGCTCTCCCTTGCCGATCACGGCGACGTCCGGGCAGCCGGCGAGCTTCTCGACATCGTCCGCGATGTCCTGCGAGAGCCGCTCCTGCGACTGGAGCCGGTGTGCGTGCTGGTGCGCGATCCGGGCGAACTTGCTGAGGCCCAGGACCTGTCCGCGGGGGAGGTAGGCGATGGTCATCCGGCAGGAGAAGGGTAAGAGGTGGTGTTCGCACAGCGACCACACATGGATGCCGGAGACGGCCACCAGATCACCGCTACAGCTGGACTCGAAGACCGTATCGGTCGAGCCGGGAGCGTACTCGGTGAACTCACGCCACCAACGCGCGTAGCGGGCGGGCGTGTCGCGCAGCCCTTCGCGTTCGGGATCCTCACCGATCTCCACGAGAAGCTGCCGGGCGAGTATTTCCAGGGGATCCTGGGGCGGCGCGCTCCGGTCGATCCGGTTGCTCCCCGGCAATTCGCTTATTCCACTGCTCATCAAACACCTCGTTTACTGCCCCATATGGTCACATGCAGCCGTCCGGACAGATTCCACTTCCGTCCGACGACCTGGTCCGCGAGCGTGCGGATGCCCTCGCCGATCTCCTCGGGAGACTGTCCGCGCGGCATGATCCAAATGTTCTTCAGCGAGTGCTGCGCGACGAGCGCGTCCACCTCTTCCAGGTCGGAGGCCGCCGCACAGACGAACTTGAAGGCCGTGCCGGGAAGCCGGGTGAACTCGCGCAGCACTTCCGGCACGATCCTGCGATTCTCGGCGACCCCCGAGTGGGCGAGTTTCGGCGACACGTTGAACCGCGCTCCGGTCGCGGTGAGCGCGTCTTCGGGGGCCACCGTCCCATTGGTCTCGATCTCCACCGCGACCCCCGCCCCGCGCAGCGCGCGGACCACCGGCAGCAGCCTGCTCTGCTGGTTGAGCGGCTCCCCGCCGGAGACGACGATCAGGCCGACGCCGAAGTCCAGCAGCCGCCGCGTCACGTCGTCCGGGTCCAACGGGTGCAGCTCCTCGGCCGGGCGGTAGGCGATCCCGGTGTCCGAGACGCCCTTCCAGTCCCAGGTGTACGGAGTGTCGCACCAGCGGCAGTCCAGATTGCAGCCTCCCAGCCGCAGAAAGGCGCAGGACGTGCCCGTGGAGGGCCCTTCTCCCTGTACGGCCCTAGGTGGGCCCGAAGATCTCGTTGACCACGAGCTTCGGTGCCGTCACGTCCACCACCCCCTTTCGTGTCCTCCGTCGAGGATCGGGTCCCGGTCCGCCGTCAGAGGGGCGCGTCGACCCCGTTGGGGGAGGGACGGTAGGTCGCCCAGGTCTTGGGGGTCTCCGACACGCGTACGGCGGTGAGTTCGGGGAACTCCTTCACCCACCTCTCGTGAAGCCACATGGCGATGTTCTCCGCGGAGGGATTCACCCCGTCCAGCACATCGTTGAGATGCCGGTGATCCAGCGTCTCGTCGACCCACTTCTGGAAGGCGGAGAGATCGCCGTAATCCCGGACGAAGCCCGGACGGGTGAGATCTTCCGGCGCCGCGGACAGTTCCAGGACGACCACATAGTTATGGCCGTGCAGTCGGGCGCACGGATGGCCGGACCGTAAATGATCCAGCCGGTGGCTCGCCGAGAAGCGAAACTCTTTGGTGATGGAGAGCATGATGAACCCTTCACCTCGCTTAAGTGAACAGGGTGCAGAAAAAAATCTCCGCTCCGCTTTCCCGCTCAACGCCCTGTCGAGGATTCCCGAGCACACGCCGGATCACAAGAGGGCCGTTGGGCCCTTTGGTCCCTTCAACCCAAGCGCGAGCGATCGTTGAGTGGTTCGCCCGCACATGGAAATGTGGGGCCGGCTGCCGCCGACCCCACATTCACCGGTTTCCTCCGCCCCCGGAGGTTCAGGTGCCCTTCGACGCCTTGAAGTTGCGGAAGAGCAGATAGGTGTCGAGGATGTCCGACGAGGCGCTTTCGACGGACCGGTAGATGCCCCACTTGGGCCGCACGTAATCGTCCTGATCCGGGATCTTCACGCCCGACATGCTGCCCTGGACCGCCACCGGGGCCCCGGAGCCGGTGCCCTTGCGGGCCACGAACCCCGCCTTGCCGCTCGAGCCGATGGTGAGCGTCCACTCGATGGTGATCCACTTGTTGCGCAGCGGCGACAGGTTGGTCGAGGCGATGTCCGGCGACCCGGAGTTGGCGTACGCGCGGGCCCGCAGCGTCTCCGTGCTGCCGCTGCGGCCCAGGTCCAGGGTGACGTACGGGCCCCCGTTGTCCACGGGTGTCTTGGTCTGGAAGATGTGCGTGAACTTGCTGGTGCCGTGCAGCGAGGTCGGCATGAACATCTCGTAGCTGATGGTCCATGTCTCGCCGTCGCGCATCTTCAGCTTCGAGCCGTCCTGCACCATGCCCTTGGACTCGGTGCGCTGACGGTCCCCGTCACCGGTGGTGTCCCGGTCGTCCTTCCAGATGTTGAAGCGGTAGTGATCACCTCCCTCGACGGTCACATACTCCCGGTCGGGGTGGGCGCCTCCGCGGTCGGCCTCGATGCCCTCGAAGGCCTTGAGCCCGGCGCTGGACGGGTCCGGGTGCCAGAGCAGCTGCGGCGCCCGCGGGGCGGCCGACGCCTCCCGGCCCAGAACGAGAGATGTGCCGACGGCGGCCGCGGTCATGGAGCCGAGTACCGCCCGGCGGCTGAGGTGGCGTGGAGCGTGTTCGGTCATGTTCGTTGGTTTCCTTCTGAGGATGTCAACTGATGACACACGCGGTGCGGACCTCTCACGATGGGCTGGCCCTATAGGACTGTCAAGGTTCCTAACAATCTTTCATCCGACCTTTGCTCGGGGGACTTTGGTGTCTTTGGTCGTGCGGACTCGCTGAGCTGGGGCGCAGTATGCGAGTTGCTCTGCTATTCCGGAATAACGTAATCTCCGTCCTATGGCTGGTGAGTCCTTGGAGACACGGGTCGCCGCGCTCGAAGAGCGTGTTTCGCGGCTGGAGGCAGAGCCCAAGACGGAGCGGGACAAGGTGTTCTGGGCCCTCGAGGGCCTGCGGCAACGCCTCACCGGCCCCGGCGAAGTGCTGTTCACCGGCGCGCTCGAACTGCCGACGGGCGAGACGTACGAATGGCAGCAAGGCGCCGCCACCGAAAGGCTGTTGGACGCCGACTGGTCGGAGTGCGCCGCACCGCTCGCCGCCCTGGGCCACCCCGGCCGGCTCACGCTGCTGCGCGCCGCGCTCCGCGGCACCCGGTCCGCCGCGGAGCTCCAGGAGGTCGCGGGCCTGCACACCACCGGCCAGCTCTATCACCACCTCAAACAACTCACCGCCACCGGCTGGCTCCAGGCCGAGGGCCGTGGCCACTACCAGGTCCCCGCGGGCCGGGTGGTGCCGCTGCTCGTCGTGCTGTCCACGGTGGTGTCCACGGCAATCCGATCGACAGGGGAGTGACCATGCAGCGGAGAAAGTTCCTCACCGTGGCGACGGCGACGGCGGGCGGAACGCTGCTGGCCGGCAACGCCGCAGCAGCCGACGACCGGCCCGACCTGCCCGCGCTGGTGCGGCGGTATGTGACCCGTGCGCTGGAGGCCGGCAGCCCCAGCGCGGTCTGCGGGGTCATCCACGGCGGCCGGCGCCATGTGGCGGGCGCGGGCGAGGGCCCGGGCGGCGCGGCGCCCGACGGCGGAACCGTCTACCAGCTCGGCTCGATCGCCAAAACACTCACCGCCACGGCCCTGGCCCGCGCCGTGTGCGCGGGCACCACCCGCCTCGACGCCCCGCTCACCCTGCCCACCGGGTTCCCCGTCCCGCACCGGGGGCCGCGCCCGATCACCCTGGTCGATCTGGCCACCCACAGCTCCGGCCTGCCCTCGCTGCCGCCGAACCTGCTCGCCGGCGCGGACCCTTACGACCCGTACGCCCACTACACGCTGGACGATCTGTCGAGCGGCCTCGGCGAGACCACCCTGGCCACCGAACCGGGCAGCCAGTACGCGTACTCGAACCTCGGGGTCGGCCTCCTCGGCCAGGCGCTGGCCTTCGACGCCGTGGACACGATGCTGCGCCGCCGGGTGGCCGGGCCGCTCGGCCTGAAGGACACCACCACCGCGCTGCGGCCCGACATGGCGGCCCGCAAGGCGGTCGGACACCTCGCCGGAGAGCCCGTCCCCGACTGGCGCGACCCCGTGCTCAGCGCGGCCGGCACCTCGATGTACAGCACCGCCGACGACATGGTGCGCTTCCTGGACGCACAGCTCCACCCGGGGGGCTCCCCGCTGCGGGCCGCCATCGAGCTGACCCAGCGCCCCCACTTCACTGCCGAGGGCGGTCTGCGGCTCGGGCTCGGCTGGCACCTCAGCCCGCTGCCCGGCGGGCGGACCCTGACCTGGCACACCGGCGGCACAGGCGGGTTCAGCACCTGTGCCGCCTTCAGCCGGGAGAGCGGCTCGGCGGTGGTGATGATGGTGAACACCTTCAGCGAGGAGACCGCCACCGACCCCCGCCCGGTCGACGCCCTCACCTTCGGCCTGCTCGGCGAACTCACCGCGGCTTAGCGGTCGTCCGGGTCGATGCGCTCGGTCCAGACCATGGTTTCCTGGATGTCGGCCGTCGGCCCGGAGTCATGGTTGAACCGTCGCTGCCAGGTCTGGTAGCCGGGCAGGAACGACTCCATGTCGGTGTCGTTGCGCAGGGTGTACTGCACGATGAGCCTGCCATCGGGGTCGGTGCCCTTGACGACGTAGTCCACGTTGTACGAGCCGAGCAGGGACTGCGCCTCGTTGGTGTCGCCGCCCCACAGATTGTCGATCCCGGACATGGCGGCCATGTCCCCGATGAAGGTCGTCACCTGGTCGGGGAGCGACTTGCCGGAGATCCGGTATGCGAGCTGGCCCTCCCCCCTGCCCGCCTGCCACCCGGCGAGCGTCTGGCTCCGGATGCTGTCCATGCTCTCGCTCTCGCGGAGCTGTTCGACGAACGCGTCGTGCTGGGAGAAGGAGTAGTGGTCGTCCCCCGTCCCGGCTATCCAGTTGGCCGCGAGGGTGCGCGGGGTGAGGTGGTTGGTCGAGGGGAAGGGGTCGAGGCCGTTCATGTCCCGGCCGAGCGTGTCATAGCGGTCGGTGCTGATGCCGCTGGTGTGGTTGATGTCCGTGCGTATCTCGCCGGTGTTGAACCACTGCTCCAGGCCGACGTTCTCCATCAGCGTGATCGACAGGTTCTGGTCGGCCTCGAACGCCTCCCGCAGGATCTGGTTGAGCCGGGTCTGGGCGGCGTTCACCTTGCTCACGTCGTCCTCGTCGTAGTTCTCCGGGGTGCACCCCTCGGCCAGAACCACCTGGGCGTTCTTGGCGCTGACGTACATCCCCTGCTCGCCGAACTCCCGCACCGCGTCGTTGAGTTTGCGCTGCGCGACCTTCAGCTCACCGGCTCCGTCCTCGATGCTCCGGCGGACCCCGTCGGCCACCTTGGCGGCGGCGGTCACCTGGCGCTGGATGTCGTCGATCTGCGTCCAGGCGAAGGGGGCGGCCATGCCCTCCCAGTACCCCTTGTCCTTCAGGGGCTTCAGCACCTGGTCACGGACCTTGTCATCGAGGTCCTTGATCCTGTCGTGGACGCCCTTCCACTTGGTGGCCAGGGTGTCCAGCGCCCCGAAGTCGGCCGATCGGAACTCCTGATAGAAGCTGGCCATCAGTACCTCCAGATCGACGAGGAGCACGGGTCGTCGACGGGCGGCAGTAACCAGGGTTGCTGCTGGCCGAACGAGTCCCCCGTGCCCAGGTCCTGTTGTACATGTATGTCGGCCGCGGCCCGCAGGCTCTCGGAGATGTGGGCGAGCCAGGCGGTGACCGTGCCCGCCTGCTCCTCCCAGTGCTTGTGGGACCGTCTCAGCGCGCTCTCGACCTGGAGGCCGTCCACGCCCCTGGCCGCGATGGAGGTCGGCTCCTCCAACGACGCCGCCTGCCGGTGCAGGGTGTTGTACACCTCGTCCGCCTTGCCTGCCGCGCCGCGCAGCACGGCGGGGGCGATCGCGAGGTTCTGCGGCACCGGGCCCTGAACGCCGGGGGCGAGCGGGCGCCGGGGCGGGGGCGCGGGCGCGAAAGGAGGGCTGTAGATGTTGGGCTGGCACGGCAGGGCCCCTAAGGGGGGCGGGGCGAACCCGCCCCTCCCTTCGCCTGATGGTCCGGGCGGAATGGGAAGTTGGTCGTCTTGCGGCTCCGGCAGATCGTTGTCGCTCATGACACCCCCGTTGTGTGCACGACAGGGTACGTCGGCCGACCCCGCGGGCACCCCCCAAAACGACCGAAACACGTCACCGGTGTGTCACAGCGCGCCGGTCAGCCCAGCAGCAGCGTGTTGCACTCCCGTTGCAGGGCGAGGTCCTGCCACATCGGGTGGTGGGGCGCGGCGTTGGAGCACACCACCGTGCCCCAGGCGCCCACCCGGGCGGACTCGGCGACCGCGCGGCGGCAGAACGCGGCCCCGACCGGGCCCTCCTCGAAGGTGCCGTGCAGCGGGGTGTAGCCGATCCAGCCCTCGCCGAAGACCAGCGGGACTCCGGCCCCGGCGGCCCAGTCGGCGGCGGCCTCGATCCAGGTGACCAGCCGCTGCTCCATCGCGAGGCGGTGGACGGCGTACCGCTCGTACAGCCAGGCGTCCCACTTGACGGGGTCGCACCAGTCGTGTGCGTAGATCTCGCGGCCGACGAGCGTGGCCTCAAGACGCCACAGGTCGCCGGCGGGCGGCGCCCAGTCGGCCAGGTCCGGGGCGTCGGGGCGCAGCAGGTGCTCCCGGGCGAAGTCCTGGGGGAAGGGGCGGGACGGGGCGCGCAGGGCGAAGGCGTCGATGAGCTCGTCGAGCACGCCGTAGACATACGGGTGGAAGACGGCGACGTCCACGTCGCGCGGGACGCCGCGCAGCGATCCGACCGGGACCTTGGCGTAGTTGACCGTGACCGGCCGGTCGGGGTGGCGCTCCCGGAACCGGGCGAGGCCGCGCTCCAGGCGCGGCCGCAGGGCGACCACGGTGTCGGGGCCCGTCAGCCCCTCGGTGAGCCGCCCGCCCTGGACCTCGTTGTGCAGCTCGGTGAAGGCGATCCGGTCGTCCAGTCCGTGGACGGCGAGGAAGTCGATCAGGTCGGCGAGCGCGTCGGCGAGGGCCTCGGCGCGCCGTTCGGGAGCGACGGCCATCAGGGCGTCGTACCAGGAGCGGTCGCCGCCGAACGACGGGCTCTGCTGGTACTCCCAGCTGGAGAGGATGACGAAGCAGCCGTGCCGGCGGGCGGCCTCGAACAGCGCGCGCAGATGGGCGCGGCCGTCGATCTCGGTGCTGCCGCCGACGTCGTACCAGCGGGTCCGCTGCCCGTATCCGCCGCCCAGGGGTGCCAGCCGGAGCCGGCTGGTGTCGAGCCCGGAGCCGAAGAGCAGGAAGGGCATGGCGCAGACGCGCACCGTGTTGTATCCGCGCGCCACGGCCTCCGCGAAGGCGCGGTCGAGGTCGGCGAAGGGCTCCCCGGGGCCGGTACGGGTGTACCAGCTGAAGTCCCACAGGGAGATGGTCAGTTTCTCCGGCAGGTGGTCGGGCGGCGCGACGGGCACGGTGGACCGGCCTTTCGGTAGGGGGACGGTTCATCGTCGGCGGGTGTCACAGGCAGTGTCAAGATGTATTCATAATTAATGCCCGCGATAGGGTGAGCGCCCGGATCTGCGAGGAGGAACCCCCATGCCGTCCTATTCCGGCCGAGGCGTGCACGGCCAGGTGGTCCGGCTGCTGGGGGCCCGCATCGTGGGCGGCGAGTTCGCCGAGGGCGAGGTCCTGGACGTACGGGCCCTCGGGGCCGAACTGGACGTCAGCCTCACCGTGATGCGCGAATCCCTGAAGGTCCTCGCCGGCAAGGGGCTCATCGACGCCCGCCAGAAGCGCGGCACCTTCGTATGCCCCCGGGCCGCCTGGAACCTCCTGGACTCCGATGTCATCCGCTGGCGCGTGGAGGCGGGGGACGGCGAGCGGCTGATGCGCGATCTCGCCGACGTGCGCTCCCTCGTGGAGCCCGCCGCCGCCCACCGCGCGGCGCTGCGCCGCACCGAGGCCGATCTGGTCGCGCTCGGCGCCGCGCTCGCCGCGATGGCGGACGCCCGCGGGGCCGCCGCGGAGGAGGAGGCCGACGCCTCCTTCCACCGCGCGCTGCTCGCCGCCACCGGAAATGAACTCCTCGCCCGCCTCGATCTGTTGCTGGAGCCCGGCCTGCGCGAGCGGGACCGCCTGGTGCACGCCCACGGCGGCGCGGACGACCCCGTGCCCAGCCACCGCGCGGTCCTGGACGCCATACGCGACCAGGACGCGCCCCGCGCCGAACTCGCCATGCTGGACCTGCTCGCCAAGGCGGCCGAGGACCTCGGTCAGGTGTCGGCCACGCGGGCCGATATGAACTGACGCCGGCGCGCTCAGCCCCTCGCCGACCCGGCCGGTACGGGTTCGGTCCCGCCGCCCCTCGGGCCGGCCGGTTCGGTCAGGCCGGCCAGGTCGACGGCGTCGGCCATGGCCTGGAGCCCCGTGTCGTTGAAGTGCAGATGGTCGCCGGTGTCGTAGGCGGGGAGGATGCGGTGCGGGTCCGCGGGGTCGCGGACCACGGCATCGAAGTCCACCACCGCGTCGAACACCCCGCTGTTCCTGATGAACTCGTTCACGGCCTGCCGCACGGCCTCGCGGGCCTCGGTGTAGCCGCCGTTGCCGCCGTACGGGGTGATGGTGCCCCCGATGACGCGGATGCCGCGCGCGTGGGTCTGCTCGACGATGCCGCGGTAGGCGTCCGCGAACGCCGTGGGGTCGGTCTGGTTGGGGTTGCCCTTGATGTCGTTGATGCCCTCCATCACGATCATCGAGCGCACCCCGCTGCGGGAGAACACGTCCGCGTCCAGCCGGGACAGCGCGCTGGGCCCGGTCCCGTCCAGCAGCACCCGGTTGCCCGAGATGCCGGCGTTGAGCACGCCCAGCTGCCGGCGCGGGGGCAGTTCGCGCAGCCGCGCGGCCAGCCGGTCGGGCCAGCGGCGGTTGGCGCTCGCCGTCGATCCCGAGCCGTCGGTGATGGAGTCGCCGAGCGTGACCACGCTGCCGGGGGTGCGCGGGCTGAGCACGTCCACGCCGGTCACGTAGTACCAGGAGCTCGTGGTGGCCGTGAACGCGGCGCCGTCCTGGTCGGCGGTGTGGTCGCCGTCCGGGGCGAGGAACGAGGTCTGGAGAGCGGAGCGGTGGTAGGTCGCGGGTCCCGAGTCGGTCGGGGTGTACAGGGTGATCAGCAGATTGGTGTCCGCGGGGACGCGCAGCCGCACCGGGTCGCTGACCGCGTCCTCGCCGGCCGGCACGGTGGCCGAGGTCCGGCCGTGGAAGGTGATCCGGCGGGTCGTCCCTGCGATGGCGTTCGGGCTCTTCGGTGCCGCGGCCTCCTGGAGTGCCACGGTGGCCGCGCCGAGTTCGAGGGGGGCCGTGCCGAGCCGGTTGGACACCCGGATCCGGGCCGCCTGGCCTCCGACGCTGGTGTGCACCACGTTGCGGATCGAGTTGCCGGGCAGGGCGGGTACGGTGCCGGCCGCGGCGGCCTCCCAGGTGCCGACCCAGCCCCGGCCGCCGTGGCCGCCGGGGCCGGGGGCTGGTCCGCTGTCCGCCCAGGCGGTTGCCGCCCCGCTCAGCGGCACCAGGGCGAGTGTCAGTGTCGCGGCCAGAGTTGAGAGAACGTGCCGAATCGAGACCATGTGGTGCTGCCCTTCCAGGTGAGAGCCAGCCGGAGTGAGGTCACGTGCGGAACGGGGGCGCCGCGCCCGGCCGGGGTGCGGGCCGGGCGACATGGAGCGCGCCGTAGGCAATCATCACCAATACGTCGGATGCGTCAAGGTGTCAGGCGTCGGAAACCTGGAGGCGCTGAAGACTGATGGGTTGATACACCCGATGTATCAGGGGTTGCTGCTCACGCCCTTCGGCGTCAGGCCGGGTAGGCGTGGGTCTGGGCGGCCTTGACCGAGGCCCAGACCGTGACCCCCGGGTGCAGGTCCAGCTCCGCGGCGGCGACGGTGGTGAGGTCGGCGGCGAGGGGGAGTTCGCCCGTGAGGTCGGCGCGGATCTGGTCGCCGTGGGACTCCAGCCCCGCCACCCGGACGCGCCAGACGTTGCGCGCGCTGGACTGGGTGGGGCGGTCGCGGTGCAGGGTGACGGCGCCGGGCGGAAAGGCGACGAAGGCGGGGCCGGTCAGGTCGTCCGCGGTGGTGATGGCGGGGCCGTCGGCCAACCGCACGGTGTGGCTGTCGGCGTGGCCCTTGTAGAGGTTGAGCCCGACCAGGTGGGCGATGTAGTCGGTCCGGGGGCGGCGGGCGACCTCGCCGGGGGTGCCCTCCTGGACGGCCCGGCCGCCCTCGATGACGACGAGCCGGTCGGCGAGCACCATGGCGTCCAGCGGGTCATGGGTGACCAGGACGGCCACGGCCTCGAACTCGGCGAGGTGGCGGCGGAGCTGCGCCCGTACGTCGAGGCGGGTGCGGGCGTCCAGCGCGGCCAGCGGCTCGTCGAGGAGCAGCAGCCGGGGGCGGGTGGCCAGGGCGCGGGCCAGGGCGACGCGCTGGGCCTGCCCGCCGGACAGCCGCCGGGGCTTGACGGAGGCGTGGCCGGCCAGGCCCATGCGGTCCAGCCAGGTGGCGGCCAGTGCGCGGGCCTCGGCCTTGGACAGGCCCTGGCAGCGGGGGCCGAACGCCACGTTGTCGAGCGCGCTCAGATGGGGGAAGAGCAGATAGTCCTGGAACACCACGCCGACCGGGCGGGCCTCGGGCGGCGTGTCGCGCAGGGACCGGCCGTCCAGCCGCAGATGGCCGTCGCCGAGCGGGGCCAGCCCTGCCAGGGCGCGCAGGGCGGTGGTCTTGCCCGCGCCGTTCGGGCCGAGCAGCGCGAGGACATCGCCGGGCGCGGCGGTCAGCGCCACATCGAGGGAGAAGGCGCCCCGGTCGACGACGAGCCGCGCGTCCAGCCCCCCGGCGGGGGCGGCGGACGTGGCGGAGGCGACGGCGGAGGCGGCGGCACCGGATCCGGCGGTGGAGTCGATGTCTTTCACGGCGTGGTCATCCAGCGGTCGCGCAGCCCGGCCAGGACCGCGATGGACACGGCGAGCAGCACCAGGCTCAGCGCGATCGCCGCGGCCGGGTCGCTCTGGAGGGCGAGATAGACGGCCAGCGGCATCGTCTGGGTGCGGCCGGGGAAGTTGCCGGCGAAGGTGATGGTGGCGCCGAACTCGCCCAGCGCGCGGGCCCAGGCCAGCACCGCCCCGGCGGCGATGCCGGGGGCGATCAGCGGCAGCGTCACCCGGCGGAAGGCGGTGAAGCGCGAGGCGCCCAGGGTCGTGGCGGCCTCCTCGTAGCGCGGATCGGCGGCCCGCAGCGTGCCTTCCACGCTGATGACGAGAAACGGCATGGCCACGAACGCCTCGGCCACGATCACCCCCGCCGTGGTGAACGGCAGCGTGATCCCGAAGGCGTCGTCCAGCCAGCGGCCCACCACCCCGTTGCGGCCCAGTGCCAGCAGCAGTGCCACACCGCCCACCACCGGCGGCAGCACCAGCGGCAGGGTCACCAGGGCCCGGACCAGGCCGCGCCCGGGAAACTCCGTACGGGCCAGCAGCCACGCGAGCGGCACCCCGAGCACCAGCGCCACCGCCGTGGCGGCCGTGGCGGTCACCAGCGACAGCCGCAGAGCCTCCCAGACGCCCGGGCTGGTCAGCTGCTCCGGAAGGCTGTGCCAGGGCGCCCGGACCAGCAGGGCGAACAGCGGCAGCAGCAGAAACGCCAGCCCGAGCAGCGCGGGCAGCAGCAGCGGCAGCGGCGCGAGACCCCGCCCGCCGGCCCGCCGCCTCGGACGCCGGGGCCGCCGGCCACCGCCGGTGAGGGTGTCGACCGCGGCGTCCGAGGGGCCGGTCACGGCTTGAGGAACCCGGCGGCGGTGAGGACCTTCTGGCCCTCGGCGGACTTCACCAGGGCCACGAAGGCCTTGGCCGCCGCCGCGTTGGGCGCGTCCTTCAGCGGGGCGATCGGGTACGCGTTGATCGCCTCGGCCGACTCGGGGAACTCCACGCCGTCGACCTTGCCGCCCGCCGCCTTCACATCCGTCTTGTACACGACCGCGGCGTCGACCTCCTTCAGCTCCACCTTGGTCAGGGCGCCCTTCACATCCTGCTCATAGCTGACCGGGGTCAGCTTGAGACCGGAGGCGTCGAGCGCCTTCTGCGCGGCGGCACCGCAGGGCACCGTCTTCGCGCACAGGGCCACCTTCAGCCCGGACTTGGTGAGGTCCTTCAGGGTGCCGATCTTCTCCGGGTTGCCGGGGAGCGTCGCGATCGCCAGCTGGTTGCGGACGAACGTCGTCGGCGTGCCGTCGGTGTCATGCGCGTCGGTGACGATCTTCATCGTCTTGTCGCTGGCGGCCGCGAAGACATCGGCGGGCGCGCCGGAGGTGATGCTGGCCGCGAGGGTGTCGCTGCCGCCGAAGTTGAAGGCCACCTTCGTCCCCGGGTGCTCCGCCTCGAACTTCTCCTTCAGCGTCGTGAAGCTCTCCTTGAGCGAGGCGGCGGCGAACACCGTGACCGTGCCGGACAGCTTCTTCGAGGAGTCCTTCTTCGCGGAGTCCTTCTCCGAGGAGGAGTCGGAGGAGGACGAGCAGGCGCTCAGCGCGAGCAGCAGCGCCGCGGCCCCCGCCGCGGTCGTCGTCAGCGCGCGCGTCCTGCGGTGTGCGGAACGGGTCGTCACGGAAATCTCCCTCTGCCCTGTCATGCCTTTTCGACGACCACGTTCGTCGACTTGATCACGGCGACCGCGGGAACGCCGGGCTCGAGACCGAGCTCCTCGGCCGACTCCCGGCTGATCATGGACACCACACGGAACGGCCCGGCCTGGATCTCCACCTGCGCCGACACATCCCCGAGGATCACCTCGGTGACGATGCCCGAGAAGCGGTTGCGCGCCGAGGAGCCGGTGCTCTCCCGCTCGGCGCGGTTCAGCTCCCGTACGAACGCGGCCAGCTCCGGCCCGGGGATGATCCGGCGGCCCTGCTCATCGCGCTCGGCGCGCAGCCTGCCGCTGTCGACCCAGCGCCTGAGCGTGTCGGCGCTGACGCCCATCAAGGCGGCGGCGTCCCCGATCCGATAGGTGTGCATACGCCGATCATACTGCCGCAGGTGCCAGCCTTACGATGCGTCTCGCATCGCAGAAGCGGAACAATCAGAGGGAAGGCCTCGCAGATGCGGGTCGGCCGAGACGGAACCAGCGGTGTTCCGGGGAACACCGCTGGAAGGAGGGACACTCGCGCCGGCGCCGTTACACGTTGACGCCGTAGTCCTTGGCGATGCCGGCCAGGCCCGTCGCATAGCCCTGGCCGATGGCGCGGAACTTCCACTCGCTCTCGCGCCGGTAGAGCTGTCCGAACACCATGGCGGTCTGGTCGTGCGCGTCCTCGGTCAGCTCGTAGCGGCACATCTCCACGCCCGTCGCCTGGTGCACCAGGCGGATGTACGCGTCACGGATCCGGCCGAAGGTGGTGGCCGCCCCGCCCTCGTTGTGGATCGACACCACGAACACCACGGACTCGGCCTGCGCCGGGAGCAGGTTGAAGTCGACGGCGATCTGCTCGTCGTCGCCCTCGCCCTCGCCCGTCTTGTTGTCGCCGGTGTGGCGGACCGAACCCTCCGGCGTGGTGCGGCTGTTGAAGAAGACGAAGTGCTGGTCCGACAGAACCCTGCCGTTGCCACCCAGCACGAGGGCGCTCGCGTCCAGGTCGACATCGCCCGGGCCGGTGTTCACCTTCCAGCCCAGGCCGACGACCACGCTGGCGAGACCGGGCTCGGTGCGGGTGAGGGAGTAGTTGCTGCCCTTGGTCAGGCTCACGGCCATGAGGTGTTTCCCCTTTAGTGCGAATGACTGCGAATCACATGTGCGTGAACGCGCGGCGTGGCATGAAGCGGACGGGCATGCCGATGGCGCCGGGAATCGCCGGGCACAGCCCGTCCACGCGTCGTAATCTACAACGATGTAGAAGATGGATGGTGGCCCTCAGTCGATCTTCGGCCAAGCGGCCGACCTCCCCAAGGCGCCGTGCAGCGCGCCGTGTTGGGCGGTCGGGCGCGGGTCCGATTGGCGTGGTGAGGGGCTTGGACGACACCCTGTCGGCGTACAGAGCTGATCATGAAGCCGGTCGCGGCTGGTGACGGCAGGGGCCAGGGAGGGTGTGCGGCATGCGCAAGAGGCTGCGGGAGCGGCTGCGTTACTGGTTCGACGGGACGATGGACCGTGGCACCTCGGCGCTGATCGGCTGGCTGGGGCTGGCCTCATTGGTATTGATCACCGTGGTGTCCTGCACGGTGGCGGTCTTCGCCCACAAGGACACCGAGGAGAACGGGGGCTGGCCGGGCGTCATCTGGATGAGCCTTCTGCGCACCCTCGACCCGGGCACGATGGGAGGGGACACCGGGCGGCCGGTGTTTCTGCTGCTGATGCTCACGGTGACCGTCGGGGGCATCTTCATCGTCAGCGCGCTGATCGGTGTGATCACCACCGGCCTGGAGTCCCGGATCCAGGAGCTGCGCAAGGGCAAGTCGCGGCTGATCGAGCACGGGCACACCATCGTGCTGGGCTGGTCGGAGCAGATCTTCACGGTCATCGCCGAGCTGGTGGAGGCCAACCAGAGCGAGCGGCGCTCGTGCGTGGTGATCCTCGCCGACCGGGACAAGGTCGACATGGACGACGAGATCCGGCGGCGGATCCCCGACACCGGGAAGACGAGGGTGATCTGCCGTTCCGGCAGTCCGCTCCAGCGGGGGGACCTGGAACTGGTGAGCCCGGACGCCGCCAAGGCGATCATGGTGCTGCCGCCCGTCGGGGAGGACAGCGACATCGACGTCATCAAGCAGCTGTTGCTGCTGAACAGCCGCGTGTGGAGCGGGACGCGCCCGCATGTGGTGGCGGCGGTGCAGAGCTCCGAGAACCTGGCGGCCGCCCGCTTGGCCGCGGGGGAGAGCGCGCTGGTGGTCGACGTCGACGACATCGCCGTCCGGTTGATCGTCCAGTCCCACCGGCAGTCCGGCCTGTCCACCGTCTTCAACGAGCTGCTCAGCTTCATGGGCAACGAGATCTACCCGTTGGCCGAGCCCTCGCTGGACGGTTCCACCTACGGGGAGTCCCTGAACGCCTTTGAGCTCGGCGTGCCCATCGGCCTGCACCGCGCGGACGGAGAGGTGCTGGTCAACCCCCCGATGGACACCGTCATCGGGAACGGCGACCAGCTGCTGTTGGTCGCGGAGGACGATCTCCTCATCAAGGCGGCGAGCGAGCGGCCCAGGATCGTCCGCTCGGCGATCGCCACGGCCGACGTCGCGTCGCCGATGCCGGACCGGACCCTGATGATCGGCTGGAACCCCCGCGCGTCGAAGATCGTTTCACTGCTCGACCGGCTGGTGAAACCAGGGTCCGTGGTGGATGTCGCGGCCCCGCACCGGCCCGAGGAGGACCTGAGCGGAGAGCTGGCGAACCTGACGGTCGGCTACAAGCACTGCGAGCCGGTCCGCCGGCCGTCGCTGGAGTCCCTGGACCTGGACACCTATCGGCACATCGTGGTGCTGACGGACGACGAGATCGATGCCGGACGGGCCGACGACCGCACCCTGGTGACCCTCCTCCATCTGCGCGACATCGAAATCCAGCTCGGCGACCCGTATTCGATCGTCACCGAGATGAACGACGACGCGAACCGCGAGGTCGCGCAGGTCACCAAGGCCGACGACTTCATCGTCAGCACCAAGGTGATCAGCCTGCTGCTCACCCAGCTCACCGAGAACCGCCATCTGTACGCCGTGTTCGCCGACCTCTTCGACCCCGAGGGGTCGGAGATCTACCTCAAGCCCGCGCCGAGCTATCTCACCCCGGGCGCGAAGGCGAACTTCGCCACCGTGGTCGAGGCCGCCCGGCAGCGCGGTGAGTCGGCCATCGGCTACCGGCTGGCGCGGCAGAGCGACGAGCCGCCGCTCTACGGCGTCCATCTCAACCCGTCCAAGACCGCCCCGCTCGTCCTCCAGGAGGGTGACACGGTCGTGGTGCTGGCCGAGGACTAGGGTGATCCGTGTGACCCCTGAGCAGCTGCGCTCCTTCTGCCTCTCCCTCAACGCGGCCGTGGAGGACTTCCCCTTTCCCCGGTTCGAGGAGATCTCGGCCTTCAAGGTGGGAGGCAAGGTCTTCGCCCTGACGACCCTGGACGCCCGCCCGCTCACCGTGAACCTGAAGTGCGACCCCGACGACGCGCTGCGCCTCCGCGGTGAGCACCCGGGGCTGATCGTCCCGGGGTGGCACATGAACAAGCGCCACTGGAACACGGTGACGGTGGACGGCGGGCTCCCGGACCGGCTGGTCCGGGAGCTCGTCGAGGACTCCTACGACCTGGTGGTCGCGCGGCTGCCGAAGGCCGAGCGCCTCAGGCTCGACCGCCCCTGAGGCCGTCCACCGTCACGCGGGGACGAGGTGGTACGTCCGTCCGGGGACGGTGTCGAACGAGGTGAGGTCCGGCTCGGGGTGGTCCACCCGCACCGGTGTGCCCTGCGCGATGACCTTCAGCCGGCCCGTTGACCGGACCACGGCCCGGGCTCCGGTGCCCGAGCGCAGCCGGCACTCGGCCAGGGCGCCGCCGCTCCAGGCGAGATCCGCCTCGAAGCCGCCACGGGCCAGCAGCCCCCGGATCCGGCCGTCGGGCAGCGACGAGGGCAGGGCGGGGAGGAGATGGAGTTCACCGGCGTGGGACTGGAGCAGCCACTCCGTGATCCCGGAGGTGGCGCCGAAGTTGCCGTCGATCTGGAACGGGGGGTGCAGATCGAAGAGGTTGGGCGCGGTGCGCTCGGGCGTGAGCAGGTCGCCCAGCAGTTTGAGGGAGCGGTCGCCCTCGTGGAGCCTCGCCCAGAAGTTGATCTTCCAGGCGAGCGACCAGCCGGTGCCCGCGTCGCCGCGCTGCTCCATGGTCCTGCGGGCCGCCGCGAACAGCTCGGGGGTTCCGCGCTCGGTGATCTGGTGGCTGGGGTGGAGCCCGTACAGGTGCGAGATGTGCCGGTGGTTCTGTTCCGGGGCGATGGCGTCCCAGTCCTCCTGCCATTCCTGGAGCTGGCCCTGGGCGCCGATCTTCATGGGCGGCAACTTCTCCCGCGCGGCCCGCGCCTCGCCCCGCGCGGCCGGGTCCTCGCCGAGCAGTTCGGAGGCCTTGACGAAGCCGTCGAAGAGATCGCGGAGGATCTGGTTGTCCATGGTCGGCCCCGCGCAGAGGGACACGTCCGGGTGGTGGGCGTGCTCGGGGGACATCGACGGGCAGGTGACCAGGTGGCCGCTGGTGGGGTCGGTGACCAGGGCGTCGAGGAAGAACCGCACCGCGCCGGCGAGCACCGGATAGCGCTTGCCCAGCGCCTCCTTGTCGCCCGTGAACAGATAGTGGTCCCAGATGCCGGTCGCCAGCCAGGCCCCTCCGGTGGGCCAGGTCCCGTAGAAGGCCTTGTCGCAGGGGGCGGTCCCACGCCAGCCGTCCACGTTGTGATGGGCGACCCAGCCGCCCGCTCCGTACAGCGTCCGGGCGGTCTTCGCGCCGGACACCGACAGGTCGGCGAGCAGGTCGAAGACCGGCTCCCAGCACTCCAGAAGATTGGTGAGGGGGGCCGGCCAGTAGTTCATCTCGGTGTTGATGTTGATGGTGTACCGGCACGACCAGGGCGGGCTGAGCATGTCGTTCCAGATGCCCTGGAGGTTGGCCGGCTGGGTGCCGGGCCGTGAGCAGGCGATCAGCAGATAGCGCCCGAACTGGTAGTGCAGGGTGATCAGTTGAGGGTCGGAGACGGAGGCGAAGTTCTTGACCCGTTCGTCGGTGGGCAGCCCGGCCGCGTCGGTCACCCCCAGGTCGAGACCCACCCGGCGGAACAGACGTCGGTGATCCTCGACATGGCGCTCGCGCAGCGTTCCGAACGGGACGTTGGAGGCGGCGTTGAGCGGGGTGGTGGCGCGGGCGAGGTGGTCGCCGGTCGGGTTCCGGAAGTCCGTGTAGCTGGTGCCGACGGAGATCAGCAGGGTGACGGAGTCGGCGCCGGTCACCGTGAGTTCTCCGCCCTCGCTGCTGACGGCTCCCCCCTCCGCGTGGGCGCGGGCCAGCGCCCGGAACCGCACCTGCCCGGCGATGCCGCTCCGGGTCTCCCCTGAGCCGTCGATGGCGACGGTGATCCGGTCGGGCGAGGAGCCGGTCACGTCCTGGGGACTGTCGAAGGTGGCGGTGAAGGAGACGGAACCGGGGGTGTCCGCGGTCAGCCGCATGGCGATGACCTGGTCGGGATGGCTGGCGATCACCTCGCGGCGGTAGGTGACGCCGCCCTGGGTGTAGCGCACGGACGTGACGGCGGAGTCGATGTCGAGCTCGCGCCGGTAGTCGCTGACCTCGCCCTGGGCCGGGAAGGTCAGCCGCAGCTCGCCGACCGTCTGATAGGGCAGCTCGGACAGCGGATTCCCCATGAACGTCTCGTCGATCAGGTCTTGGGCGCCGGCCCACTCCCCGGCGAACACCCGCCTGCGGATCTCGGGAAGGTTGCTCAGGCCCTGAGGACTGGCCGGGTCGTACGGCCCTCCGGCCCACACCGTGTCCTCGTTGAGCTGGAGCCGTTCGGTGTCGGTGCCGCCGAACACCATGGCGCCGAGCCGTCCGTTGCCGATGGGCAGCGCCTCCAGCCACGCGGCGGCGGGCCGCGGATACCAGAGGGCGAGCTCGCCGGGGAGGGTGGCGCCCGCGCCGGTGCCGGATGCCGCGGAGCCGGATCGCCCGGCGGCGTGGGCGCCTCCGGCCGGGACTCCGGACGCGATTCCGGCCGCGCCCGCCGCGGTCGCTGTGGACAGAGCGAAGAAATGTCTGCGGTCCATGGCCCCAAGACTCGATTCGTCGAATGGCTGGTGACTAGAGGCTGGCGACTGGTTTCAACGGGGGTGTGTCGCCCGCCGGAGCGGCGGATGTCCCCGCCCGGAGGCCGTCAGCGCAGGTGGCCGTCAGCGCAGGTGGCCGTCGGCGAGCCCGTTGAGGTACCTCTCGACGTGGGTGTAGCCGTCGGCGCCGGTGGCCTTGGCGTCGGCCGGGTCGGCCGGGTTCAGCCCCTGCGCGCGTTCCCAGGCGTCCGGCATGCCGTCGCGGTCGCCGTCGGGCGGCGGGGTGCCGCCGCGCAGGGTGCCGAAGCCGCCCACGCTCTCCGGATCGCTGATGATGGCGCCGGTCTGCCGGGTCACATCGTCGACCAGACGGGTGTCGATGGCGTCACGCGGCCGTGAGGCGCCCGCGCCCGCCAGCACCGTCCGGTACGCCTGTTGCGCCGTTTCCACGGTGACCGGCGGGAACGCGAAGGGCTTGTCCTCGACCGTGGCGGGCCCGAGATCCGCCTGCGTGGTCTCCCGGCCGTTGAGCTGCCCGTCGAGGTCTCCGTCGTAGAAGTTGCCGGCCGCGTAGATGTGGTAGTTGGCGTTGGCGCGCGAGAACGGACCGCCGGACGACGAGGGGCCCTTGATGAAGTAGTTTCCGATGGCGTTGGCGTTGCTCACGCCCGCCGAGTCGCCCAGGATGTAGGCGTCCGAACCCCAGTCGTAGATCACGCTGTTGACGTACTGGAGCCGCCCCTTGGACTTGGGGTTGCGGGTCTTGTTGTGCAGATACAGATTGTGGCTCAGCGTCACACCATCGCTCTGCACGAGGCCGCCGCACGAGTGCGGGGACAGGCCCTCGGCGATGATCGAGTTCTGGACGGTGACGTTGGTGCTCGAGTTGATGGAGAAGTTCTCGTCACGCCCCCAGGAGGTGGAGACATGGTCGAGGATCATGTTGCTGCCGCTGTCGATCCCCACGGCGTCCCGGTTCTGGTTCGGCGTGAGCCCATGACGGAACCGCATGTACCGCACGATCACGTTGTCGGAGTTCGACAGGGAGATCTGGTACCCCCGGGTGGACACCCCGTCGCCCGGCGCGGTCTGCCCGGCGACGGTGATGTCACTGGCGATGTGCAGCGGCGAGGCGAGCGTGATGTAGCCCCCCACGTCGAAGACGACGATGCGCGGGCCCTTGCTCACCGCGTCACGGAAGGAGCCGGGACCGGAGTCGGCCAGGGTGGTGACGTGATAGACCTCGCCGCCTCTGCCCCCGGAGACCTGCGCCCCGAACCCCTCCGCGCCGGGGAAGGCGACCGGTGCCATGACCGTACTGCCGCCCGCCGCGGCCGCGGCCGCAGCGCCCCCGGCCATGGGCGGCGTCAGCGGGCCGGACACGGCGGCAAGCGCGATCGCCCCAAGGGCTGTCTTCCACCTGCGTAACACGAGTGGCGCTCCCTTCGGTTGGTTCTCCTGGTCCGTTGTCGCACCTGGACGCCGGAAAGTTGCCGTGGACGAGCACAGGCGTTCTTGTCCACGGCGCCCCTCGCTGACACACTCATCCGCTGAAAGCGCTTACCCCGGAAATGCCCCTGACCGATCCAGTTCGAGGTGCGGAGACACGGTGAGCGAACACAGTCGCAGGCATGTGTTGCGGACCGGCCTGGGCGCGGCGGCCGGAACGACGGTGGTCGGCGGGGTCGGTGGTGCCGCCCATGCCTCGGCGCCGGCCCGGGCCGGCGGGGCGGCCGAGGCGGGCGGGGAAGCCACGGAGGCGGCGGCCTCGGCGCGGGGGCGGCTCCCATGGGTGGCGGACCTGGGGGACGGCCGCTATCAGAACCCGGTGCTCAACGCCGACTGGTCCGATCCCGACGCGATCCGCGTGGGCGAGTACTTCTACCTGGCCGCCTCCACCTTCAACCGCGCCCCCGGACTGCCCATCCTGCGCTCGGCCGACCTGGTCAACTGGACCGTCATCGGACACGCCCTGACCGAGTTGGAGCCCAAGGACCACTTCAGCCGGCCCCGGCACGGCGAAGGGGTGTGGGCCCCGGCGCTGCGCCACCACGACGGCAGGTTCTGGATCTTCTATCCGGACCCGGACTTCGGGATCTTCATGGTGACCGCCACGGATCCGCGCGGGCCGTGGAGCAAACCGCACCCGGTCAAGCCGGGCAAGGGGCTGATCGACCCCTGCCCGCTGTGGGACGACGACGGGAGCGCCTATCTGATCCACGCCTGGGCGAAGAGCCGCAGCGGCATCAACAACCGCCTGACGCTGCACCGTATGAGCCCGG
The DNA here is from genome assembly GCF_040302705.1 of Streptomyces sp. NPDC097640. NCBI lineage: Bacteria > Bacillati > Actinomycetota > Actinomycetes > Kitasatosporales > Streptomycetaceae > Streptomyces > Streptomyces sp. NPDC097640. The sequence continues at coordinate 157,278 of NZ_JBEOSB010000019.1, forward strand.
ACGGAACCACCCTGCTCGACGAGGGCAGGATCGTGGTCAACGGCGACGAACTGCCCGGCTACACCACGCTGGAGGGGCCGAAGCTGTACAAGCGGGACGGCTGGTACTGGATCTTCGCCCCGGCCGGCGGGGTCACCAACGGCTGGCAGTCGGCCTTCCGCTCCCGCTCCGTCTGGGGCCCCTATGAGGACCGCGTCGTGCTCGCCCAGGGCGACACCCCGGTCAACGGGCCGCACCAGGGGGCGTGGGTGGCCACCGCGAGCGGCGAGGACTGGTTTCTGCACTTCCAGGACCGCGGGCCCTACGGGCGGGTGGTGCATCTCCAGCCGATGCGGTGGCGCGCCGACGGGTGGCCGGTGATGGGCGCCGACGACGGCAGCGGCCGGGGCACCCCGGTGCCGGTGCACACCAAGCCGCGCGTCGCCGGCCGGGCGAGGGTGACCGCGCCGGCCACCGGAGACGAGTTCACCGGGCCGGGGCTGGGAAAGCAGTGGAGCTGGCAGGCGAACGCCGATCCGGCCTGGTGGTCGCTGCGCCGCTTCCCGAGCCGGCTCACCCTGGCCTGCCGGCCCAGCCCGGACACCGATGATCTGCGGTTGCTGCCCAACGTACTGGGCCAGCGGCTGCCCGCCGAGTCCTTCGTCGCGACGACCTCGCTGACGCTGTCCACCAGGGACGGAGGGGCCCGGGCCGGGCTGGTCATGCTGGGCGGGAGCTACGCCTGGGCGGGTCTGCGCCACGACGGCGACCGGATCGTCCTGGCGTATCGCACCGCGGCCGAGGGCGCCGCGGAGGTGGACGCCGCCCCACCGGTACCGCTGGGGAGAAGGCGCGCGGCGGTGCGGCTGCGGGTGAGCGTGAGCCCCGGAGCGGTGTGCCGGTTCGCGGCCGACGTGGACGGCGGTGGGTTCGCTCCGCTCGGCGGGCCCTTCCAGGCGACGGCGGGCAAGTGGATCGGCGCGACGGTGGGGCTCTTCGCCACCGCGCCGGAGGCCGCCGGGCCGGGCGGTGCGGCGGCGTTCGACTGGTTCCGGGTGGGTCCGGGCCCGGCGCCGCGCCCGTAGGCCGTGTCCGCCCCGGGGCTGAGCAGCCGGGTTTGAACGAGGAAACCGATCGGTTTACGATACGTGGAAACCGATCGGTTTCATCGTTCCGTTTTCTGGTTGCGTCTTCTGGAGATCACCATGACCACGATCAAGAACTCCGTCGTCCTCGTCACCGGCGGCAGCCGCGGCATCGGCAAGGCGCTGGTGGAAGAGGCCTACGCGCGCGGCGCCGGCAAGGTCTACGCCACGGCCCGCGACCCCCGCACCGTGACCCACCCCGACGCCGTCCCGCTGGCCCTGGAGGTCACCGACCCCGACTCGGTGGCGGCCGTGGCCGAGCAGGCCCAGGACGTCACCGTCCTGATCAACAACGCCGGCATCTCGACCGGCGCGCGCTTCCTCAGCTCGCCGATCGACGACATCCGCCGCGAATTCGAGATCAACTACTACGGCCCGCTGCTGCTCGCCCGCGCCTTCGTCCCGGTCCTCGAGCGCAACGGCGGCGGCCACGTCCTCAACGTCCACTCCGTGCTGTCCTGGCTGGCCAACGGCTCCGCCTACAGCTCCTCGAAGGCCGCGATGTGGTCCCAGACCAACAGCCTGCGCCTGGAGCTGGCGCCACGCGGCATCCAGGTCACCGGGCTCCACATGGCGTACGTCGACACCGACATGACCTCCGGCATCGAGGGCCCCAAGTCCAGCCCGCGCGACATCGCCCTCGCCGCGCTGGACGGCATCGAGTCCGGAGCCGACGAGGTGCTGGCCGACGACCTCACGCGCTGGGCGAAGGGGGCGCTGTCGGGTGACCTGGCGTCGATGTACCAGCAGCTCGCCCAGTAGCGCCCGCGTAGTGGATCAGTCGAACGGACCCGAACGAGTCATGAACCGTGTTCATCCCTTCCGTGTGCTGCGCGCCAAACCCCTGTGGATCGCCAACGGCGTGATCCTCGGCGTTCTGGCGCTGCTGTTCACCGTGTTCTACGTCGGCGCGAACGTCGACCCGGCCGGTCATCTGCGCAAGCTGCCGGTCGGCCTGGTCGACGCCGACAAGGGGGCGGCCGCCGACGGCGAGCGGATCGACCTGGGCGCACGGATCACCGAGTCGATCGGGAAGTCGGCCGCGGGCGGCGACAAGATCGACTGGAAGGTGATGAGCGAGAAGGAGGCGAAGGAGGAGCTCGGCAAGGGCAAGCTGTACGGGGCGCTGCTGGTCCCCGCCGACTTCTCCTCCTCCGCCACCGCGCTCACCGCGAACACGGCCACCGCGAACACGGCCACCGCGGACCCGGCCACCGCGGACCCGGTCCGCCCGCGGCTGACCGTGCTGACCAACCAGTCCGCCGGCAGCCTCGGCTCCAGCCTGGCGCGGGCGGCCATGACCACGGCCGCCGAGTCCGCCTCGCTCCAGGTCGGCAAGGAGCTGACCGCGCGGATCCCGCCCGCGCAGCAGGCGAAACTGCCCGCCGCCGCGCGGGTCCTGCTGGCCGACCCCGCCGCGGTCACGGTCGAGGACGGACATCCGCTCGACTCGCACAGCGGCCTGGGCCTGACCGCGTTCTACTACGCGCTCGTCCTCGTCGTCTGCGGAATGCTCTCCGCCAACGTCATCAGCGGCCAGGTGGACCACGCCCTCGGCTACACCCACAACGACATGGGCCCCCGCCGTGTGCACCGCCCCCTGCTGCGCGCCACCCGGGTGCAGACCCTCGCCATCGGCAGCACCCTCATGGCCGCCCTGTCCGTACTGATGGGCACCCTGGTGCTCGCGGGTGCGGTCGGCATCATGGGCATGGACGCCTCCCATCTGCCGCTGCTGTGGCTGTACTCGGTGGCCGCCATCGCCGTCTGCGGCATCGGCGCGCTCGCCCTGCTCGCCGTCTTCGGCACGCCCGGCATGCTGCTGGTCACGCTGGTGTTCATCGCCATGGCGGTGCCGACGGCCGGAGCCACCACGCCCCTCCAGGCGCTGCCCGACTTCTACCGCTTCCTCGCGGAGTTCGAGCCGCTGCGGCAGATCACCGGCGGCGTCCGCTCGATCCTCTACTACGACGCCCAGGGCGACGCGGGCCTGACGCGAGGCTGGATCATGCTGGCCGTCGGCCTCGGGGCCGCCTGCCTCTTCGGCTTCGGCATGACCCGGCTGTACGACCGCAAGGGGCTGCACCGCGTACCGGACGAGGACGCGGTGCCCACAGAGGCCGGCGTTCCGGCGCGGTGAACGGAGTTAGCCTCTCACCATGACCACGGATGCGAAGCCCAGTTCCCGCGACCGGCTCCTGGAGGCGGCCGCCACGCTCACCTACGCCGAAGGCGTCGGCATCGGTGTCGAGGCGCTGTGCAAGGCCGCGGGGGTGTCCAAGCGCTCGATGTACCAGCTGTTCGAGAGCAAGGACGAGCTGCTGGCGGCGAGCCTGGAGCGGCGCGCCGCCGCCGCAGGCCGGCTGCTGCCCGAGGAGGACGACGCGCGGTCGCCGCGCGAGCGCATCCTGCACGTCTTCGAGCGGCTGGAGTCGCAGTCCGTCGCGCCGGAGTTCCTGGGCTGTCCGTATCTGGCCGTTCAGATCGAGCTGAAGAACCCCGAGCACCCCGCCAGCCAGGTCGCACGGCGGATCAAGCAGGGGATGACGGAGTTCTTCCGCAAGGAGGCCGAGCGGGGCGGCGCGGGCGACCCCGAGCTGCTGGCCAGACAGCTGGTCCTGCTCTTCGACGGGGCGAGCGCCCGCGCCGGGATCCGGGCCGACAGCCTGGCCGGTCTGATCGCCCCGACCGTCGCCACCCTGCTGGACGCGGCCGGCATGGCCTGACGACCGAGGTCCGATGCCACGGGGACGGCTGGAAGGGGTGAGGCTGTGGCGGGGCGTCGTGAGGCGCCGGTGGACCCCGGGGCGGGTCCGGTGCAACGGTTCGCGTTCGCGTTACGGAAGCTGCGGGAAGAGGCGGGCGGGATCACCTACCGGGCCATGGCGCACCGGGCGGGCTACTCGGTCACCACGTTGTCGCGGGCGGCGAACGGTGAGCAACTGCCCACGCTGCCCGTGGCGTTGGCCTATGTGGCGGCCTGCGGGGGCGATGCGGACGAGTGGGAGGCGCGCTGGCGCGAGGCGGGCGAGGAGACGGCCGCCCGGCCATCCGAGGACCGCCAGGACGACGCGGATCCGCCGTACCGGGGGCTGGCCCGGTACGAGACCGGCGACAGCGGGCTGTTCTTCGGCCGCGACAGGCTCACCGGGGAGCTGCTCGATCTGGTACGCCGGGAGCGGTTCGTGGCGGTGTTCGGCCCGTCCGGCAGCGGCAAGTCCTCCCTGCTGCGCGCCGGTCTGATCCCCGCCCTCCGGAACGCCGGGGGTCAGGACCCGGGGCCGGCGGCGATCCGGGTCCTGACCCCCGGAGAGCGCCCCTTCCGCACCCGGGCCCGCTTGTTCGTCCCCGTCGACAGCGCCGACGGCGCGGACACGTTGGTCATCGTGGACCAGTTCGAGGAGACGTTCACCCTCTGCCACGACCCGGCCGAGCGCGCCCGGTTCATCGACCTGTTGCTCGCCGCCCGCCGACCCGGCAGCCGGCTGCGCGTCATCATCGCGGTCCGCGCGGACTTCTACGGCCACTGCGCCGGCCACCGCCGGCTCGCCGAGGCCCTCAACGACGCCAATCTGCTGGTCCGCCCCATGAGCCCGGACGAGCTGCGCGAGGCCGTCGTCGGACCCGCCCAGTCCGCCGGCCTGATCGTCGAACGGGCGCTGACCGCGCGGATCGTCGACGAGGTCGACGGCGAGCCCGGCGGGCTGCCGCTGATGTCCCATGTCCTGCGGGAGACCTGGCAGCGCCGCCGCGGCCGCGCGCTGACCGCGGAGGCGTACGACGCGGCGGGCGGCCTCCACGGCGCCGTCGCCAAGACGGCCGAGGACTTCTACACCCGGCTGACCCCGGGCCGGGCGGAGCTGGCCCGCCGGATCCTGCTGCGCCTGATCAGCCCCGGCGAGGGTGCCCAGGACACCCGCCGGCCCGTCGCGCGCGACGAACTCGACACCGGCCACCCTGAGGACACCGACACCGACACCGACACCGACACCGACACCGGGGTCGTCCTGGAGCGCATGGCCCGCGCCCGCCTGATCACCCTCTCCTCGGACACCGTCGACCTGGCCCACGAGGCGCTGATCGGCGCGTGGCCGCGCCTCCACGGGTGGATCGAGGCCGACCGCGACCGGCTGCGGCTGCACCGGCGCCTGACGGAGGACGCGCGCGGCTGGGAGGACCTCGGCCGGGACCCGGGAGCCCTGTACCGAGGCGTCCGCCTGGCGGCGGCCGAGGAGGCGTTCCCGGACACCTCTTCCGCGCAGCCGCGGGATGAACTCACCGCGCTCGAGCGGTCGTTCCTCACCACCGGCTCACGCCGCCGGCTGTACGAGCGCAGACGGCTGCGGGCCTTCCGGGGAGCGCTCTCCCTGCTGGTCGTCCTCGTGCTGGTGGCGGGGGCGGTCGCCTGGCAGCAGAGCCACGCCCGCGATCGGCGCCGGACCGAGGCGGTGGCTCGGAACACGGCCGCGCTGGCGAACAGCCTGCGCCGGTCGGACCCGATGGCCGCCCTGCGGCTCAGCGTGGCCGCGTGGCGGACGGCCGATCTGCCGGAGACCCGTTCCGCCCTCCTGGAGGCCGCCTTCCAGCCGGAGCAGGACGCGGATACCGACCCGGACCCCGACCCCGAGGCCCAGCGGTTCCTCGACGCCCACGGTCGCACGCTGACCACGTTCGGGGGTACCGGCTCGTGCGGCGAGACGTGAACACCCACCGGCAGACGGGCTCCTACGGTCTGCTGCTGGATGTGCGGGACATCGGCCCGGACGGGCGCATGGCCCTCCTGATGGGCCAGCAGGGAGCCCAGCTGTGGGATGTCCGCTGCCGGGTCAGAACCAAGGTCCTGCCCCCAACGGGGGCGGCCATTGTCGAGTTCCTGTCCGACGGGCGCCGTGTGATCACCGCGGACGGCATGATCACCGATGTGAAAACCGGCGGGGTGAGCCGACTCCCGTTCATGGAGGGGGGAATCAACGGGGCCACGGCAACGAGTGCGGATGGCCGGCTGCTGGCAGCGGGCACCTACGTCAGCCAGATCACCCTGTGGAACGGGCGTACGCAACGCCGTCTCGCGGCCCTCACGGCCACCTCCACCGGCATGTCGCGGAACAGCCCCGCGGGACTGATCTCAGCCATGGCGTTCTCCCGGGACGGCCGCATCCTGGCCGTGGCCGGCGAGGACGGCGGGATACGGCTCTGGGACACCGAATCCCACCTCCAGCTGGGCCCGACCCTGTCCACCCAGGGCGACCGGATCCTGGCGCTGGCCTTCGACCGGGACGGTGACACCCTGTACGCCGCCGGGCCGCGCGTCCCGCTGCACACGTACCCGATCGCCCCAGGGCGCGTGGCCCAGGAGGTCTGCCGACGCGTCCAGGGGCAGCCGTCGACGGCGCAGTGGCGTGCGCTCATGCCCGATGTGCCGTACCGGAACCCCTGCTGAGCCGGCGGGACCCGCCGCCCCGGGTCAGGACTCCTCGCCCAGGGCCGCGATGTCGCCGAGCGGCACCGGCGCCGCCAGCGGCCGGCGGGCCAGCGACAGGAGATCGCTCTCCTTGGGAGATCCGCCGGTGAGCGCCGCCGCCACCTGGGCGGTGGCGAACCCGCACACCCGGCCCTGGCACATGCCCATGCCGGGGCGGGCCAGCAGCTTCAGCGTCCGGGGGTCCTCGGCGCCGAGTTCGCGGGCCGCGTGGCACAGGTCGTGGTAGGTCACCTCCTCGCAGCGGCAGATGACCGTGGACCGGTCGAGCCAGTCGGTCCAGCCCGGCGGGATCGGACAGGCGGCGTGCAGGGCGGCGGCGAACCGCCGCCCCCGGCGCACCCCGCGCTGGAGCCGGCGCAGCCGGCCCTCGTCGACCGCCCTGCCCAGATCGGCGGCAGCGGCGAGCCCGCTCAGCCGGCCCTCGCGGACGGCGAGCGCCGCGCCGCCGATCCCGGTGGCCTCACCCGCCAGATAGACGCCGGGGACGCCGGGGACGTCGGCCCGCTGCCGGGCGTCGACCACGGCGACCAGCGAACCGTCGACGTCCAGCCGGGTGGCCGCGCCGACCATCAGCGGCAGCTCGAGCGACGGGGTGAAACCCCAGCCCAGCGCGACCAGATCGGCCTCCACCTCGATCCGCACGCCGTCGCGCGGACGCCCGTGGCGGTCCAGCGGCGCGATGCGCACGGAGCGCACCCGGTCCTCCCCGCGGATCCCGGTGACCGCCGTCCTGGTCCGGTACGGGATGCGGTGCCGGGCCAGGAGCCCGGCGTACTGGGCGCCCTCGACCGCCTTGGCCGGTTCGCGCAGCGCGCCGCCCGGGTCGTGCAGCCAGCCGCGCAGCGGATTGGCCTCGCAGACCATGACGATCTCGGCCCCCGCCGCGGCGAGGCCGGTCGCCACCGGGAGCAGGAAGGGCCCCGTCCCCGCCACCACGGCCCGCCGCCCGGCGAGCGTGCCGCTCCCCTTGAGCAGGGCCTGCACCCCGCCGGCCGCCATGACACCGGGCAGGTCCCAGCCGGGCACCGGGAGCTGGCGGTCGTAAGCGCCCGGGCAGAGGATCAGCGAACGCGCGGTCAGCGCGCGGGCCTCGGGCTCGCGTGCGTCATGGCTCGGCCGCAGATGGAGGGTGAACCGGTCGGCGCCGCGCTCGATGAGCCACACCTGGTGCCCGAAGAGGGTGCGGGTCCCGGTGCGGGCCAGGCCCGCGCGCAGGGCGGCGAACGTACGGCGGCCGTGCTGACCGGGGCCGGGGCCGTCGTCGTGCGGGCCATGCCGCCAGTACTGGCCGCCGGGCCGCTCACCGGCGTCCACCAGGACCACGGTCAGCCCGGCCGCCGCCGCCTCGACCGCGGCGGCCAGGCCCGCCGGTCCGGCGCCGACCACCGCCACATCGGCCACCGGCACATCTGCCGTCGTGTCACCGTTCCCGCGCATCGGCGTCCCTCCCCGCGTGTCCGGACTCCAGCCGCATGCCGTCGGCCGCGGGCACCAGGCAGGCCCGCTGGTCGGGGTGGCCGTCGACGGTGATCAGGCAGTCGTAGCAGACCCCGATCCCGCAGAACAGCCCGCGCGGCCGCCCCTCCCCACGGGTGGTGCGCCAGGCGACCACCCCGGCCGCGACCAGCGCCGCCCCGACGCTCTGGCCCGGCCGGGCGTGGATGGTCCGCCCGTCGAAGGACAGCCGGCAGGGCGGGTTGTCGGGGGGCATCTCAGGGGGCATCGGGGCTCACCTCGTCGCCGGGCAGGGCTCGCTCGAATCGTTCGGGCGAGAAGGGGGTCAGGTCCAGGTCGGTCGGGCGGTCCGTCAGCGCCTGGGCGAGCAGCTTGCCGGTCCCCACCGACAGCCCCACCCCGGCGCCTTCGTGCCCGCAGGCGTGCCACAGCCCGGGGGCCCGTGGATCGGGGCCGATCACCGGCAGATGGTCGGGACAGTACGGCCGGAAGCCCAGATAGCTGCGGATGGCCTGGACGGAGGCCAGAAACGGGAAGAGCGCGATCGCGTTGCGGGCCAGCGCCGCGAGGACGGAGGGCGGGACGTCGCGGTCGAAGCCGACCCGCTCCCGGGACGAGCCGATCAGGACGGTGCCCGCGCGGGTGCCCTCGACGACGGGGGAGGTCTGGAGCGCCGCGTCCGAGCTGGCCACGTCGCCCACATACTCCGCGGCGTACACCTTGTGCCGGATCATCACCGGCAGGGGCTGGGTGACCAGCACACATCCCCGCCTCGGCAGCACCGGCACCCGCACCCCGGCCAGCTCGGCGACCGCGCCGGCCCAGGTGCCCGCCGCGTTGAGCACGGCGGGTGCGGCGAGCGGCCCGCGGGCGGTGCGGACTCCGGTGATCCGCTCACCGGCCCGGAGAAACCCGGTGACCTCGGTGTCCGTCAGCACCTCGGCGCCCGCCTGCCGCGCCATGCGCAGCAGATGCGCCACCACCAGCATGGGCTGGACCTGTGCGTCCTGCGGGTAGTGGACGCCGTGGACCAGCTTGGGGGAGAGGTGGGGCTCGTACTCCCGCAGCTCGTCCCATGGGACGTCGACGGCCTCGATCCCGTGGGCGCGCTGCTCTCGGACGAGTTCGGCGAGCGGGCCCGCGCTGTCCGGGGAGGAGGCCACCACCAGGCCGCCCTTGGACTCGAACTCCCACAGCCCGGCGTGTTCGGCCAGTTCCTCGCGCCAGACCCGCTGGGAGTAGAGCGCCAGGTCGAGTTCGGGCCCGGCCTCCTTGTCGGACACCAGCAGATTGCCCTCGCCGGCGCTGGAGGTGCCGCCGGCCAGCGGGCCTCGGTCGACGACGGTGACCCGGAGCCCGGAGCGGGCCGCGAAGTACGCGGCGGCGGCGCCGACCACCCCGGCTCCGATCACCACCAGGTCGGCGGTGTCGGCGCGCCCCGCCCGACTGCCTTGGGAGGGCCCGGTCATGTGCCGCCCGCCCAGATGCCCCGTACATGTCCGATGTGACGGTGCATGAAGAGCTCGGCCGCCTCGGCGTTCCTGGACTCGACGAAGTCGAGGAGCTGGTGGTGCTCCGCCGCCGACTCCACCAGGGTGCCGTTCTTCACCAGCGGCGCCAGCCCCAGCAGGCGGGTCTGGGCCCGGAGGTTGGACACCACCTCCAGCAGGCGGCGGTTGCCGCCGTGCGCCAACAGCGCGAGGTGGAAGACCCGGTCGGCCTCGACGTAGCCGATCAGGTCGCCCCGCTCCGCGGCCTCCACGATGCGCTGGGCCAGCTCCCGCAGGGCGGGGAGGGCCTCCGCGGGGACCAGCGGCACCACCGCCCGGACCGAGGGCGGCTCCACCAGCAGCCGCACCGCGGTCACCTCGTCCAGGTCCCGCTCGGAGACCTCGGTGATGAGGAAGCCCTTGTTGGGCTGCGCCACCACCAGCCCCTCCTTGACCAGATCGATCATCGCCTCGCGCACCGGGGTGGAGGACACCCCGAACTTGGCGGCCAGCGTCGGCGCGGAATACACCGTGCCGGCCGTCAGCTCTCCGGAGATGATCGCGGCGCGCAGCGCGTTTCTGACCCGGTCGCGGAGGATTTCACGCTTTCCCACGGTGCGCAGGTGCGTCGTCGAGTCCTCCGCGACCGGCAGTTCGCCGTTCAACTGGTTCGCCTTTCTACAACAGGAATCCGGCCGGAAACGGGTCGTCCGGATCCAATGTGAACTGAGAGGTGCCGGTGACCCACGCCCGTCCGGTGATGGTAGGCACCACGGCGGGTCGCCCGGCCACCTCGGTCTCCTCGATCAGCCGGCCGACGAAGCGTGTGCCGATGAAGGACTCGTTCACAAACTCGGCCCCCAGGGCCAGTTCGCCGCGCGCGTGGAGCTGGGCCATGCGGGCACTGGTGCCGGTGCCGCACGGCGAGCGGTCGAACCAACCGGGGTGGATGGCCATGGCGTGCCGGGAGTGTGCCGCGGTCGAGCCGGGCGCCTTGAGGTAGACGTGGTGGCAGCCGTGGATGTCGGGGCGGCCGGGGTGGACCGGCTCATCGCTCTCGTTGATCGCGGCCATGATCCCCTTGCCCGCCGCCAGCAGTTCGCCGGCGGCCCCCCGGTCGAACGGCAGGCCCAGCTCGGCCAGATCGACGATGGCGTAGAAGTTGCCGCCGAAGGCCAGATCGTAACGGACCTCGCCGAGGCCGGGCACCTTGACCGTGCGATCCAGGGCGTGGGCGAACGAGTCCACGTTCCGGAGGGTCACCGAACGCGCGCGGCCGTCCTGCACCGCCACCTCGGCCGTCACCAGCCCGGCCGGGGTGTCCAGGCGGATGACGGTGACCGGTTCGCGCACCTCCACCATGCCGGTTTCCACCAGCACCGTGGCGACCCCGATGGTGCCGTGGCCGCACATCGGCAGCAGCCCGGAGACCTCGATGAACAGCACGCCCCAGTCGGCCTCCGGGGTGGTCGGCGGCTGGAGGATGGCACCGCTCATCGCCGCGTGGCCGCGCGGCTCGTACATCAGCAGCGTGCGCACATCGTCGCGGTTCGCCATGAACCACGTGCGGCGCTCGGCCATCGTGTCGCCCGGGATGACGCCCACTCCGCCGACCACGACCCGGGTGGGCATGCCCTCGGTGTGTGATTCGACGGTGTGGAAGACGCGGCTGGATCTCACTTGTATCCCTTGGCGACAGCGGCCTCGGTGTCCCGGACGACCCGCTCGGTGATCTCGGGCGGGAGCGGAGTGCGCGGCGGGCGGCAGGGGCCGCCGCGCAACCCGACGACATCCATGGACAGCTTGATGGACTGGACGAACTCGGTCTTGGAGTCCCAGCGCAGCAACGGGTGCAGATCGCGGTAGAGCGGCAGGGCCTTGGCGATGTCGGCGGGTTCGCCGGAGGTGGCGAGCCGGTAGAGCTCCACGCAGCTCTCCGGGAGGACGCCCGGGTAGCCGGCGATCCAGCCGACCGCCCCGGCCAGTCCCAGCTCGAGCAGCACGTCGTCGGCGCCGATGATCAGGTCGAGGCCGGGGGCGAGTTCGGCCAGCTCATAGGCGCGGCGGACATCTCCGCTGAACTCCTTGACCGCCACGATCAGGCCCTCGCCGTGCAGTTCGGCCAGCAGCTCGGGGGTGAGATCGACCCTGGTGTCGAAGGGGTTGTTGTAGGCGACCACCGGAAGGCCGACCGCGGCCGCCTCGCGGTAGTGCCCCACCACGGCCTCGCGGTCGGCACGGTAGGTGTTGGGCGGCAGCAGCAGCACCGAGGCGGCGCCCGCCTCGGCCGCCTGCTCGGTCCACCGGCGGGCCTCCAGCGCGCCGTACGCGGACACGCCGGGCATCACGGTGTGGCCCTCGGGGGATGCCTCGACGGCGGTGCGCACCATCCGGGCGCGCTCCTCGTCGGACAGCGTCTGGTACTCGCCGAGGGAGCCGTTGGGGCAGACGCCGTCACAGCCGCCCTCGGCGAGGAAGCGGACGTGCTCCGCGTAGGCGTCGTAGTCGATGGAGAGGTCGTTGCGCAGCGGCAGCGGTGTCGCGACGTGAACACCGCGCCAGGGCTTGTCGGGGGCAGCAGTCATGGGTCCTCCTTGATAGTGCAATGTTACATACGACGTGTCGACTCGTGACGACCCCCCGGCCGATGGGCCATCGGCCGGGGATTCCGAGCGACGGCTCACCGCGTCGTCATCCAGCGCTCCAAACCCGTCGCGTCGAGCGGCAGGGCCGAGGACAGCACATCCGTGCCGTCCTCGGTGACCAGCAGATCGTCCTCGATGCGCATTCCGATCCCGCGGAGCTCCGGCGGGAGGGTGAGGTCGTGCTCGTGGAAGTACAGCCCGGGCTCCACGGTGAGCACCATGCCGGGCGCCATCCGCGCCCCCTGGTAGGCCCCGTAGTCCGCCCGCGCGCAGTCGTGCACATCGAGCCCCAGGTGGTGGCCGATGCCGCAGACCAGATAGCGCCGGTGGTGCTGGCCCTGCGGGGACAGCGCCTCGTCGACGGAGACCGGCAGCAGCCCCCAGTCGTGGAGCCCCCGCGCCACCACCTCCATGGCGGCGGTGTGGAAGTCGGAGAAGTTCCGGCCCGGGGCGACGGCGGCCAGGCCCGCCCGGTGCGCCCGCTCCACCAGGTCGTGCACGGCGCGCTGGGCGGGGCTGAACTCGCCCGAGGCCGGGAAGGTTCGGGTCACATCCGCGGTGTAGTAGCTGTTGGTCTCCACGCCCAGGTCCAGCAGCACCGGCTTGTCCTCCACCACCGGGCCGTCGCACCGCACCCAGTGCAGGGTGGCCGCGTGGCCGGCGCTGCCCACGATGGACGCGTAGCCGGGGCCGTTGCCGTGCGTACGGGCGTAGCGGTCGAAGGTGCCCTGGAGCCAGCGCTCACCGCCGCCCGCGACGGCCGCCGGGAACTCGCGCACCACGGCGGCGAATCCCTCGACGGTACGGTCCACGGCCTCCCGGAGCTGGCCGATCTCCCAGTCGTCCTTGATCATGCGCAGCTCGGACAGCGTACGGCCCAGGTCGGCGGACGGGCCGAGGCCGTGGCGGAGCGCGGTGTCGCGGTCCAGCCCGCCGGTCAGCAGCGGCTTCTCCAGCCCGCCGAGCGCGGCGTCGAGCTCGCCCAGCGGACGGACGTCCAGGCCCAGCGCACCGCTCCACTCGGCGAGCCCGGGCGCGCCGCCGACCCACAGCTCGCCGTGCTCGGCGTCGGCGAAGAACCCCGGGTGGCCGGGGCGGGCCGGCTCGGGCAGATGGAGGGTGGCGTCATGGCCCCCCGGCACGGGCCGCATCACCAGCACGCCGTGCTCCACCCCGCACCCGGTCAGCCAGAAGAAATCGCTGTCCGGGCGGAAGTCGTAGCGGGTGTCGTTGGAGCGCACCGGGGCCTGCCCGGCGGCGACCACGACCGGCTGTCCCGGGTGGGCGGCGCTGAGCCGCGCCCGGTGGTGCGCGGCGGCCTCCGCAGCCCCCGGCACGGTCTGCGCGCTGCGGTCGGGGGTGTCCCAGCCCTCCGCCATGAACGCCAGGAAGGAGGGCAGCTCGGCCAGCCGGGGCATGCGCGGGTCCGGCTTCGCGGGCCGCGGCGCCGACTGCGACACGGGTTGCGGCGCGGGCTGCGAGTCCGACTGCGGGGCAGGTTGCGATACGGGGGCCTGGCCGTCGGTGGCGGGGGCGGTCAGGGAGCGGGTTGACAGGTCGTCGGTCATAGCAGCTCCTCGTGCGAGGCGGTGGTGGACGGGGGCTTCGGTCCCGGGGCGGAGCCGCCCCGGGACCCGGTGGCCGCCGGCGGCTCCCCGGGGGGAGCGGCGCCCTCGCGGCGACGGCGGTCCCATTCCGGGTCGATGCGGGGTATCGCGGCCAGCAGGGTGCGGGTGTACGGGTCCCGGGGGTGTTCGAAGACCTCCGCGCAGGGCCCGGACTCCACGATGATGCCCTGTTTCATGACCGCGATGCGATGCGAAATCCGGCGCACCACGGCGAGGTCGTGGGCGATGAACAGGTACGAGAAGCCGCTCTCCCGCTGGAGACGCAGCAGCAGGTCCATCACCTGTGCCTGCACCGACACATCCAGCGCGGAGACCGCCTCGTCGCAGATCACCAGCTTGGGCGCGACCGCGAGGGCGCGGGCGATGCCGATCCGCTGGGCCTGTCCACCGGAGAACTGCGCCGGATAGCGGTGCAGATGGTCCGGGTTCAGGCCGACCCGTTCCATCAGCTCGCCGGCGAAGGCCCGCCGCCCGCCGGGGATGGGGAGCCCCTGGTAGACCAGGGGCGCGGTGAGGATGCGCTCCACGGTGTGGCGGGGGTTGAGCGATGAGAAGGGGTCCTGGAAGACGACCTGCACGTCGTTGCGGAACCGGGCCAGGTCAGGACCGCGCGCATGGGTGACGTCCCGCCCCGCGAACTCGATGGTGCCGTCGGTGGGTTCCATCAGCTTGGCCACCAGCCGCGCGGTGGTGGACTTCCCGCTGCCGGACTCGCCCACCAGCGCCAGCGTCTCATGCGGAAACACCTCGAAGCTGACCGAGTCCACCGCGGTGAACACCGACTTGCGCCCCAGCGGACCGCCCCCGGCCCGCGTGGTGAAGCGCTTGGTGAGCTCGCGGGCGCGCAGCAGGGGCGATACGTCAGCTTGGCTGCCTCGGCTGCCGGTCACCGGGGATCCTCCTGTTCCGGGGCGGGATGGGCCGGTCGGGGTGTCGGCGACACGACGCCCGGCGCGGCCAGTTCGTCGTCGATGCGCGGGATGCTCTCCAGCAGCATCCGGGTGTAGGGGTGGCGCGGCGCGGAGAAGACCCGCTCCGTGTCGGCGTACTCGAGCTGCTCCCCGTCGCGCATCACCAGCACCCGCTGGGCGATCGAGGCGATCACCGCCAGGTCGTGGGTGATGAAGAGCATGCCGGTGCCGGTCTGCCGCTTCAGCTCGGCCAGCAGATCGAGGATCTGCGACTGCACGGTGACATCCAGCGCGGTGGTCGGCTCGTCCGCGATGAGCAGGGCGGGCTCGCAGATCAGCGCCATCGCGATCATGATGCGCTGACGCTGCCCGCCGGAGAACTGGTGCGGGTAGCGGTCGACCCGCTCGGCCGGGTCCGGGATGCCGACCCGGCCGAGCGCGTCGATGGCCATCCGGCGCGCTGCGCGGCGCGAGCCGCCGCGGTGGCACTGGTAGACCTCGGCGATCTGGAGGCCGACGGTGTAGTAGGGGTTGAGCGAGGACAGCGGGTCCTGGAACACCATGGACATCACGTTTCCGCGCAGCCGGCGCAGCTCCGCGTCCGGGCGGCCGAGCAGCTCGGTGCCCCGGAACCGGATGCTGCCGCTGGTCCGCGCGGTCCGCGGGAGCAGCCCCATGACGGCGAGCGCCGTCATGGACTTGCCCGAGCCGGACTCGCCGACGATCCCCAGGGTTTCATTGGGCCGCAGGGTGAAGGTGTTCTCGCGGACGACGTCCACCGGTCCGCGGGTGGTCGGGAAGGTCACGGTCAGGCCTTCCACGACCAGCAGGTCCGCGGAGTCGTCCGGTCCGGCCCGGTGGGCCGATGATTCGGTCATGACGAGGTGATCCTTACGCGCGGGTCCAGCGCGGTGTAGAGCAGATCGACCACGACGTTGCCGATCACGACGAAGAACGCCGCCAGCAGCGTGACCGCCATGATCACCGGCTGGTCGTTCTTCGCGATCGCGTCCGAGGCCATCTTGCCCACACCGTTGAGACCGAAGACCGTCTCGGTGATGAGGGCGCCGCCGAGGAGACCGGCGAAGTCCATCCCGAAGATGGTGACGATCGGGGTGAGCGCCGGCCGCAGCGCGTGCCGGCGGAGTATCAGCACCGGCCGGAGCCCCTTGGCGCGGGCCGTGCGCATGAAGTTCTCGGCGAGCGTGTCGATCACATTGGCCCGGGTCATCCGGGCGTACAGACACGCGTATCCGACGGCGAGCACGATCCACGGCATCAGATACGACTGGAACCACGCCCCCGGATCGTCGCCGAACGGGACCGCCGCAGGGAACGGCAGCAGCTGCCACTTGACCACCAGCAGGTACTGGAGCGCCAGGGCCAGCACATACGGGGGGATGCTGGAACCGCCGAGCGCCAGCGCCATGCTGCCGCGGTCCCACCACGTGCCCTCCTTGACCCCGCTCAGCAGCCCGCAGATGATCCCGCCGACCAGCCAGAGCACGGCCGCCCCGACGGCGACGGTGACGCTCACCGGAAGCCGCTCCGTGACCATCTCCCACACCGACTGGCCGCTCTGGAAGCTGTAGCCGAGACAGGGGGCGGGGCAGTGGACCTGATTGACGCCCGACCCGTAGTCGCGCCCGGCCACGATGCCGCGCAGGAAGTCCCACAGCTGCTCGAGGAAGGGGCGGTCGAGCCCGAGCGAGGTCCGGATCGTGTCGATGCGTTCCGGCGTGCAGGTCTTGCCGCAGACCATCACCGCCGGGTCCGGCGAGAGCTGGAAGAAGATGACATAGGTGAACACACAGACGGCCAGCAGGATGACCAGCACCCAGGCGAGCCGGCCCACGACATAGCGGAGCATCAGGAGGCCTCCCCCGCGTCCAGGGCGTGCCGCAGCCGGTCGCCCACCACGGTCAGGGCCAGCACGGTGCAGAACAGGAAGGTGCCGGGGATCACGAAGTACATCGGGTCCACCTGGTACCAGCTGACCGAGGCGGCGATCATCTGCCCCCAGGACGCGGTCGGCGGGGTGACCCCGACACCGAGGAAGGAGAGCCCGGCCTCGGTGCCGATGTATCCGGGCACCGCGAGCGTGGTCATCACGATGATGGTGCTGCGCAGATTGGGCAGGATCTCCGAGAAGATCAGCGCCCGGCTGCTCGCCCCGGAGGCCCGTGCCGCCTCGACGAACTCCCGCCCGGTCAGGGTCAGCGTCTGGCCGCGCACCACACGCGCCAGATACGGCCAGCCGAAGACGCTCAACACGATCACCAGCAGCACCGGACGGTTGCCGGCCGGCAGGGCGGACAGCACCGCGATCATGAAGATCAGGGCCGGAAAGGCCATCAGAAAGTCCATCAGCCGGGAGATGGCCTGGTCCACCCACCGGCCGTAGAACCCGGCCAGCAGACCGAGCACCAGGCCGATGACGGTGGTCAGCAGCGTGGCGGAGACGGCGATCAGGAGCGAGATCCGGGCCCCGTAGGCGATCCGGGCCAGGATGTCCCGGCCGTTCTGCGGCTCCACGCCCAGCCAGTGGTCGGAGCTGATGCCGCCGAGGGACCCCTTGGGCAGGCCGCCCAGGTCCTTGTCGACGGCCGCGCTGTCGAAGGTGTCCGGGCCATGCCCGGTCAACGCGCTGATCAGCGGCGCGCACAGGGCCATCAGGACGAGCAGGGCGAGAAACGCGGAGCTGAGGACGGCCCCGGGGTCACGCCGCAACTCGCGCAGTACGCGCCGTCCGGTGCCCCCGCCCGGCGCGCCGCCGGGCGGTCCCGTGGGCAGCCCGGGCTGCGCCTCGTGCAGGGAGGTGGTCGCCATACGGGCTACTTCTTCGGGTCGGCGAGGCCGACGCCGACCAGGTCGATGCCGCCGCTGTACGAGATCGAGGTGTGCGCGCCCGCGATGTTGCTGCCGACCACCAGCACGGTCTTGGAGTAGTTGAGCGGCACGATCGGGGCGAGCTTCATGATCTCGGCGTCGAGCTTGCCGTAGGCCTTGTTCTGCGCGGTTTCGTCGTCCATGGCCGCGATCTCGTCGATGCGCTTCTCGATCTTCTTGTCGTTGAGCATGGAGAGCACCGAGTTGCCCTTGTCGGAGATGAGGCGTCCGTCGAAGAGCGGCGGCAGGAAGGTGGTGCCGCCCGGCCAGTCCGGGCACCAGCCGGTGAGCGCCGCGTCGTGCTGCTGCGAGGGCGTGCCGATGACCTCGTAGAACGTCGAGGTGTCAATGGTGTTGATCTTCACCTTGATGCCCACCCGCTTCAGCCCCTGCTGGACGGCCACCGCCACCGCCTGCTCGGTGGGGTTGGCCCGGGCGTCCACCGTGAGGGTGAAGCCCTTGGACTGGCCGGCCTCGGCCAGCAGTTTGCGGGCGGCGGCCGGATCGCCGGTGCCGTCCTTGGAGGGATACACATCCGTGGCATCGCGGCCGGGAATCGACGGGGGCTGGATGGAGGTGGCCGCGGTCGCCAGGGAGGAGCCGCCGAGCGCGTCCACCGTGGTCTGCTTGTTGACGGCGTACTCGATCGCCTGGCGCACCCGGACGTCGCGGAGCGGCCCCTTGGTGGTGTTCAGGCTCATGTACGTAGTGCAGCCGGTCACGCCGGAGAGCGTGCGCTGCTTGAGCTGCGGTGTGCGGAGCCGGGCGATGGTGGCGGGCTGCACCTTGGGACCGACGGCGTTGATGTCCTTGCCCTGCCCGGCTATCAGGCGCTCGTCGATGGTCGCCGCGTCCAGCCCGAAGGTCCAGACGAAACTGTCCGGGCGGGCGGCGCGCACCGTGTCGGTGGAGCGCTTCCAGTGCTTGTTGCGGACCAGTTCGAGCGACGAGCCCCGCCGGTAGCTCGCCACCCGGTACGGGCCGGAGGCGATCGGCTTGGTGTCGAAGACGGCCTTGGCGCCGGTGCCCTTGGGGAAGGGGGTGAAGTTCGGCTGTGCGACCACGCTGGAGAACTGCGGATAGGACTTCTTGAGATGGAAGACGATGGTGCGCTTGTCGGGGGTCTCGATGGTGTTCAGATCGCCCGACCGGTAGGGGCCCTCGTAGTCGGCGGGCGCGGCGATGACCTGCTTGGCGTAGGGCGAGCCGATCCCGGCGTCGGGATCCCAGGCCCGCTCCACGCCGAACTTGACGTCCTGGCTGGTGATCGGGGCGCCGTTCTGGAAGAACAGCCCCTTCTTGAGAGTGAAGGTCCAGGTTTTGTTGTCATCGGACGGGCGGCCGGTGTCGGTGGCCAGATCGCCGACGATCTTCGTCCCGTCGTTGTGCGGACCGGTCGCCTCCCGGGTGGTGAGGGTGCGGTAGATCAGGCGGTAGAAGTTGTTGACCCCGCCGTCGAAGCCGCGTGCCGGATCGAGGTGCGAGAAGTCGGGCTTCTCCAGGAAGTGCACCGTGCCGCCGGTGGCGGGGTCCGCGGTGGGCTTGGCCTGGCCAGAGGCGGCGGGTCCGCCTCCGCTACAGGCGGTGAGGGTCAGGGGAATGGCGGTGCACAGGGCGGCACAGGACAGGACGGCTCTTCTCATGGGGCCTTCTCCGGAAGTGAGTGACGCGCGGACAAGGGGACGCACACGTGGGGGAGGTGCGAGTAAAGGGGGGTACGGGTGACGTGCCTGCGGCCTGGGGGCCGGGGTCCAGGAGGACCAGAGGATCAGGGGAACCAGGGGGAGGCTGGTCAGACGTTCCTGATCCACACGCGCATGGGGCCGGGCTCCCGGTTGCCCCACGCGAAGTACGGAACGAGCAGCATGTCAGCGGCGCTGGTGCTGGTATCGGTGTCGGGGGAGGCTTCTCGCGGTCCGTCCGTGAGCACGGGATACAACTCCGGTGACCGCGGCGGCGCGACGTCCGCCGCCACCCGGATCAGCACCGCACCCTCCGGCCCACCGCCGTCGGACTCCGGGGCGACGACGGTCTCGGCGGCCGCGAGGTGCTCCGCGCCGATCACCACGTCGTCGACGTCGGCCGGGCAGTCCTGCTGCTCCACGCAGTAGACCAGCGGGCCGCGGGCCACCGCGACCGCGCCACGCGTCGCGTCCAGGTGGGGATGGGAGACGTGGCCGCGGACCGGCATGGGCAGGCTCAGCCGCAGCTCGTCACCCGGGCGCCAGAGCCGTTCGACGGTGAGCCAGCCGTCCACCGCGGTCCCGGCCGGCACCTCCTCGGACACGGCCTCGTCGCCCACCGTGAGCCCGGTCCGCCCGGCGTCCGCCCAGCCGGGCACCCGGAGCGAGATCCGGTACGGCCGGTCGGGCGCCCGGCGCACGGTGAGCCGCACCTCGCCGTCCCAGGGATAGCCGGTCGCCATGTCCAGCGCGACCTCCGTCCCGTCCACATGAGCCTGCGCATACCCCGCGACCAGCAGTTCTCCGGCGCGCTCGGCGACCAGGAAGTCGGCGAGCTGGGCCATCCAGCGCACCACGTTGGGAGGACAGCAGGGACAGCCGAACCAGGCCCGGCGCAGTGCCTCACCGCCCTCCTCGGCACCGCTGCGCTGGTCGTGGTCGGCGCGCCGCTGCAACGGGTTGTCGTAGAAGAAGGCGCGCCCGTCCGCCGCGGGGCCCACCGCGAACGCGTTGTACAGGACGCGTTCCAGGACGTCGGGGTAGTGGGCGTCACCGGTGGCCAGGAACATCCGCCAGGCCCACTGCATGGTGCCGATGGCGGCACAGGTCTCGCTGTAGGAGCGCTCGGAGGGGAGTTCGTAGCGGTCGCCCACGGCTTCGTCGGAGTGGCGGCTGCCCAGCCCGCCCGTCACATACAGCTTGGTGGCCACCATGTCGTCCCACAGCCGCCGCAGCGCGTCGAGCAGTTCCCGGTCGCCGGTCTCCCGGTACACATCGGCGGCGCCGGCGGCCAGGTAGGTCATCCGCACCGCGTGTCCGGTGACCGACGGGAGTTCGCGCAGCGGCACATGGTCCTGGAAGTACTGGGAGCCGAAGACCCGTGACACCACGGTGCCGCGGCCGCGGCGGTCCACGAACAGCCGGGCCTGGGTCAGATATCTCTCGTCGCCGGTCTCCCGGTAGAGCTCCACCAGAGCCATCTCGACTTCGGGGTGGCCGCAGACCGCCTCCTCGCCCGTCGGGCCGTAGCGCTCCACCACCAGGTCCGCGAAGCGGATGGCCACATCCAGCAGGCGTCGGTCGCCGAGCTGCCGGTGGGCGGCGACCGCGGCCTGTGCGAGGTGGCCGAGGTTGTACATTTCATGGCCCCATGCAAGATCTTCCCAGGGGGCCTTGGCACAGTCGGGGTCCTGGAAGAAGGAGTTGAGGTAGCCGTCCGGGGCCTGGACACGCTCCAGCAGCCCCACGGTCTCCTCGTAGAAGTCCCGCATCACCTGCCCGTCCAGGTCGCCGCCCTCGTCCGGCCGCGCCAGTTCGTAGGCCAGCCCCTCCAGGGTCTTGTAGAGGTCGGTGTCCAGAAACGGATACCGGCCTTGATAGGGCCTGACCTGCTCATTCTCCGCGAGCTTCGTGGGCAGCAGACGACGGAGGTTCTCCAGGTTGCCCGCCTTCTCGAGCTGTTCGAGCGTGTGCGGCACGGTGGCCTCGCGGTTGCGCCGCTGCCAGTCGGCCAGCAGCCCCCCGGTGATCCGCACCCGTGAGCCGCCCAGGGGTGTCACCTCTCCGGGGGCCAGCGGAGCCACCGCGCCGGTCCGTCCGACGGCGTCACGCGGGGATCGGTCCAGGGAATCCCGATCATCCATTCGCATCTCCAGTGCTGTGTAGCATTGCACTGAACCATAAACAGTGATGCGGGACATGCCAAGGTGTTCGACGGAAGAGAAACTTCCGTGAAACCCGGAGGCAGCCCGGCCGGGTTCGCCCAGCGGCCGGGCACGCCTCGGGTCACAGCCAGGGCGGCAGTTGCGGCAGCGGCGCCCCCGTGGCGATGTGCAGACCCTGGGCCCGCCCGCGGCCGGTGAGCCACCGCGCGAGATCGGCGGCGCGTCCCTCGACGCGGACCGCCGCGCCACCGGCCTCACCGGTGTCGCCACCGGTTTCGCGGTCGGTGGCCCGTACGTCCAACTCGACCCCCTGCGCGCCGCGCCGGCGGGTCAGGGCGTCGCCGATCAGCGCGTCGAGCAGATCGTCGGGGAAGGCCGTGAAGTCGCCGCCGTCCGGCAGATCGCACGCGTGGATCCACACCTCGCGACAGCGCAGCCAGGGGATCGTGGCCGCGGGCACGGTCCGGCCCTGGGCCGTGACCACCTCGGCCCGCCACCCCTCGTCGGTGATCTTGCCGAGCGCGGTGCCCAGGTGTTCCTGTTCCTCCTCGACGAAGTCGCGCAGCCGGCTCGCGGGCCATCGCGCGCCGGACTCGATCTCCTCGGCGCGGGCGGACGGGCTCGGGTACATCGGCGTCGGCTCCCCGGTGGCCGCCCAGTGCGCCAGCCGGGCCAGCGCCGTCGCGTTGTGGCCGACGTGGGACAGCAGGTGTCTGCCGGACCAGCCGGGCAGGGTGCTCGGCCCGTCCAGCCGCTCGTCGCCGATGGCTTCGAGGCGGGCGGTGAAGTACTCGTGTCCCTGCGCCATCCAGCGCAGATACGTCGCCGGTGCGGTGGCGCTCATGACGCGGTGTCCGGTGCCGCGCGCCGCACCGGGGTGACCAGCTCGCCGATGCCCTCGATACGGGTGACCAGGCGCTGGCCGTCCCGCAGATAGCGCGGTGGCTTGCGTGCGTGGCCCACCCCTCCGGTGGTGCCGGTGGCGATCAGGTCGCCCGGGTTGAGGGTGACGATGGTCGACACATAGGCGATCAGGTCGGCCGGGTCGAAGAGCAGATCGCCGATGGTGGACTTCTGGACGACCTCGTCGTCGAGGGTGCAGCTGATCTCGGCGTCGGGGGCCAGCTCGTCCGGGGTGACCAGGCAGGGGCCGAGCGGAGTGGTGTCCTCCCAGGTCTTGCCCTGGAGCCACTCGCGGGTGCGGAACTGCCAGTCGCGCAAGGTCACATCGTTGAGGATGGTGTATCCGGCGATGGCGGCCGCCGCGGTGGCGCGGTCGGCGCGCCGGACACGCCGGCCGACGACCACGACGAGCTCGGCCTCCCAGTCCACCGCGTCGGACTCGGGCGGCAGGGTCAGCGGGTCGTTCGGGCCGATCAGCGCCTCGGGGAACTTGGCGAAGAGCGTGGGGAACTCGGGCAGATCGCGGCCCATCTCCGTGATGTGCGTACGGTAGTTGAGCCCCACACAGACGATCTTGCCGGGGCGGGGGACGACCGGGGCGAGCCGGGCGGGTTCGATCGGCAGGAGGTCGCCGGTGGCGGCTGCCGCGACCGTCCGCCAGTCCGCCCGGGTGAGCAGCTCGCCCACGTCGCCGGGGCCGATGTCGACCTGGCCGTCGGGCTCGACACGGACCGTGCGGAACCCGCCCTCGGTGCGTACGGTCGCCAGCTTCATGCTCGGTCGCCTTCCTGGTGGGAGCGGTGGAGATGCAGTCGTTCGAAGATCGGCGCGTCGGAGAACCGGAACAGGTCAAGGCCCCGCTCGGTCGCCACGGTGAGCGGCTGCCACGAGGGGACGACGAACAGGTCGCCGCGCTCGACGGTCCAGCGGGACGCGCCGACCGTGACCTCGCCGGTGCCGTCGAACACCTGGAACACCGAGGAGCCGACCTCGCGCCGGGTGGCCGTCGCGGTGTCCGGCGCCAGCCGGTGGAACTCGGTGCGCAGCGTCGGCATGACGTCCCCGCCCGTGGTCGGGTTGGTGTAGCGCACCGCGGCGTGGCCGGGCTCGACGGTCACGTCGTGGCCCTCGCGTTCCAGGGCCAGCTGCTCGCGGAGCGCGTCGTCGGTGTGTTCCCACCGGTAGGCCAGCAGCGGGGTGGCCGGGGTGGGGTGCAGATGGGTCAGCGGGCGCAGCCCGGGGTGGGACCACAGCCGCTCGGAGGACGAGCGCGGCGGTGTGCCGCGGGTCTCCGGCTTGTCGGGTCCGAAGGCGAAGAAGGTCGCGTCCGTGTAGTGCTGGAACGGGATGTCCAGCCCGTCGATCCAGGCCATCGGGCGGTCGCTGTGGTTGAGGTGGGCGTGCCAGTGCCAGCCGGGCTGCGGCAGGAAGTCGCCGCGCCGCATGGCCACCGGGTCGCCGTCGACCACGGTCCACACCCCCTCGCCCTCGACCACGAAGCGGAAGGCGTGCTGGGTGTGGCGGTGGACCGGCGCGTCCTCGTGGGGGTTGAGGTACTGGATCGCCGCCCACAGCGTCGGCGTCGCGAACGGCTGACCGCCGAGCCCCGGGTTGGCCAGCGCGATGGCGCGGCGTTCGCCGCCCCGGCCGACCGGGACCAGCCGCCCCGCCCGCTCGGCCGAGGGAAGCAGGTCGTTCCAGCGCCACAGGTGCGGCAGGGCCCGGGAGGAGGGGTGGGCCGGCATCAGCTCACCGATCCCGGTCCACAGCGGGACGAGGAGCTGCTGCTCGAACTCCCGGTAGAGCGCCTCCAGTTGGGGTGTGCGTTCCGGCTGATCGGCGGCGTCGGTGGCCTGGACGCGCACCGGTGAGGGGAGCGGTGTCATGACTTTGATCGTGCCGACGTTCTCAGGGATGGGATATGTTTTTCTGCTGTGAAGAACGAACCGCCCTATCCGATCACCTCCGTCGACCACGCCCTGCATCTGGCGACCCTGCTCCAGCAGGAGGGGCCGCTCCGGGTCAGCGACGCGGCGGAGCGGCTGGGGGTGTCGCCGTCCACCGCACACCGACTGCTCGCGATGCTGGTGTACCGGGGGTTCGCCGAGCAGCGGCCCGACCGCCGCTATCAGGCCGGGGACGTACTGCGCCCGGCCGCCGCGTCCCGGGCGCCGGTGGCGCTGCTCCGCCAGGTGGCGCTGCCGCATCTGCACGATCTCGTCGACCACGTGCGCGAGTCGGTCAACCTCGTCGTCCTGGCGGGCACCGAGGCCCGGTTCATCGCCTCCGTGGAGTGCGACCAGGTCCTGCGCGTCGGCAGCAGGGAGGGCCGTACGCTGCCGGCCCATCTCACCTCGGGTGGCAAGGCCGTTCTCGCCGCGCTGCCTCCCGAGGAGGTGGCGGCGCTGTACGGGGGGTCCGACGACGTCGGGCTCCCGCGGTTGCGCCGCGAGCTGGCCCTCGTCCGCAAGCGCGGTTTCGCGATCAACGACCAGCGCACCGAGACCGGGCTGACCGCCCTGGCCACGGCGATCCGCGACGCCTCGGGAGCGCCCGTCGCCGCGGCGGCGATCGCCATGCCGACCGCCCGCTTCCACCGGGACCACGTCTCCGGCTGGGTCGCCGCCCTGAACCGGGCCGTCTCCCGCGTCGAGCGGGAGCTGCGCTCCGCGGCCTGACCGGCCCGGTGCCGGGCGCACCGCTCACTGCCCCAGTTCCTCGCCCCGCTGATCGCGCCGCTCTTCCTGACCATCGGCGGGGGAGACGGCAACTACCCGGCCACGGCGCCGATCCGCGGAGAGCGCCGACGTGGAGTGCTCTGACGTGGAGTGCGCTGACGCGGCGTCGGCGTAGCGGCGGGCCAGGCGCGCGAAGGCGTCCTTGAGCTCGGCCGGCCCGATGACCTCGATGCCGGCGTCGAACCTGCCGATGGCGGCGGCCAGCGCGGGCCATGACCACGAGCCCAGCACGAGCCGGCAGCGGTCCGGGCCGAGTTCCTCGACGACCCCGTCGTGGGCGTGGCCGGACACCTCGCGGGCGGGCAGGTCGAGGATCACCTCGCCGCGGCAGGGCCAGCCGCCGGACCCGTCGGAGCCCCGGAACCGGCCCGCGACGAAGGCGGCCACGTCCCCTCCGGGCAGTTCGCGCGGGGTGAAACGGGGCCCCGTCGGGGTGCGCGGGGCGATCCGGTCGACGCGGAAGGTGCGCCAGTCGTCGCGGTCGAGGTCCCAGGCGACGAGATACCAGCGCCCGCCCCAGGTGACGAGGTGGTGTGGCTGCGCCCGGCGCGGCGGAGCCGCGGCGGCGAGCCCGGCGTCGGCGGCTCCCGGCGGATACACGGGGGCATAGTCGAAGCGCAGCACCTCGCGGGCGCGCACGGCCGCGCTGAGCGTCATGAGCACCCGGGGGTCGACCTGCGGATTCGGCCGGGCCCCGGGGCTCTCGACGGCGGTGACCCGCAGGGCGTCGACACGGTGGCGCAGCCGCGCGGGCATCACCTGCCGGACGGTGTTCAGCGCGCGGGCCGCGGCCTCCTCGATGCCGACACCGGCGGTGGCGGCGGCGGTCCGGAGCGCCACGGCGAGGGCCACGGCCTGGTCGTCGTCGAACAGCAGGGGCGGCAGTTCCGTGCCCGCCTCCAGCCGGTAGCCCCCGTCCGGGCCCTTGGTGGTGAAAATCGGGTAGCCGAGCTCGCGCAGGCGGTCGATGTCGCGGCGCACGGTGCGCGGGCTGACCTCCAGCCGCTCCGCCAGCAACTGGCCCGGCCAGTCCCGGCGCGCCTGGAGCAGGGAGAGCAGGGACAGCAGTCGCGCTGAGGTTTTCGGCATGAGGCCCATGGTGCCCGGAGAAGCGGCCACACCCTGACCGCTTCCCCTGCCACGGTTGTCCCTGCCGGAACGAGAACGACCAGAAGGAACCCGAACACCGTGACTGCCACCACCACGCCCCCCGCAGCCCTCGACGGCGAGCGGGCCGACCTGCTCGCCGAGCTCGCCGCCGCGCGATCCGCTCTGACCAACACGGTGCGCGAGCTCGGCGACGAGCCGGCCGCCAAGCGCCCGACGGTCAGCGAGCTGAGCCTGGGCGGGCTGATCAAACACGTCGCGTCCATCGAGGAGGGTTGGCTGCGCTTCGTGGTCGA
Organism: Streptomyces sp. NPDC097640; assembly: GCF_040302705.1. Classification (NCBI taxonomy): domain Bacteria; kingdom Bacillati; phylum Actinomycetota; class Actinomycetes; order Kitasatosporales; family Streptomycetaceae; genus Streptomyces; species Streptomyces sp. NPDC097640. Next base: position 183,793 of record NZ_JBEOSB010000019.1, read on the forward strand.
AGGCCCGTCGGCGCTGCGTTACGACCTGCCCGACGGCGTCACCTGGGCGGATCTCGCGGGCGGTACCGCACGCGAGATCCCGCGGTGGGCGATCGACCACCGGGACAACTTCCGGATGCTCCCCGGCGAGACACTGGCCGGGATCCTCGAGGGCTACGAGCGGGTCGCCGCCCGGAGCGAGGAGATCATCGCCACCGTGCCCGACCTGTCGGCGACCCACCCGCTGCCGGAGGCGCCCTGGAACGAGCCGGGCGCGGTGCGGAGCGTGCGCCGGGTGCTGATGCACGTCATCGCCGAGACCGCCCAGCACGCCGGACACGCGGACATCCTGCGCGAGGCCCTCGACGGGCGGAAGTCGAGCTGACGGTGACCGTTCTGGACAACCGGGCCCTGGGCCGCGCGACGCTGGCCCGGCAGTTGCTGCTTGATCGCGCCGACCTACCGGCCCTGGACGCCGTCGCCCACCTGTGCGGCATGCAGGCGCAGGAGCCGCAGGAGCCGTTCGTCGGGCTCTGGTCGCGGCTGCGCGCCTTCGATCCGGCGGTCCTCTCGGAGCTGCTGACGGGGCGGAGCGTGGTACGGACCCATCTCATGCGCCGCACCGTCCATCTCCTCACCGCCGACGACGTCCTGGGCTGGCGCTCCCGCCATGACGCCATGCTGCGCCAACGGGTGCTCGGGACCTACCGCCGTGAGTTCGAGGGGATCGACCTCGACGAACTCGGCGAGGCGGGCCGGGCGGTGATGGCCGACGGCGAGCCCCGCACGATGGCCGAGCTGGTGCGGGTGGTCGCCCCGCACCGGCCGGCGCCGCAACCGCGGGCGCTGGGCGAAATGCTGGTCGCGGCACTCGTCCCGGTGGTGCAGACACCGCCTCGCGGGCTGTGGCGCACCAAGGCGGGGGTGCGCAACGTCCTGCTCTCCTCCTGGCTGGGGCGGAAGCCCGACCCGCTCGCCCCGGATGGCTCCGACCCGGTCGGCCAGGCGCTGGTACGGCGCTATCTGGCCGCGTACGGCCCCGCGGCCTCGGCGGATCTGCGCGCCTGGTGCGGGCTGGCCGGACTCCCCGCCGCGGTGGCCGCGATCCGCGAGGAACTGGTCACCTTTCGCGACGAGCGCGGCCGCGAGCTGCTCGACCTCCCCGGCGCGCCTCGCCCCGACCCCGACACCCCCGCTCCGGTGCGGTTTCTGCCCGCCTTCGACAACGCGATCCTCGGCTACCACGACCGCGGCCGGATCATCGACGACGCCCACCGCGGCCTGTCGGTCGCCGGCGAGCGTGTCGTGCTGGTCGACGGGCGCGTCGCCGCGACGTGGAGTGTCACGGCCGACACCGTGGTCGTCGCCCCGCTCCGCGGTTTCTCCCGGGCCGAACACGCCGCGGTCGCCGAGGAGGGGCGGGAACTGGCGGGGTTCCTCTCGGACGACGAAAGCCACCGCGTGCACGTCGCCTCGTCCCCGGGCTGATTCAGTGTGATCCCGCCCGTTCGGGCCGCGCGTGTTCGAAGGTGTCGTCGACGAGTACGACCTGATGTCCCGCGGCGGCCAGCAGGGAGGCCGCGATCGCGGCCCTGAAGCCGCTGTGACAGTGCACCCAGATCTCGGTGTCCGGCAGGGCGGGAAGGGCGCGGGGCAGCTCGGGCAGCGGTATGTGGCGGGCGCCGGGCAGATGTCCGCGCCGCCACTCGCCGCCGCTCCTGACGTCCAGCACCTCCACCGGCCGCCCGGCCAGGGCGGTGGCCAGGGTGGCGAAGTCCGTGCGCGGGTAGGAGGCCAGCCACCGGGGGCCCGCCCATGCCGGCGGGTTTCCGGTGGCGACGGCCGCGGGATGGTCGAAGCCGATCCTGAGCAGCTCCCTCCGGGCGGCTTCGAGCTGTTCGGCGTCGGTGGCCAGCAGGGTGAGCGGTCCGTCGAACGGCACCAGCCAGCCCAGATAGGTGGCGAAGGCGCCGTGGGCGTCGATGTTCACGGCGCCCCGCAGATGGGTGTGCGCGAAGTCCGCCCGCGGCCGTACGTCCACCACCCACTCCCCGGCCGCGATGCGATTGGCCACCTCGGTCAGGCCCGCGGGGCTGGGGGCGCGGAGGCCGGACACGGGGGCCGGCCCGGCGGCATTGATCGCGGCCATCCGGCGGTAGTACGCGGGGAAGAGCTCGAGACCGGCCAGGGCGCCGGAGACGAAGGCCTCCTCGTCCAGGGTGAACACGGGATTGGTGGCGCGCTCCGAGCCGATCGTCGAACGCTCGACCGCGCCGGCCGTCGCCGCGGCACAGAAGCTCCCGAAGCCGTGGGTCGGCAGGATCACGGTGTCATCGGGCAGCACCTCGGCCAGGTGGCGGGCCGACCGGTACTGGCGGCGGGCCAGCGGCTCGGCGAGCTCCGCCCCCATCAGGTCCGTGCGCCCGGTCGTCCCGTACAGCACCGAACCGCCGGTGCAGACGAGCCGCGGCATCCCGTCGCCGGGCGCGAACGCGTACGCGAGGTGATGGTCGGTGTGGCCGGGGGTGGCGATCACCTGGATCCGCAGCTCCCCGGCCCGGAACTCGTCCCCGTCGCCCGCCCGTACGGCGTCGAAGCCCAGCTTCGGACCCGTCGGGACCAGATAGTCGGCACCGCGGCGGCGGGCCAGCTCCAGACCGCCCGTGACGTAGTCGTTGTGCAGATGGGTCTCCACCACCGCGCCGAGCCGAAGCGCCCCCGCGTCGAGCGCGGCCGTGATCCGCTCGATGTCACGCTGCGGGTCCACGGCGACCGCGACCGCGCCATCCGTGATCAAGTAGCTGCGATTTCCCAGGCTGGGCGTGGCGAGCTGGATGACGCCCGCCTCGGCCGCCGGGCTCCTGGCCACGTCCGTTCCCTTCCGTACCCAGCACAACGCTGGACACTTCGGGCGTCAAATCGACGGCCGGGCGGGTCGCGGTGCGTAGTGGCCGAGGAACATGTCGACGCCGCCGGCGATCAGGCGGTCGGTGAGGCCGTCGTCGACGTCGGCGCCGTAGGCGCTGAAGACGAGGTGCGGGAAGACCAGGAGCGAGTAGAGCTGGAGCAGGGCCACCTCGATATCGGGGATGGCGAGCCGGCCGTCCTCGTCCAGTCTCCGGAGCGCTCCCGCCACGGCGGGGTGGTGGTGCTCGGGGCCGGACTGGTGCCATACGGCGCCGAGTTCGGGGAAGCGGTGCAGCTCCCGGGCGACCACGTTCCGCAGGGCGAGGATGTCCGGGTCGGCGTGGATGCCGTCCACCCAGGCCCGGGCCACGGTGACGAGTGCCGCCCGCAGGTCGTCCGAGTCGGCCAGTCCGTCGATCGCCGCGACCAGATCGCTGCTGAGCGGCGCGTCAAGCGAGTCCTTGACGACCCCGATGAACAGGGCTTCCTTGCTGCCGAAATGGTTGTAGACGGTCACCTTGGACACGCCCGCCCGCGCGGCGATCAGATCGACGCTCACCTCGAAGCCCTCGCGCAGAAACAGTGCGCGGGCGGCCGTCACGATGGCCCGCCGCTTGGCTTCGGCGCGTGGCCCGGCGGGCGGCTGCTTCGCGGGTGTCCTGACCGTCTCGGGGCTCATGGCATGAGTCTACCCGGCATCTGAACTGTACGGTTGAGTTCAGTTGAACTGAACCGTACAGTTCATGTGTCCGCGCATCGCGTGCGTCAGGCCCGTACGGAGGAATCGTCATGAGCCACTCTCACCACACCGCCCACGCGCAGCATCCGCCCGCGCCCCACGAGGAAGTCCCGCCGCGCCGCTGGCTGATGCTGGCGCTGCTCTGCCTGGCCCAGTTCATGCTCATCCTGGACGTCACCGTCGTGAACGTCGCTCTGCCCGACATGGCCGCCGACCTCGATCTCGGCCGCGAGACGCTCACCTGGGTCGTCACCGCCTACACGCTCTGCTTCGGCGGGCTGATGCTGCTCGGCGGCCGCCTCGCGGACGCGCTCGGCGCCCATCGCACGGTGCTCGCCGGGCTCGCGGTGTTCACCGCGGCGTCCCTGCTCACCGGGGTCGCCACGGGCGCCACCACGCTGCTCGCCGGGCGGATCTGCCAGGGCGTCGGCGCCGCGCTGCTGTCGCCCTCCGCCCTGTCCGTCGTCACCACGACGTTCCAGGGCGAGGAGCGGAACAAGGCCCTGGGGGTCTGGGCGGCGATCGGCGGCACCGGGTCGGCCTTCGGGGTCCTGCTCGGCGGCGTCCTGACCGACGGGCCCGGCTGGCAATGGGTCTTCTACCTCAACGTCCCCGTCGGTGTTCTCGCTCTCGCCACCCTGCCCGCGCTGCTCCCGCGCCGGGCGCCCCAGCCCGTCCGGCTCGACGTGCCCGGCGCCGTGCTGGTCACCGCGGGCACCGCGTCGCTCATCTACGGCCTGGTGAAGGCGGGGGACGCGGGCTGGGGCGATGTCACCGCCGTACTGCCGCTGCTCGCGGCGCTCGTCCTGTACACGGTGTTCGTCGTCGTCGAACGCGCCGCCCGGTCCCCGCTGATGGACCCGCGGATGTTCACCCGGCGCCCGGTGGTCGCGGGGGCGTTCCTGATGCTCGTCGCCACCGCGCTGCTGATCGCGTTCTTCTTCCTCGGCTCGGTCTATCTCCAGGGGACACGCGGACTCGACGCGCTGAAGACCGGACTGGTGTTCCTGCCGGTGGCCGTGGCCACCGGCCTCGGCGCCCACCTCGGGTCGCGGTTCGTGGGCCGGATCGGCAGCCGTCCGACGGCCGTGGCGGGCATGGCGGTGGCGGCGGCCGGGACCGTGCCGTTGGCGTGGCTGCCGGCCGACGGCAGCGTGTACGCGAGGCTGCTGCCCGGGCTGGCCGTCGCCTCGCTCGGCATCGGCGCGGTCTTCGTCACCGCCACCACCACCGCGCTCGCGATGGTCGCCCATGAGGAGGCGGGGCTCGCCTCCGGTGTCGTCAACACCTTCCACGAGGTGGGCGGTTCGGTCGGGGTGGCCGTGATGTCCACGGTCGCCGCGGCCGGTATCGAGCGCGGAGCGATCGACGGCTTCACGGACGCGTTCACGCTCAGCGCGATCGTGGCCGCCGCGAGCCTGCCCGTCGCCCTGCTCCTCGTACCGCGCGGCAAGCCGCAGCCGTCCGGCGGCCCCCACGTGCACTGACACCAGGAGCGGAGCACACCTCACGCCCGGTCGGCCTCGAGCGCGGGTTCTCGTCGGTGGTCCTTGCCGAGCAAGGCGGCCACGAGGACGGCACCGAGTGCGAGCAGGGCGGCCGCGACGGTCAGGGCGAGGGAGAAGCCCTCCGTGGCGGCGCGCTCGGGGCCCCGCTCAGCGGTCAGGGCCTCGCTGCGCCGGGTGGCCAGGGAGACCAGGACCGCCAGCCCCACCGCGCCGCCGACCTGTTGGACCGAGCTCAGCAGGGCCGAGCCGAGCCCGGCGTTCTCCTCGGTGGTGCCCGTCACCGCGGCGACGGTGAGAGCGGGCAGGCTCAGTCCGCAGCCCAGGCTGGTGACGAGCATGCCCGGCAGCACCCCGGAGGCGTAGCCGTCGCTCGGCGCCACGCCGGAGAGCAGCAGCAGGCCGGCCGAGCAGATCAGGAACGACCCGACGAGGGTCCGGCGCACCCCGAACCCGATGACGGCACGGGACGAGAGCCATATCCCCGCGAGGATGCCGGCGCCGTAGGGCAGATACGCGACTCCGGCCGTGAGCGGGTCGTAGTCGAGCACGGTCTGGAGGTGGACCATCAGCAGGAACGCCATCGCGAAGAAGGCCGCGGAGAACAGCAGAGTCGCGGCGTTGGCGACGGCCCGGGTGCGGAAGGAGAGGAACGCGAGCGGCACCAGTGGCTCGGCCGTACGGGACTCCACCGCGAGGAACGCGAGGGCCAGGACGACGGCGAGTACCACGGACGTGACGGAGAGCGGGTCGCCCCAGCCCGACTCCCCGGCCCGGGTCAGACCGTAGACCAGGGACAGCAGGGCGCCGGTGCCCAGGACCGCTCCGGGGACGTCCGGACGTACCCGGCCGGGAGCCCGGCTCTCGGCGACCAGCCGGGGGAGGAGCGCGAGGGCCACGGCGGCCACCGGCAGGTTGATCAGGAAGATCCAGCGCCAGGACGTGAGACCGGTCAGGGCGCCGGAGATCACCAGGCCCATCGTGCCGCCCAGCCCCGCGATGCCGCCCCACACACCGAGCGCCTTGGCCCGCTCCTCGGTGCCGGGGAACAGGAGGGTGATCAGTGACAGCGCGGCCGGGCCGGCCATGGCCGCGCCGGCACCCTGGACGAACCGCCCGGTGACGAGTTGCCAGGGCTCCTGGGCCAGCCCGCAGAACAGGCTCGCGGCGCCGAACAGCGCCACGCCGCCGAGGAAGACGCGCCGGCGTCCCAGCAGGTCGGCCGCGCGGCCGAACAGCAACAGCAGCCCGCCGAAGGAGAGGTAGTACGCGCCCGCCACCCAGGCCAGCCCCGCGGCGCCGAAGCCGAGATCGTTCCGGATGCTGGGCAGGGCGACGTTCACCACCGTGTCGTCCAGGACGAGCATGAACTGCACGAAACACAGCACGACGAGCGCGAGTCGGCGACGGTTCGCGGCCGTGGTCCGGGCATGAGGCGTGGTGGTCATGACGGCCGTCCCGCCGGGTTCGGCTGCGGACGCGTATCGGGGCGGCGCGCTGGGCGCGAAGGTGCGATCGGCATACGACGACGCTATGCACGAGCCGAGTTGGCCACCATCCGCCATGAGGCCATGTCATATCGCGTTGAGGCCATACGCTGTGCCGCATGACCGAGGAAGTCTCGCGTGCCGTCCCACCGGGGGTCGGCGCGATCGTCGTCGGGAAGTTTCCGCTGTTGTCGGGGGAGTGGATTTCCGCGCACAGCCATCCGGAACACCACATGCTGGCCTGGACGCGGCGCGGTGTGCTCGGCGTCGCCGTGGACGACACCTACTGGGTGCTGCCGCCGACCCGGGCGCTGTGGGTGCCGGCCGGGGTGGTCCACCGGGCCGGCGCGACCCGCGAGGCGGTCCTGTGCAGCGTCTACGTCGCGCAGGCGCGGTGCGGTCTGGACTGGACCGAACCCATGCCGGTCGGTGTCGACGGGCTGCTCGCCCACCTGATCACCTACCTCGGTCGCGAGGACCTCGCCGACGACGCGCGGCTGCGCGCCGAGGCGGTCCTGCCGGACCTGCTCCGTCCGTTGCCCGCCCTGCCCATCGACGTGCCGCGGCCCGTCGACGACCGTGTGCGCGCCGTGGCCGACGCCCTGCTCGCCGATCCCTCCGACCGCCGCGGTCTGGAGGCGCACGCACGGGCCGCCGGTGTGAGCCGACGCACCCTGACCCGGCTGTTCGTCCAGGACACCGGCATGAGCTTCGACCGCTGGCGCACCCATGCGCGGCTGCGTGCAGCGCTGCCCCTCCTCGCCGAGGGCCGGCCGGTGTCCCGTGTCGCACACGCGGTGGGATACGCGACCCCGAGCGCGTTCCTCGCCGCGTTCCGCCGGACCGTCGGCACCTCTCCGAAGCGCTACCTCAGCGGCGAGGTGTCCTTCGACGCGGCCGCCATGAGCGCCGCTGACGACACATGACCCACGCCGCGCGAGGTGAGGCCCGTCACGCCACCATCATGAGCAGCATCGCGGACATGGCTCCGCCCATGCCGATATGAGCGGCCAGGGCCGCGTCAGGCGCCGCGCCGAGCCTGCGCCGACGGCCGTGGCTTCCCCGTTCCGTCGCCCTGGCCCGGTCCCACACCGAGAGGGTCAGCGACGCCAGGAACACCACGACCGTGTCCGGCATGGCGAGCAGCCAGCGACCCCAGCCGCGACCCCAGCCGCGACCCCGGCCGCCCTCGCGGCCGACCGGACGCCCGCGGCCGGTGCCCCGGACCCGGGCCCACACGGACGCGCCGATCGACAGCAGGAAGTACACGGCGAGCCCCGCGATCACGAAACGCCAGACGGAGCCCGAAGAATGGGCGGTGGTGGTGTCGGCGGCGGTCATGCCCGGCATGCTCATCCCGGGCATGTCGCGTGGCGCCGGCTCCATGCCGGGCATGTTCTCCATCCCCGGCATCCCGGCCATCGAAGAACCGCCCAGTGCGAGCACCGGCCCTGAGGATGTGGTCGTCATGGCGAGCGTCATGATCGCCATTCCGGCGCTGCCGACGATGAGGTGTACCCAGTGGCGGCCGTGGCTCCAGCCGCACTCACGCGTGTGTTTGACGGCCATGGCCACGCCGCCGAGCCCCAGGAGGGCGAACACGGTGGCCCACCACATGCCGTATCCCGCGTACCAGGCCGTCGTCGCGGGCAGTGCCATGACGGCCATGCACACGCCCATCAGCAGATCGCTCCCCGCCGCGAAGCGGGTCTCGCCGCTGGTGGTCGCTATCCGGACCATGCTGACGGCGGCCACCAGTGCGGCGATCGCCGCCACGGACCAGCTCAGAGCCACGGTCTCCATCGTCATCCCTTCCCGCTCCCCTCAACTACTGATGTCCTTAGTACGTAGTGACTTAGGAGAATGTTCAGCGGGTGGGTCCGTCTTACCCCCGCGGGGTATATTGGCGGCGGCACCCACCGGAAACACGGACGGAAACGATGACGACAGCCGGTACTCGGCGGATCCGCGCCCGTGGTGGCGCGGTCCGCTGGACGCGGGTCGTCGTCATCGCGCTGTTCGCCGCGCTCGTCGTGCTCGTCCACCACGAGACGGCCGCCGTCTCCGCCCAGGCGCACGCGACCGCCATGAGCGGGATGCCGGGCATGGGCCACGCGCCCGCCACGGCGACGCCATTGGACGCGACGGGGCACGGCAGCGCCGCGTGGCCCGCCGCTCCGGTCGCGGACAGCGATGTCGGCCCCTGTCCGGGCATGGCCATGCAGCACTGCGCGACCGCCGGTGTCGACGTGGTCAAGATCGCCCCGCCCGCCGAACTCCGTGTCGACGTCGGCCGCGACACCCGCGCCACCCCGGCCGGGCGCGATGTCCCCGGCACCGTGAGCCGCGCCCCGCCCGACCTCTCCGTCCTCTCCCGACTGCTCCTGTAGGCCGCCCCACGGCCGTCCGCGCGCCCGCGCGCGAACAGCCGTGCCCGCACGCGACCGAACAGAAGGCATGTCGAGAAGAGGACACCATCCCCATGAACAGCATCAACCGTCGCTCCGTCCTGCTGGCCGGGCTCGGCGTCGCGGGCGCGGGAGCGCTCGCCGCGTGCAGCGGCTCAGGCGAGGGCTCCGGGAGCGCCCCCGAGTTGGTCCAGCCGACCGGCGCGGCGGTCGCCGCCGCCGAGAAGAAGCGCGCCGGCACCGGCCGGGTGCACCGGCCGACCCTGACCGCCGCGCCCGCCACGCTGGACCTCGGCGCCGGTGTCATGGCCCGGAGCTGGGCCTTCTCCGGCCGGACCCCCGGAAAGGAGCTCCGGGTGTCGGTGGGCGACACCCTGGCCGCCGAGCTCTCCAACCAGCTGCCGGACCGGACCGCCACGTCCATCCACTGGCACGGCATCGCCCTGCGCAACGACATGGACGGCGTGCCCCCGGTCACTCAGACGGCCGTGCGGGCCGGAGCCAACCACACCTACCGCTTCATCGCCGACGCCCCCGGGACCTACTTCTTCCATCCGCACGTCGGCGTCCAGCTCGACCGCGGACTGTACGCCCCGCTGATCGTCGAGGACCCGAAGGAGCCGCTGTCGTACGACGACGAGTGGGTCGTGGTCCTGGACGACTGGGTCGACGGCGTCACCGGCACGCCCGACCAGGTCTTCGCCGAGGTGAAGCGCGGCATGGACGGGATGCACATGGGCGGCTCCGGCGGCATGTCGATGAAGTTCATGCTGATGGGCGCCGAGAGCGAACTGCTCGGCGGTGACGCCGGTGATGTGAACTACCCGCACCATCTGATCAACGGCCGGGTGCCGGCCGATCCGGCCGTGTACCGCGGCAAGCCCGGCAAGCGGGTTCGCCTCCGGATCATCAACGCGGGCGGGGACACCGCCTATCGCGTGGCGCTCGGCGGCCACCAGCTGACCATCACCCACACCGACGGCTTCCCCGTCGGGCATCAGCGGGTCGACGCCCTGCTGATCGGCATGGGGGAGCGCTACGACGTCCTGGTCACGCTCGCCGACGGCGTCTTCCCGCTCGTCGCGCTCGCCGAGGGCAAGGACGCGGCCGGCCTGGCCCTGATCCGTACCGGCTCCGGCGCCGCGCCGAAGGCGACCGTACGGCCCCGGGAACTGAACGGCGCGATCGTGGCGGCGTCCCGGCTCCGCGCCGCGGACGAGGTCCGGCTGCCGTCGAAGAAGGCCGACCGGGTGCACCGCGTCGAGCTGACCGGCGGCATGGCCAAGTACGACTGGGCCATCAACGGCAAGGCCTTCGACATGCACGACCCGACGGCCGCCCCGATCATGGTCGAGGAGGGCAGCCGGGTCCGGCTGGACTTCGTCAACAGCACGGAGATGTGGCATCCGATGCATCTGCACGGCCACACCTACCAGCTCGGGAATGCCGGCCCGCGCAAGGACACCGCGATCGTGCTGCCGAAGCAGCGGCTGTCGGTGTACTTCGATGCCGACAACCCCGGCCAGTGGATGCTGCACTGCCACAACGCCTACCACGGTGAGGCCGGGATGATGGCGCTCGTGGCCTATCGGGCCTGATCCTGAGGCCCATCCGCCGGCAATTCACTCAAAAGTGGATGATGCGTGCATAGCGTGCCCATGTGGCTACTATCGGTCCCATGTTCCGGGGTGTGGCGAAAGAGCCGGGGAAGCGCGGCTCGTTGGCGGGGTTGCTCCTGGGCCTGGCGCTGTTCGCCGTGGCCCATGTGTTCGTCTGCGCCCTGCACGCCCCTGACGGACACCGTGGTCCGGTGTCCGTCAGGGAGTCCGGTGCCGTCGGCCAGTCCGTGGACATCGACCGCTGCGGCGAAACCCGGGCGTCCGACCACCGCGCCCCGGAGGCGGACGGTGGCTGCTGCGGCCCCATGGCGCACCCGTGCGACGGCCCGGCCCGCGTCGAGCCGCTGTCCTTGTGGATGCTGCCGCTGGGGCTTCCGGTCCTGGGGGCGGCGGGGCTGAACGCCTGCTCCGGCCACGCTCGTTCGGGGATCCGCTCCGCGATGGCATCCCCTCCGCGCCGCGGCGCCGAGGTGCTCCGGATGGCGTGCGTCAGTCGTATGTGACCGCTTGCGCGCGGCGGTACGGCCCCGGGAGGTAGCCAACCCTCCACGGGGCCGGCCGTCACGCGGTCAACGACGACCTGACACTTTTCACGCTCCGCGGAGAGAACACGACGATGCGATCCTCGACCACGACCGACCCCTGTTCGCTCACCGCCGGGTCCGCCATCTCCGGACTGGTCGGCAACACCCCCCTGCTGCGGGTGTCCGCGCCCCTCGCCCCGGCCGGGCGCGGCTTCTGGGCCAAGCTGGAGGGCTTCAACCCAGGCGGCATCAAGGACCGCCCCGGGCTGCACATGGTCGAACGGGCCCGGGCCCGTGGCGATCTGCGGCCCGGCGGCCGGATCATCGAGTCCACCAGTGGCACCCTGGGGCTGGGACTCGCCCTGGCCGGCATGGTCCACGGCCACCCGGTCACCCTGGTCACCGACCCGGGCCTCGAGCCGTCCATGACCCGGCTGCTGACCGCGTACGGCGCCCAGGTCGATGTCGTCGCCGAACCCCATCCCGCCGGCGGCTGGCAGCAGGCCCGCCGCGACCGCGTCCAGCGCCTGCGGGACCTGCACCCCGGATCGTGGTGTCCGGACCAGTACAACAACCCCGACAACGTCGCCGCCTACACCCCGCTCGCGCTCGAACTGGCCGCCGAACTCGGCCATATCGACGTCCTGGTGTGCAGCGTCGGCACCGGCGGCCACTCCGCGGGCGTCTCCCGCGTCCTGCGCCGGCTCTACCCCGCGCTGAGGGTCGTCGGGGTCGACACCACCGGCTCGACCATCTTCGGCCAGCCCGCCAGGCCCCGTCTCATGCGCGGGCTGGGATCCAGCATCTACCCCCGCAACGTCGCCTACGAGCTGTTCTCCGAAGTGCACTGGGTGGCGCCGGCGGAGGCGGTGTGGGCCTGCCGCCGGCTGGCCGTGTCCCACTACGCCACCGGGGGGTGGAGCGTCGGAGCGGTCGCCCTGGTGGCCGGATGGCTCGCCCGGACCAGCACCGCGGACACCCGGATCGTGACCGTCTTCCCCGACGGCCCGCAGCGCTACCTGGGGACGGTCTACGACGACGACTACTGCGCCGCCCACGGTCTGCTCGGCTCACCCCCGGCACCGGAACCGGAGGTCATCGGCAGCCTCGACGAGAAGGAGGTCATCCGCTGGACCCGGTGCACCACCGTGGTCGACCCCCTCTCCCGCCCCCGCGCCCCGCGGAACACCGGTGCGGAGGAGGTCCGGTGAAGGCGCTGTTCACACAGGCGCGCTCCTACGAGCGCAGCGTCCGGCTGCTGATGGTGAACCAGTTCACCATCAATCTCGGCTTCTACATGCTCATGCCCTACCTGGCCGCCCATCTGTCCGGAACCCTCGGACTGGCCGGCTGGCTGGTCGGGCTGATCCTGGGGGTGCGCAACTTCAGCCAGCAGGGCATGTTCCTGGTCGGCGGCACCCTGGCCGACCGGTTCGGCTACAAGCCACTGATCGTCGCCGGATGCGTGCTGCGCACCGCCGGGTTCGCGGCCCTCGGGCTCGTGGACTCCCTGCCCGCGCTGCTCGCCGCCTCGGCGGCCGCCGGGCTCGCCGGAGCGCTGTTCAACCCCGCCGTACGGGCGTATGTCGCGGCGGACGCGGGGGAGCGCCGGGTGGAGGCGTTCGCGCTGTTCAACGTCTTCTACCAGGCCGGTATCCTGCTCGGCCCGCTGGTGGGCATGGTGCTGACCGGCATCGACTTCCGCGTCACCTGCCTGACGGCCGCGGCCGTCTTCGCCGTCCTCAGCGTCGTCCAGATCCGGGCGCTGCCGTCCCGCCGGGCCGATGACGCCAAGGACGGCCGGGACGCCGCGCGCGAGACGGTGCTGTCGCAGTGGCGGGACGTGGTGGCCAACCGGCCGTTCCTGCTCTTCTCCGCCGCCATGATCGGCTCGTATGTGCTGTCGTTCCAGGTCTATCTGGCCCTGCCGCTCGAGGTGCGCCGCCTGGGCGGCCAGGGCGCGGGCGGGACCGCGGCGGTGGCGTTGCTGTTCGCCGTCTCGGGCCTCGCCACCATCCTCGGGCAGACGAAGGTCACGGCCTGGTGCAAGGCGCGGATGGCGCCGGGGCGGGCGCTGGCCTGGGGGCTGTTCACCATGGGCGCGGCGTTTGTGCCACTGCTGCTGGCGACCGCCGTTCCGGAGCCGGCGGGCGGGGTGGACCGGTGGCTGCTCGCGGCCGTTCCGCCCGCGCTCTCGGCGCTGTCACTCGCCCTGGGGACGATGATCGCCTACCCCTTCGAGATGGACACCATCGTCCGGCTCTCGGGCGACCGGCTCGTGGCCACCCACTACGGGCTCTACAACACCATCTGCGGGGTGGGCATCACCCTCGGCAACCTGCTCACCGGCGCCGCGCTGGACGCGGCCCGGGCGGCGGGGATGTCCGCGCTGCCGTGGTGCGCGCTGCTCGCGCTGGGCGTGGCGTGCGCGGCCGCGCTGTACGGGCTGCACCACACCGGCCGCCTCGCGGCGATGCCCGCTCCCCGGGCGCGGCCCGCGGCGGCCTGAGGGGGCCACGGACGGGAAACGGGCGGCGGACGGTTCCCGGCACCGTCCGCCGCCCCTCGACCGGCCGGTGGGAACTATCCGAGGACCGGGGGGCAACCGACCAGGAAAGGGAGCACCGGAACCGCCGTCACGCCGACGGCCATCGCGGCCGACAGCGCCGGATGGGGGCGGCGCCGCGGAGCCAGTACGCGCCGGAGCCGTATGAGTACGTCGGCGCCGCCCATGGCGAACGCGCCCCGGGGTGTCCTCGCGGCGGCCATGTCGCACATGGCCGCCGCGAGCACCGCGCGCGGCTGGCGGCGCAGGGCGCGGTCGTCAGCGACCATCTCCAGGAGGATCGCGGTCTGTTCCCTGGCGTGCCGGGCCAGCGGCAGTCGGCGGAAGGTGCGGGCGAACGCCTCGGCGGCGGCCAGGGCCAGGTGGTGGCGGCCGGCGATATGGCCGCGCTCGTGTTCCAGTACGGCGTCGAGCTGGTCCGCGGTGAGCAGGCTCAGGGCGCCCCGGCTGACGACGACCCGGGAGCGCAGGCCGGGCAGGCTGTAGGCGGTGGGCAGGTCATGGTCCAGGACGGTGGCCCGCAGCGCTGCCGAGTGGCGGCCGACGACGTCCAGGACGCGCAGATGGCGCGAGCGTCGCCACCGCGCGTGCGCCACCTCCAAGGCGAACGATCCCAGGAGAACCAGCGATACGGCGGCGGGCACGGCGATGGCGAGGGCGTCCGCGATGCCCGGGGTCGACACGCCGCTCTCCGGGGTGTCGGCCGGCCCGCAGGCGTGCAGGAAACCGGCCGCTCCCGGGTGGCGGTGCGGGGCCGGGAGGGCCAGGTGATAGGCGGCAAGAGCCACCGCGGTCGTGAACGACACGGCCAGCGCGTGCCAGGCGAAGACGGCGAGCGCGGGCGAGCGGTGGGCCCAGCCGCGCAGCATCAGCCGGGGTGCGAGGAGGCCGACCGCCGCCGCGTAGCCGATCAATGCCGGGACCGCGGTCATGTGTCCGTGTGCCGTCCGGCGGTCCTCAGGGCCTCGCGCAGCGCGGCCACCTCGGTGGGTGACATCTGCCCGACGAAGTGGGCGAGCGCTGCCGGACGGTCCTCGCTCGCGCCCAGGGCGTCCTCCATCATGGCCGCGGAGTACTCCTCGCGGGTGCGGACCGGCTCGTACAGCCAGGCTCTGCCCTGCTTCTTCTCGCGCAGGAGCCAGCCTTTCGCATGAAGGATGTTGGCCACGGTCAGCACAGTGGTGTAGGCGAGGGGCCGCGTCCTGTTGATGTCGTCCACGATGTCGCGGACCGTCGCCGGGCGCTTCCACTTCCACAGGCGGTCCATGATCTCCGCCTCCAGTTCCCCCAACCGCCGCATGGCCGTTCCTCCCTCTCCGGCACCCCGTACGAAGGGCCATCGTAGGGCGATCTTCTCGTCCTTCATGCCCGAGGCCGACATGCCGAGCGCGGCCCGCTGCTGCTCCGTGAGGCCGTTACCGCCGGGCGGATCGCCGTCGCCGGCTCACCTGTCCGCCGGCTGGAAGCCCCGCAGCCGGAGGCTGTTGCCGACCACGAACACGGAGGAGAAGGCCATGGCGGCCCCGGCGATCATCGGGTTGAGGAGCCCGGAGGCCGCGAGGGGGAGCGCGGCGACGTTGTAGGCGAAGGCCCAGAAGAGGTTGGACCTGATGGTGCCCAGCGTCTTGCGGGAGAGGCGGATGGCGTCCGCCGCCGCCCTGAGGTCGCCGCGCACCAGGGTCAGATCGCCCGCCTCGATGGCGGCGTCGGTTCCGGTGCCCATCGCCAGCCCGAGGTCGGCCTGGGCGAGCGCGGCCGCGTCGTTGACCCCGTCGCCGACCATCGCCACCGAACGGCCCTCGCCCTGAAGCCGCTTGACCACATCCACCTTGTCCTGCGGCATGACCTCGGCGATCACCTGCTCGGGGGCTATGCCCACCTCCGCGGCGACCGCCTCGGCGACGGTCCGGTTGTCGCCGGTCAGCAGGATGGGGGTGAGGCCGAGGGAGCGCAGCCGGCTGATCGCCTCCGGGCTGGTGTCCTTGACGGCGTCCGCCACCTCGAGGACGGCACGCGCCTCGCCGTCCCAGGCGACCGCGATGGCGGTGCGCCCGGTGGCCTCGGCCTCGGCCTTGGCGCGCTCCAGTTCGGCGGGCAGCGAGATGGCCCATTCGGCCAGCAGCTTCTCGCGGCCGACCAGCACGGCGTGGCCCTCGACGACGCCCTGGACACCGAGGCCGGCGAGGTTGGCGAAGTCCTCGGGGGTGGGCAGGGCGCCCACCCGGGCGGTGGCGCCGGCGGCGACGGCCTGGGCGATGGGGTGTTCCGAGGAGTGCTCCAGGGCGCCCGCGAGCCGCAGGACGTCCGTCTCGTCCGTGCCCTTGGCGGTGTGGACGGCGAGCAGGGCCATCCGGCCGGTGGTGACGGTGCCGGTCTTGTCCAGGACGATGGTGTCCACCTTGCGCGTGGTCTCCAGGACCTCGGGGCCCTTGATCAGGATGCCGAGCTGGGCGCCGCGCCCGGTGCCGACCATGAGCGCGGTCGGGGTGGCCAGGCCCAGGGCGCAGGGGCAGGCGATGATGAGGACGGCGACCGCGGCGGTGAAGGCGGCGGACAGGCCCGCGCCGTTGCCGAGCCAGAAGCCCAGGGTGCCGAGCGCCAGGGCGATGACGACCGGGACGAAGACCGCGGAGATCTTGTCGGCGAGCCGCTGGGCGGCGGCCTTGCCGTTCTGCGCGTCCTCCACCAGCTTGGCCATGCGGGCGAGCTGGGTGTCGGCGCCGACCCGGGTTGCCTCGACGACCAGGCGGCCTCCGGCGTTGAGCGTGGCGCCGGTGACGCCGTCCCCCGCACCGACCTCGACGGGCACGGATTCGCCGGTGAGCATGGAGGCGTCGACCGCGGAGGACCCCTCGACGACCGTGCCGTCGGTGGCGATCTTCTCCCCGGGCCGGACCAGGAACCGGTCGCCGACCTTCAGCTCGCCGACCGGGATCAGCTCCTCGCGGCCGCCGCGCAGGACGGTGACCTCCTTGGCGCCCAGCTCCATCAGCGCCCTGAGCGCCGCCCCCGCCTTGCGCTTGGACCGCGCCTCGAAATAGCGGCCGGCCAGGATGAAGGCGGTGACGCCTGCCGCGGCCTCCAGATAGATGTTCCCGGCGCCGTCGGTGCGGGCGATGGTGAACTCGAAGGGGTGGGTCATGCCGGGCGTACCGGCCGTGCCGAAGAACAGGGCCCACAGCGACCACAGGAACGCCGCGCTCGTGCCCACGGAGATCAGGGTGTCCATGGTGGCCGCGCCGTGCCGGGCGTTGGTCCAGGCCGCCCGGTGGAAGGGCCAGGCGGCGTAGGTCACCACGGGCGCCGCCAGCGTCAGCGACAGCCACTGCCAGTACTCGAACTGGAGCGCCGGGACCATGGCCATCGCGATCACGGGGACGGCGAGCGCGACGGCGGTGGTCAGCCGCTGTCGCAGCGGCCGCAGCTCGTCGGACGCCTCCTCCTCCGCGTCCGCGCCGCCGTCGGACGCGGACCCGGTGCGCCCGCGGTCCGGCTCGGGCTCCCGCGCGGTGTAGCCGGTGGCCTCGACGGTGGAGATCAGGTCGGCGACGGCGATGTCCTCCCGGAAGGTGACCTTCGCCTTCTCGGTGGCGTAGTTGACGGTGGCCTCGACCCCGTCCATGCGATTGAGCTTCTTCTCGATCCGGGCCGCGCATGAGGCGCAGGTCATGCCGCCAATGGCGAGTTCGACCTCGGCGGCGCCGGGCGTGGTGGTGGTCATGTGTGCTCCTCGCAGCTCACGGGATGGCGGGCGGGGCCGTGGCCGGTGGCCCCGCCCGGGTGGGGCGGGTCAGGCGTCGGCTCGGCCGGCGAAGGCGTAGCCCGCCTCGTCGACGGTCTTGGCGAGCAGCTGGTCGAACGCCTCGTCGGGCGCGGCGGAGCTCGTCACGGTCACCAGGCCGGTGCCGATCTCGACCTCGACGGCCTTGACGTCGTCCAGGGCGCCCACCGCCTTGGCGACGACGCCCTGGCAGTGAGCGCTGCCGACGCCCTCGACCCGGTACCGGGTGGTGGACGTGGTGTGGCAGCTTCCCTCGGGGGTGCAGCAGTCCGACATGGGATCCTCCGTCGTCGATCGAGATACCCTGGTGGGGTATCGCTGTGGCGTGTTCCTGTATACCCCCCACCCGTATCCTTCGCAAGGCTGTGGCCAACTTGACTTCATACCCCTGGGGGGTATGTTGAGGTCACGATATGCGGCTCCGCCGCGTGGGCACGGAGGCCGCGAGCACGAGCGGCCGGAAGACGAGGAGTGCGTCATGAACACCGGACTGCGGATCGCCGCGTTCGCCGCCGCGCTCGCCGCGACCTTCGGCACCGCGTACGGCGTGGGCAGCGGGGTCGGCGAGATCTCACCCGAGCCGTCGGGCGGGGCTCACCAGGGACACTCGGCCCCCTCGCACGGCGAGAGTGGTGACGGAGGTCACGAGCAGGGCCATGTCGGAGGCCAGGAGTCCGCTCCGCCCGGGGGCCTCCAGATATCCGAAGGGGGCTACAGCCTCGATCTGAGGACTCCCCGCCTCGAGGCGGGCAAGCGCGCCGACCTGCGCTTCTCCGTCGTACGGGACGGGACGGGGCGCCCGCTCACCGCGTACGCCCGCGAGCACGACAAGGAACTGCACCTGATCGTCGCCTCACAGGACCTGGCGACCTTCCGCCATCTGCACCCGACCAGGGCGGCCGACGGCACCTGGTCCACCCCCGTGAAACTGCCCGAGGCCGGCGGTTACCGGGTCTTCGCCGACTTCAGGCCCAAGGGCGGAGAAGGGCTCACCCTCGGCGCCGACCTGGCCGTCTCCGGGGCATACGAGCCGGCGGCGCTGCCCGCGCGGAACACCAAGGCCACCGTCGACGGCTACGAGGTGGAGCTGGGCGGCGCGCTGACGCCGGGCCGCAGCGGCGAGCTCACCCTGACCGTCACCCGGGACGGCAAGCCGGTGCGGGACCTCCAGCCCTACCTCGGCGCCTACGGCCACCTGGTCGCCCTGCGCTCCGGCGACCTCGCCTATCTGCACGTCCACCCGAACGGCGAGCCCGGAGACGGAGAGACGAAGCCCGGCCCCGAGATCTCCTTCACGGCCACGGCGCCGAGCGCCGGCGCCTACCGCCTGTTCCTGGACTTCAAGCACCAGGGCAGGGTCCACACCGCGGCCTTCACGGTGCACGCTGCCGCGCCTACCTCAATTGAATGAGTCGGAATTCTCTCAATTGGTGTATTCGGATTTCGGCTAAGCGTACGAAGATGCAGGCCAGGTAATTTTCATAGCCTCCGAGGGATGGAAAAAGACGCCGCGGATTTCTCCGCGGTAATACGCCCCATTCCCTTTCGGAAGAGCTGAAGTCGTGATTCCTCCTGCCTCTCGCGTACGTCCCGCCCTCGATCAGCCCGGCCGCCGCCGCAAGCGCATGGTGGGCGCGGCGGTGGCCGCGGGCCTGGCGCTCGGCGCTCTGACGGCGCCCGCGGCGGGGGCCGTGGGCCACGGCCCCCAGAGCGGTGCCAAGACGGCCGGTGCCAAGACCGGCCCCAAGCTCGACACCGGTTCCCCGGTGCGGGTCAACCAGGTCGGCTACCTCACCCATGGCCCCAAGCAGGGCACCGTCGTCACCAGCGCCACCAAGCCCCTGAAGTGGACCCTGCGGGCCGCCGACGGCACCAAGCGGGCGCAGGGGACCACGACCCCCGCCGGTGTCGACCCGAGCTCCAGGCAGAACGTGCAGACCTTCGACTTCAGCAAGGTCACCGCCAAGGGCAAGGGCTACACCATCAACATCGACGGGAAGCAGAGCGAACCGTTCTCCATCGATGACAACATCTACAGCCCGCTGGTCCGTGACTCGCTGCAGTACTTCTACCAGAACCGCAGCGGCATCAAGATCGACGCCGACATCGTCGGCGGCAAGTACGCGCGCCCCGCGGGCCACGACAAGGCCGCCCTGCACGGGGGCGACACCAAGGTGCCGTGCCAGACGGGCGTGTGCGACTACCGCCGGAATGTCTCCGGCGGCTGGTACGACGCCGGCGACCAGGGCAAGTACGTCGTCAACGGCGGTATCTCCGTGGCCCAGCTGATGTCGGAGTTCGAGCGCACCAAGACCACCAAGGGCGCCGACGCCAAGCCGCTGGGCGACGGCAAGCTCCGGGTGCCCGAGCACGGCAACGGCGTCCCGGACATCCTCGACGAGGCCCGCTGGGAGATGGACTTCCTGATGCGCATGCAGGTGCCGAAGGGCAAGCCGCTCGCCGGCATGGCGTTCCATAAGGTGCACGACAAGGAGTGGACCGGGTTCCCGACGCGGCCGGACCAGGACAAGCAGCAGCGCGAGCTGCACGCGCCGTCCACCGCCGCCACGCTCAACCTGGCAGCCACCGCCGCCCAGAGCGCCCGCCTCTTCAAGCCCTACGACCCGCAGTTCGCCGCCCGCAGCCTGCACGTGGCCAAGACCGCCTGGGCCGCTGCCAAGGCGAACCCGAACATGATCGCCAGTGACCAGGACTCCACGGGCGGTGGCGCGTACGGCGACAGCAACGTCAGCGACGAGTTCTACTGGGCCGCGGCCGAGCTGTTCATCACCACCGGTGACAACGCCTACCGCACGGAGCTCCTCAAGTCGCCGCTGCACGGCGACGTCGAAGCGCTCTTCCCGCGCACCAGCGCCGTGTCCTGGGCGTCGACCGCCGGCCTCGGACAGCTCGACCTGGCCACCGTGCCCAACAAGCTCACCGCCAAGCAGCGCGCCGACGTGCGCAAGACGGTGATCCGGGCCGCCGACCGTTACGCCGCGGAATCGAAGAAGTCGGCGTACGGCGTCCCGTACGCGCCGAAGGACGGCAAGTACGAGTGGGGCTCCAACAGCCAGGTGCTGAACAACATGGTCGTGCTCGCCACCGCACACGACCTGACCGGCAAGACCCGCTACCGTGACGCGGTGCTGCGCGGCATGGACTATCTGCTGGGCGCCAACCCGCTCAACCAGTCCTATGTCACGGGCTACGGCGAGCGGAGCTCCCACAACCAGCACCACCGCTTCTGGGCGCACCAGATCGACCCCAAGCTGCCGCACCCGGCCCGCGGGTCGCTGGCCGGAGGCCCGAACTCCGGCCTGGAGGACCCGGTCTCCCAGAAGAAGCTGAAGGGCTGCGCACCGGCGATGTGCTACACCGACAACATCATGGCGTTCTCGACCAACGAGATCACCATCAACTGGAACGCCCCGCTGGCCTGGATCGCCTCCTACGCCAACAACCTGGGCAAGGACATGGCGGCCCGGGGCTGAGCCCCGGTCCGTCCGAGGGACACCACGCCGCAGAGGGCGGCCGCGCACCTGGCGCGGCCGCCCTCAGCGGTTGACGGGGCACGGGGCGATGGTCGATGGCGCTACGAGATGGTGATGGCCAGCTCGTCGTCGGTGAAGGTGCCGTGGGCGGGGTTGATGTCCGTTTCCCCGCCGCGGCCGTCGCAGCCCCGGTCCGGGTTGAACATCAGATAGGTGCCCGAGGAGCAGCCGATGGCGATCTCGGCGTCGCCGCCGAGGACCACGCTGCCGAAGAGATTGGCTCCGCCCTGGACGATGGCGTTGTCCTTGACCACGACGTTGCCACCGACGGTGGCGCCGGAGTTGACCCAGGACAGGCCGTCGATCCGGGCGTTGCCGGTGACGGTCGAGTTGCCGTACACCGCGGCGCGCGGCCCGACATAGGCGGTGGCGGCGACGTTGGCGCGGTTGTCGACCCAGCCGCCGCCGTTGGAGTGCCAGTGTCCGCCGCCGGTGGCGGCCGGCTTCTGGTAGCCCGGCTCATAGCCGGAGGGGATGGCGCCGCTGATCCGGAACTCGTACGGGTAGCGGTAGTTCTTGGTGTAGCCGTCCAGGTAGGCGTAGTGGTGCACGGTGGTCGGGGTGCCCGTGACCACCAGGTACACCTCCTTCTCACCGGCCTGGGTCTGGAAGCTGAGCTGACCATCGGCGCTGGTGGAGACGGGCCCGTAGCGCGGGGTGCCGTTCTTGACCGCGACGAAGCCGTAGGACCAGCCGGACCCGGCCGCCCCGTTGGCATGGCCCTTGAGGTGCAGTTTGATCAGCGCCCCGTCGCTGCTGGGCACCAGCTTGATCTTGTTGTAGCCGTAGTCGGACGGGGCGAGCGCGTCCGGGATGGCGTAGTGGCCGGTGGCCTGGTTGACCGCGTTCACCGGGACGCCGTTGTACGCGTTGATGAAGCCCGCGCCGTAGACGTTGTTGATGAACGGCATGATGTGGGACCGGTTGGAGTAGTCGTAGGTGACCTGGCGCTGCCCGTACTCGGCGACCCGGGTGTTCAGCTGCTCCTGGGTGAGGTTGTTGATCCGCCGGTAGGCCTCCAGCGGGTGCTCGTTGTTCTTCGCCTGGTTCCAGATGTCGGTGAAGGTCTTCATCCCGCCGTAGCGGTCGACCAGGTACTGCACCAGCATCCAGTTGCCGTAGTGGTGCCGGCTGGAGGAGTAGGCCAGGTTCTCGGTCCGCAGGAACCGGGTCAGATCGCCCGCGCCCCCGTCCGGATACACCTGCATCGCCATGTACTCGGCGCCGGTCTCCCAGAACGTCCCGGCCGAGGGGTCGGTCAGCCCGGCGCCGCCGCCCTTGCCCATGAACGTGTAGTTCTGGAACACATGGCCCAGCTCATGGGCCAGTCCCCAGGAGCCGGGCTGGGCCGCGCCGGGGGCGATGTTGATCACGCCGACCCGGCCGTCGGCCTGGCCGCCCGTGGCCCAGGCGTTGAGGTTGCTGTTGTTCCAGGTCTGGGTGATGATCACGTCGATCTTGTGCTGGGCCAGCAGGCCCGTCTCCGGCGTGAACTTCAGCGTGTTGACGTAGAAGGAGTACAACTGCTCCAGCTGGCTGAGGATGTTGTCGGGGTCGAACCGGTACTGCCCGGAGGCGTTCTTGGGATCGGTGCCCGACTTCTCCCCCCACAGCAGAATGAAATTGTTCGACTCCTTGGTTCTGTTCTGGGCCCACGGGACCTCGCCCGTGGCCGCCCAACTGGGCGGGATGTACACCGTCTTGGCCGCCGCTGCCGTCGGTCCCTGCTGGCGCGCGGCCGCCGGTGTCACGCCCAGTGCGACGGTGAGTGCCAGCATGGCCGCCGCCACGACTAATCGTCGCGGCCATGTCAATAACAGGGATCTCATGTCAGATCCTCCGTTCCGATGGGAATCCCGTGGGGCGAGGGAATGGTCCCACGGGAGCGCTCCCACGGCT
The DNA here is from genome assembly GCF_040302705.1 of Streptomyces sp. NPDC097640. Classification (NCBI taxonomy): domain Bacteria; kingdom Bacillati; phylum Actinomycetota; class Actinomycetes; order Kitasatosporales; family Streptomycetaceae; genus Streptomyces; species Streptomyces sp. NPDC097640. The sequence continues at coordinate 206,761 of NZ_JBEOSB010000019.1, forward strand.
ATGGTCCGCGGATCGACGACGTCGTCCCGCGGTCGCGCCTACAACCATCCGACCCCCTCGCATGTCTCCTGGATGACGCAAACAGCGTCCAGAGGTAATAAGGGGGATACATGAAGCTTTCTCGCTATATGGCCGCCACCGCGGTCCTCGCCTCCGCCGTCGCCGGCACCGCGGCCCTGGCCCCGCAGGCGACGGCCGCCACCAGGGCAGCGGCGTACAACGGGGTCTGCGGGAGCGGCTACAAGGTGGTGAACTCGGCGCCGATCGGCCAGAAGGGCACCGTCTACCTGACGTACAACGCCACGAAGGGCAAGAACTGCGTGGTCACCGTCCGGAACGCCGCGGGTTCCGCGGTCCCGATGTTCGCCTACGTCTACACGGACGGTGGCGAGCCGCAGGAGGACTCCGGCTACTACACGTCGTACGCGGGCCCGGTGTACCTCGCCGCGCGCGGGAAGTGCGTGGACTGGGCCGGTGGCATCGACAACCAGACGACCTGGACCTACGGGAGCAACTGCGGGTCCCTGAGGGAGTACCGGGTGACCAAGGGCTGGTGACCGGCGGCCGGTTCGCCGCCGGGGCCGGGGAATGCCCGCATCCGTACGGGTGTTGAGGTGGTACGTTCCGGCCGGACACCCCCGGGGTGTCGCGGTACCTGCCCCCTGCGGAAAGGCTCTGAACTGTGGCGGCCAGCCTCTCGGACGGCTTGAAGAAGTACCTCGATGAATCACGCGCCTTCGCGACCGTGGCGACCATCTCACCGGACGGCCGCCCTCATCTGACGGTGGTCTGGGTCATCCGCGACGGCGACGACCTGCTGTTCTCCACGACCGTGGACCGGCTCCAGGGGAAGAACCTCAGCCGTGACCCGCGGATAACCGTGATGGTCAACCCGCCGGAGAACCCGTACGTCTACGCGGAGGTGCGTGGCACCGCCACCCTCACCCCGGACACCGACAAGGAAGTGCTGAACAAGGTGTCGCAGAAGTACACGGGCGAGGACTACGCCACCTTCAACCCGGCGTCCAAGGACGACGGTGAGCGTCTCGTCGTACGGGTCACCCCGACCAAGGTCGTGGGCAGGCTCTGACACACCGCACCCCCCGCGTCCCGCCCGATGGGCCGTGGGGGGTGTTCCGCGCTCAGCCGGTGTCCCGTGCTCAGCCCCGCCGCAGGGCGGCCAGCGTGGCGTCGAGGTCGGCGGGGCGGGGGCGGTTGTGGGGGAGCCGGGCGAGGAGCGCGGCCATGCCGCAGGTGTCGGTGAGCGCCGAGAAGACCAGACCTCCCGCGATGCCCGCCGAGACCAGTCGCCAGGCCGGGTGCAGCAGGCCGAGGCCCAGGCCGGTCAGCACGACGGCCCCGGCGGTGAACCGGACCTGGCGCTCCATGCTCCAGGTGGCGCGGGAGGCGGCCGTGGGGTGGTGCAGTTCATGGCCGCGGTCCGCCCAGGCGCCGGTCCCTCCGGTCAGGGTCGCGGCGGCCACCCCGTGCTCGGCGAGCGTCTCGCACGCCTTCGCGGAGCGGGCGCCGGACGCGCAGACCACCAGTATCCCGCCCCTCCCGGCGGCCTCCTCGATCGCGGGCAGGGCGCGGACGAGCTGGTCGAGGGGGATGTTGTGGGCGCCGGGCAGATGCCCCGAGGCGTACTCGCCCGGTGTGCGGACGTCGATGACCGTGAGGTCGTGCAGCCGGGCGCGGGCCTGGTCGGCGGTGCAGGCGTGGGGAGCGTTCATGGTGGATGCCATCCTGAGTGTTTGTCGACGATGCCCCGGGCGGGGAGTAAATTACCCCTAGGGGTATTTCGTGGAGGAGTTTTCGTGGAACTGGATCTCGCCAGCGCGGAGCTGAAGGCCGTGCTGAACCGGTTGCGGCGTGCCCAGGGGCAGATCTCCGGCGTGATCCGGATGCTCGAGGAGGGGCGGGACTGCGAGGACGTCGTCACTCAGCTCGCCGCCGCGTCCCGCGCCCTGGACCGGGCGGGCTTCGCGATCATCGCCACCGGGTTGCAGCAGTGTCTGACCGATGTCGAGGCGGGCGGAAACGCGGACGAGGACCGGGAACAGATGCGTGCCAGGCTGGAGAAGCTGTTTCTCTCGCTCGCGTGACCGTGACGCTCATACGATCACGTCGATCAGCATGAACGCCGCCACCGCCAGCAGCACCGAGGCGAAGACGCGTCGGAGCACGCGGCCGGAGACCCTGGCCGCGAGGCGTTTTCCGTCCCAGGCGCCGAGGATCGCGGTCCCGGTGAAGGGCGCGAGGACCGCCCAGTCGATGCCGTGGGCGCTGCCGCCGCGGGTGAGCAGCGCGGCAAGCGAGTTGGCGGTGATGACCAGCAGGCTGGTGCCGACCGCGGCCCGCATCCGCAGGCCGACGGCGCCCACGAGAGCCGGTACGGCGAGGAAGCCGCCGCCCACGCCCAGTACGCCCGTCACGGCGCCGAGACCGGCCCCGGCCGCGGCCGCCCGGCCCGGCCGCACCGGACGGTCGTCCTCCGGGGCGGGCGCGTGGCGGAACATACGCAGCGAGGCGGCGGCCGCGACAACCGCGAACGCCCCGGTCAGCAGGGTCGGTGGCAGTCGGCCGGCGACCAGTCCGCCCAGGGCCGCGGGCAGCAGCCCCGCGGCCGCGAAGAGCGCCCCCGTACGCCAGTGGACCTGGCCGTCGCGCGCATGTGCGTACAGCGCGGTCGCGGAGGTGGCGGTGACCAGGATCAGGCTCGCGGTGGTGGCCGCGGCGGGGGTGAAGCCGAGCAGATAGATCAGGGCGGGGACGGCCAGCACGCTGCCGCCGCCCCCGAGCGCGCCCAGCGCGAGGCCGACGACGGCCCCGGCGGCCAGGGCGAGGAGCGGTGCGCTCACGCCGTCGCGCCGCCGTCGCCCGGACCGCCGGAGACCACCGGGAGCCCGGCGTTCCGGGCGGAGTCGAAACCGTCGTCGACGGCCACGACGGACCGGTCGGCGGCGTCCAGCAGCGAGGCCGCGACGGCGGCCCGCGCACCCCCGGCGCAGTGCACCCACACGGTGCCCGGCGGCACCTCCGCGAGCCGGTCCCGCAGCTGGTGCAGGGGGATGTGCACCGAGCCCGCGAGATGCTCCCGGGCGCGCTCGGACGCGCGGCGTACGTCGAGGACGACCGTGGCCGTGTCCCGGTCCGTGTCCCGGTCCGTGTCCCGGTCCGCGGTCCGGGCGGCGAGCTCGGCGAAGGTGGCGCGCGGGAAGGAGCGCGGGCGCTCCCCGTCCCGCAGCCATCCCGCGAGGGGGCCGGTGGCGGCGGCAGCGGGCCGGTCGACGCCGACGCGCACGAGCTCGCGCTGGGCGGCGGCGAGCTGCCCGGCCGACTCGGCGAGCAGGGTGACCGGCTTGCCCCAGGGGATCAACCAGGCCAGATGGGTGGCGAGTTGGCCGTCGGCCGCGAAGTTGAAGGTCCCGGCGACATGGCCCTCGGCGAAGGCTATCCGGCCGCGCAGGTCGACGACCCATTCGCCGGCCGCCAGGCGTGCGGCGATCTCGTCGGCGTCCGCGCGGGCGGGCGGGGTCAGATCGACGGGCGCCGGTCCGGCGGCGTTGGCCGGGCCCATGTGCGCGTAGTACGCGGGTATGTCGTCGAGCCCCGACAGCAGCCGGGCGACGAAGGTGTCGGCGTCCTCGGCGACCGCCTCGTTGGTGGCGCGCTGCTCGCCGATCGTGGTCGTGTCGCCCGTGGCCGGCCCGGAGGAACAGAAGCTCCCGAAGCCGTGGGTGGGCAGCACGGCGGTCTCGTCCGGCAACTCGGCGGCGAGCCTGCGGACGGAGCCGTGCTGGGCCCGGGCCAGCCGCTCGGTCAGCCGCGGTTCCACCAGATCCGGGCGCCCGACCGTGCCGATGAGCAGGGACCCGCCGGTGAAGACGGCCACCGCCCGCCCGGCCTCCTCCAGCACATAAGCGGTGTGGTGCGGGGTGTGGCCGGGGGTGGCCAGTGCGCACAGCGCCAGCCCGCCGTCGATGTCCACGGTGTCGCCGTCGTCGACCGGCACCCGCTCATAGGCCACCCGCGCCCCGGCGGGGACCAGGTAGGCGGCGCCGGTGAGCCGGGCGAGCTCCAGGCCGCCGGTCACATAGTCGTTGTGCACATGCGTCTCGACCACATGCGAGACGCGCACTCCCCGCCGGGCGGCCATGGCGATGACCCGGTCGATGTCGCGGGGCGGGTCGACCACCACGGCCGTCTCGCGGCCGCCGGCCAGATAGCCGCGGTTTCCCAGCCCCGGCACGTCCACGGTGTCGATGAAGAACACCTGCGCTCTCCCTTCGTGTGTCATTTACCCCCCGGGGTATATCGCCGACCCTAGCAGAATTACCCCCGGGGGTATCTGGGCGACCGTCCCGGGGGCTAGAAAGCGCTGTCTCCGATAGGTGGTGACAAGGCCCGTGAAGTGTCCGCCGGAGGCGACAAAGCGGCAGTGCACAGACTGTGTTCGGCGAAACGGGCGTCTGATGTCTTGACAGGGATTGCTGACAGCGCTTTCCATGACTCGGCCGCAGCGCGGCACCCATCCCGAGGAAGGGGTCGATGATGACACCTGTACACCCAGCCGGGCGCGCCGGACGCGTCAGACGCGGGCGGCTGCTCGGCTCGCTCGTCGCGGTCGCCCTGGGCGCCCTCTCGCTGCTCGGGCAGCCCGCCACCGCCCTGGCCGCCGACGCGCCGGGCGGAACCACGTACTACGTGGACTCGCGCTCGGGGGACGACAGCGCCCCGGGCACCAGCGCCAGCACGCCCTGGCGGAGCCTCGACCAGGTCAACCGGACGACGTTCCAGCCCGGCGACCGCATCCTGCTCAAGGCCGGCGGGTCATGGCAGGGACAGCTGTGGCCCAAGGGGTCGGGGGAGGAGCACCGGCCGATCGCGATCGGCGGCTACGGCAAGGGGGCGAAGCCGCGGATCCAGGGGGAGGGGCGCGTCGATGACGCGGTCCGCCTGTTCAACCAGGAGTACTGGGAGATCCGCGACCTCGACGTCAGCAACGAGGTCCCCGCCACCGGCACGCCCGGCGAGAACCTGCGCGACCTGCGCGGCATCCATGTGTCGGGGGACGACTCGCGGCGGCTCGACCACTTCGTCATCGAGCGGGTCGATGTCCACGACGTCACCGGCGAGGTGAACTGGATCAGCGGCAGCGTCTCGAACAACGCCCCGGGAATCCACTTCAAGACGGGCTGGGACGGCTCCAAGAAGACCGGTGGCATCATCTTCGACACCACCGTGCCCGACATCACCGCGCCCCCCGCCGCCCCGACGGTCCTCAACGACATCCAGGTGCGCCACTCCACGGTGCGCAACACCTCGTTCGCGGGGATCGTGGTGAAGCAGTACACGGGTGACGGGAAGGACGCGGACGGCAACACCATCGCCACGCCGACCGGTTGGGGCACCCGCACCTCGGCGGGCGACACCACCTTCACCCCGCACACCGACGTCACCATCCGGGACAACTACATCACCCAGGCAGGCACGGCCTACGGGTGCAACGGGGTGTATCTGACCAATGTGCGCGGCGCCCTGGTCGACCACAACGTCGTGGACGCCACGGGGACCTCGGGCATCGAGACGTACTACTCCGACGACGTGGTGATCCAGCGCAACGAGGTGTACCGGACGCAGCAGAAGGCCGGGGGCGCCGACTCCAACGGCATCGACGCGGACAAGGGCACCACACGGGTCGTCATCCAGTACAACTTCGTCCACGACAACGGCGACGGCCTCCTGCTCTGCCAGTTCGCGTTCGGTGATGTCGTGGTCCGCTACAACATCCTCAGCGGCAACTCCCGGTACCCGATCTATCTGCACTCCGACAAGGCGGCCACCGCCGAGGTCTACAACAACACGGTGTCCAACACCACCAGCCGCTATGTCGTGTACGGCTACGGCTCCTCCCTCGCCGCGCGCTACGACCTCCATGACAACGCCTTCTACTCGTCGGTCGCCGACGCGTCCCTGACGACCAGCCCGACCATCACCTACTCCCGCAACTTCTACGGCGGCGCCACGCTGCCGGTCCCCGCCACCGACACGGCGGCCCGCACGGGCGACCCGCTGTTCCGGGACCCGGCCGTATCGGGTCCGTACGGCACCGCCGCCACCGGACCGCAGCTCGAGACGGCCCTGGGCCTCGCCCCGGCCAAGGGCTCACCGCTGATCGACACCGGCGCGGCCACCGCGGACAACGGCGGCCGTGACTACATCGGCACCCGGCTCTACCAGGGCTCCCCGGACCTCGGCGCCGTCGAGTACCGGAGGTGACGGCCGTGCCCGGCCGGTGGCCGCGCCACCGGCCGGGCACACCGCAACGCGGGCCGGCAAAGACTGGTAGAGAGGGGAAGGTGACCCATGACCACCCCGAATCCACCCCGCGCGCCCGGCCCGGCCGGACCCGCGACCAGTGGCGCTCTGTACGGGCGGACCTGAACCGGCGCCGGGCCGACCTGACCGCCCGCGCCGCCGAAGCCTTCCCCGCCCACCGGCGGGTGGCCGGCACCCCCCTCCTCGCCCGGCCCGGATGGATCCCCGACCGGCCCGTCCCGCTGGAGCGGGTGCGGCCGGTGTGGACCGGCGGGACCCCCGCCACTGAGGTGGACGGGCGCAGCCCCGCGCTCGACCCCATCCGGCCGCTGCGCGAAGACGGCACACCGTATGCCACCTACTCCGACGCCGTCGGTGAGCTGGCGCGCCCCCGCCTGTTCGAAAACCGCGCGTGTTACCGGCTGCTCCGGGTGAGGGGCGGTGACGCGCCCACGCTCACCTTCGGCCGCGGCCACTACTTCGACGTCATCGACATCTGCGAGGCAGCGGCACACGAGTTCGCCGCGGCCTCGCATGGCGGCGACACGGCCCGCACGCCGTTCCGCGCTCTCGTCGGCGACCCGACCGATCTGACGCGCCGCCCGGTCATGGCGGCCGTCAGCACTCTCCTTCTGCGCCAGGACCCGGCCCATCACGCAGAATTCGTCCTCCACTGGCGCGATCCGGCGAAGGTCGCCACCGGGGGCGGGCTCCACCAGGTGACGCCGGTCGGCATGTTCCAGCCGTCCCACGACGCCCCGTGGAACGAGGCCAACGACTTCGGTCTGTGGCGCGCGATCGTCCGGGAGCTCAGCGAGGAACTGCTGGGCACGAGCGAGGACTACGGCAGCGACACCACCCCCATCGACTACGACGGGTGGCCCTTCCACCGGGCCCTGGGCGAGGCGCGCGCCTCGGGCGCGGCACGTGTCCACTGGCTGGGGCTCGGCGTGGACGCGCTGACCTTCGTCACCGACCTGCTCACCGTCCTCGTCCTGGACGCCGAGGTCTTCGACGAGCTCTTCCGGGACCTGGCCGCGACGAACGACGAAGGACATCTCGTCGGCGTCGAGGACGGCACCGGCCGCTCCCTGGGCGTCCCCTTCCGGGCCGACCACATCGCGCGGCTCACCACCGTCGAACCCATGCAGCCCGCCGGTGCCGCCCTGCTCAGGCTCGCCTGGCTCCACCGGGACACACTGCTGGGACGGGCCTGACCCGGCCCGTCCCAGCCATGTGTCCCGCGGGTATCAGCGGCGCAGCGTCAGCCAGTCGAGGGCCGCGACCCGGGGGCCGCCGGTGGCGACGAGGTAGACGTCATGCGTGCCGGTGACGGTGCGGGGGAGTGCCACCGACCGCTCCCGCCAGGTGTCCGTGCCCCCGGTGTCCCGCACGGGCAGCGTGGCCGCCACCCGGCCGTCCGGGGCGTCCAGGTGCAGCTCCAGCGAGCAGCCGCGTCCGCAGCCCGCGGAGGCCAGCCGTACGGTCAGCCGGTCCGCGCCCGCGCCGAACCGCACCCCGCGGAAGCCGATCCGGTCGCCCGACCCCAGCACGCCGGTGGCCGCGTCGCCCCGTTCCGCCCCGCGTACGGAGGTGGCCTGCTCGGCCTGGAGGGTGGCCGCGGCGTCGGGGCCGTCGGCGTAGAGCCGGATCTCGTTCACGGCCCAGGGCTGCTCTCCGGGGGCCGTGAGCTCGACGCGCAGATAGCGGGCGGTCTGCTGCGGGAACACCGCGTCCTGGGTGAAGGAGCGGCCGCCGACCCGGGCGAGGGGCGCGCCCCAGTGGCTGCCGTCGTCGCTGACGGACACGGTGAAGCCGTACGGGTGGCCGGTGGCGTCCAGCCCGGCGTCGAGCGACAGCCGGCCGAAGGTCTTCGCCGCGCCCAGGTCGAGCGTGAGCGACTGGCCCGGGGCCTGTGCGGCGGCGCCCTTCCACTGGGTGGTCTGGACGCCGTCCACGGCGGCGGAGGCGTCGGACCCGTCGGAAGCCGTGGCTTTCCAGCCGTCGTTGCGAACCCGGGACTGGCAGCCCGGCAGGTCGCAGCCGGACGACCAGATCGGCGCGCCGTACTCGTACGCCCCCTGGTCGGGGCCCGCGCCCCGGACCCCGGCGGTCACCCCGTCCACGGTCTCCCCGGCGTCGATGGCGGGCGAGCCCGCGCGCGGCCACAGCTCGCCGTTGCGCGCGTCGGTGTAGCCCGGGTCGGCGGGCGGCAGCAGGTTGCTCCGCACTACCGGGGCCGGGTCGCCCGGCCCGCTGATCTCCATGGGCGCGAGCGCCACGTCGTTGCTGACATAGGTGCCCGAGGCGTCGGTCGCGCCGCTGAGCCGGACGGCCGTTGCGACCCCGAGGCCGTAGGACGAGTTGTGGTCGCGGTTGCCGAGGCTCACGCTGCTGTGGCCGTTGAAGAAGGTGCCGCGGGAGCCGGTGTTGTACGCCACGTTGTGGTGCAGCAGGAAGTTGCCGGAGGAGTTGTCGATGTAGTAGCCGACCTGGCCGTCGGCGTCGTGGACGGTGTTGTGGTCCACGCTGGTGCCCTTGGCGTCCAGGTTGCAGCACACATAGAACGGGCTGCCGTCACGGGAGGTGCGCATGGCCTCGGACAGGTCGTTGTACGCGATGCGGTTGTCGTGGAAGGGCACCCCGTTGAGCTGCCACGCGGTGTCGATGCTCGCGCGGCCGGTGCGCCGGATGGTGTTGCGGGTGACGGTGTGTCCGCTGCCGTTGACCTCGATGCCGGGGGTGTAGCTGCCCATCCAGCCGACGTCGTGGATATAGCTGTTGGTGACGGTGTTGCCGTTGCCGCGCAGCAGCACGCCGGTGCCCGCGGAGTACCCGATGTCGCTGTCGCGCAGGGTGTTGCCGCTGCCGAGGATCTGCACCCCCGAGTCCAGCACCCGGGAGGCGACGATATGGCCCTCGAAGGGCGGGATGGCCAGCTCGTCGTCGCGCGGCATGGGCAGCGTCGAGAACTCGGAGATGTAGCGGGCCCGCAGCTTCTCGACGAGCACACCGGTGCTGTTGGCGCCGGTGCGCAGCGAGGTGCCCCACAGGTCGAGCCCGCGGACGGTGACATACGAGCTGTCGCTCAGGTCCACGCCCCAGCTCTGGTACTTCGCGGTCACGGTGTGGCCCGCGAGGCCCCCCTTGGGCTCCACCAGGTACAGCCGCCTGGCGTCCTTGTCGTAGTACCACTCGCCCGGCTGGTCGAGCGTGGACTTGGCGCCCACCAGGTAGTAGTTGCGGTAGTTCTGGTTGCCCATGCACAGCGGGGTGCAGCGGTAGTTGCCGCCCTTGAAGTCGAGCGCGCCCGGGGCGGTGGCGATCACCGTGCCGGTCTGCTGGCTCCACGGGTTGGACCCGGCCCACAGATGGACGGTGGCGCCGGTGAAGTCGCCGGCCGGCAGGTCGGGGTCGTCGATGTGCTGATCGGTGGAGGTCCGCTCGGCCACGGCCCAGGACGGGTTGAGCGGATCGGGCCCGGAGTTGGGCCAGCGGCCCTCCATGGCCCGCTCGCCGTCGATGAACAGGGCGTTCTCGGTGGCGGGCAGCGGCAGGTCCACGTCGGCGGCGACCAGCCCGTCCCCCGCGTCCTGCCAGCCGGTGACGGTCCTGGTGCCGTCGACGGTGACGGTGCCGTCCCCGTACGCGGCGATGGTGACCGGCGCGCCCCTGGTGCCCGAGGGCGGGGTGACGCGCTCGCGGTAGCGGCCGCGGTGCACCAGACAGGTGTCCCCGGGGCGGACCAGCTCGGTGCAGCGGCCGATGGTGCGCAGCGGGTGTTCCGCGCTGCCGCTGTCCCGGTCGGCGCCCCAGGTGGCGACGTGGTACGTGTGGCCGCGGGGTGCGCCGGGCGTGGTGTCGGCGGCCGCGGCCCCCGGGAGCGAGAGCGTGACCAGGGCCGCCGCTGCCGCGGCGCCCATGGACACGAGCCTGAGCGCGGATCTCATGTGCGTCCTCCAGTGTTCGGGTGTGCGGGTGGGCGTCTCCAGGCGGCCTCGCCGTCCGGCCCCGGGGCGGTGCCGAGGACGGCGCAGCGCAGCCAGTGCTCGCCGGGCGGAAGGTGTCCGGTGAGCGTGGGCAGGGCGGTGCGCCGGGCGAGCACATTGGTGCCGGGCAGACAGTCGACGACCTGTCCGGTGCGCTGTCCGTCGCTGTCGATCAGCCCGGTCAGCCCGGCCGGTCCCCAGGCGCGGGCCCGCCCGGCGCAGCCCTGCCGGGTAAGGCCCGGGTCGCGGTCGATCGCGAAGCCGCCCTCGGCGGTGTGCAGGGCGCGCCCGGTGCGGATGCGATGGGTGCGCAGATGCCAGGGCGGGGCGGCGGTCAGCCAGGTGGTGATCTCCACGTCCGGCCAGGGGCGCCACACACAGCGGACCGTGTCCTCGTCCACCTCGGTGGAGCCGGGCTCCTCGCGGACGCGGTAGTGGGCGCCGTCCTCGCTGAGGGCGAGCATCGAGTCGTACGCCCCCTGCTCCAGGCCCAGCGGACCCGCGGGCAGGCTGAAGCCGAACCGGGTCGAGTAGGCGAACTTGGCGTACTTCTCCGCCCCGTGGCGCACCCACGCGTGGTGCTGACGGCCGGCCAGCAGGGTGACCTCGCCGCCCGTGCGCATCAGCACCGCGCCCGCGTGGGGCTGGGCGCTGACCGGGGCGAGGGCGGGGGCGGGCAGTTCCGGCGCGGTCCAGAAGGGGTGGTCGGCGGGGAGCGCGAGCGGCAGCAGGGACTTCATCGCCCAGTACGGGGAGCCCGGGGCGTTGTACTGCTCGGCGAGCGCGGGCTGCGGATAGCCGTACCCGATGGACAGCAGCCCCTCGCCCAGGGCCTCCGGGCGCCGCTGCCACCAGCGCAGATGGCGCAGCAGATGCCCCTTGACCACGCCCCACGGCAGCGCCTCGACCCCGGCGTACGGCAGCGCGGCCCAGAACGCGGCCTGCGCGAAGCGGTAGGTGAGGCTGCGGCCGTACGGGACGGCGGCCCCGTCGTCGGCGAACCAGTGCCGCAGGTCCGCCGCGAACAGCGAGGCGCGCATCCGGAAGCGCACCGCGCGCTCGGGGTCGCGCTCACCGGCCAGCGCCGCGTACAGCAGCCCGTAGAAGTGCATGGCCCAGGGCACGTAGTAGTCGCGGCGCTCGGTGGGCCCGTCCGCGTACCAGCCGTCGCCGAGGGCGAAGGACTCCAGCCGGTCCAGCCTGGCCTTGATCGGGCCGCGGTCGTAGGACACCCCGACCCGGTCCAGGCCGAGGCCGATCAGGACGGGGAAGAACAGCCAGTTGTTCTCGGTGGTCGGGCGGTCGAGGGCGGAGCGCAGCCAGCGCGCGACCCGGTCCCGCTCGGGCCCCTTGAGCGGATCCCACAGCCGGTCGGGGGCGAGCGCGAGGGCGAAGCCGATCGCGGCCATCTCCACGATCCGCTGGTCGTGGGGGCCGGGTTCGCCCCAGTACTCGGGGTGGTCCGGGTCGGTGCCGGCGGCCAGGCCGCGCGCCCAGTAGCCCCAGTGCTCGAAGGCCCCGCCGCCCGCGGCGAGCGGCGCAAGACCCCACAGGGGCCGGGCGAAGGACTCCAGTTCGGCGGCCGTGTCGTCGTGGATGGCGGTGTTGACGCCGAGCCTGAGCCTGGCCCGGCCCTCGCTGAAGTGCGGCAGCAGCGGCTCGGTGAGCCGGCGCGCGAAGCCCTGCAACTCGTTGCGGTCGGTCATCCCTCGAAGACCACCTCAGTGCCTGAGAGTTGATGTTGCGATAGTTTTCGCAACACCGAGATCGTCCCGAAAGGTAGGAGAAACATCGGATGGGGTCAACGGCTGGGGACGAAATGGCTGGGGCGACTTTGGCCGAGATAGCGAAAGAGGCGGGCGTTTCCGTGTCAACCGTCTCAAAAGTGCTGCACGACAGATCCGATGTCTCATCGAAGACCAGAGCGAAGGTCCAACGCCTGCTGGAGCGCTACGGCTATCTCGCCCGGCACCGGGCCGCGGCCCCGGCGCTGCTGCGCGGCGGGCTGATCGACTTCGTCATCAACGAGCTGGACAGCCCCTGGGCGGTCGAGCTGATCCGGGGCGCGGAAGAGGTCCTGCACGGGGTCGGCATGGGCCTGGTCGTCTCGGCCACCCACGGCCGCACCAGAGCGGCCCGCCAGTGGCTGGACTCCCTGGCCACCCGGCCCACCCGTGGCGCGATCCTGGTCGTGCCCGAGCTGACCACCGCGCAACACGAGGAGCTGCGCCGCCTCTCCCTCCCCTTCGCGCTGGTCGCCCCGGTCGACGAGCCCGCGCCCGGCGTGCCGTGGGTGGGCGCCACCAACTGGCCCGGCGGGCTGGCCGCCACGCGCCATCTGATCGCCCTGGGCCACCGTCGTATCGCGATCATCAGCGGTCCGCCCCGGCGCCTCACCTCGCGCGCCCGTGTGGACGGCTACCGCTCGGCGCTGGAGGAGGCCGGGCTGCCCTTCGACCCGGAGCTGGTGCGCTACGGCGACTTCACCCACGACCTCGCCCACCGGCACGCCCTGGACCTGCTCGCCCTGGACCGGCGGCCGACCGCGATCTTCGCGGGCAGCGACCACCAGGCCCTCGGCACCTTCCGCGCGGCCGCCACCCTGGGCCTGCGCATCCCCGAGGACCTCAGCGTGGTCGGCTTCGACGACCTGCCCTTCGCCGACTGGGTGACCCCGCGGCTGACGACCGTGCGCACCCCGCTCGCCGACATGACCGCGCTCGCTGCCCGGATGGTGCTTCAGCTGCTGGCCGGCGAACAGCCCGAGACCACCCGGGTCGAGGTCGCCACGGAGCTCGTGGTCCGCGAGAGCAGTGGACCGCCCGGCGGCGCCCGGCCCTCGGCCGGCTCGACGTCGTCGTAGCCGGCCGGCCCGAACCCTACGAGGCGGTGCCCTCCACGAGTTGCACCACCCGCTCCGGCGCGTAGAGGCCGTCGGTCAGCAGCTGGGACAGGCCGAGGATGCCGGCGTGCGGGTCCAGTTCGCTGCGCACGATCTGGAGGTTGCGGGTGGCCAGCGGCAGCGAGCGCCCGTACACGACCTCACGGATTCCGGCGAACAACTGCTCGTCGGTGTGGGCGAGTTGGCCGCCGATGGCGATGACGCTGGGGTTGAACATGTTGACGGCGTCGGCGATGGCCCCGCCGAGGATGCGCGCGGCGCGGCGCGCGAGCCGCACGGCGGTGGCGTCGCCGGAGCGGATGAGCCGCACGGCGTCGTCCACCGTGGTCACCTCGTAGCCGGCCTCCTTCAGGTCCCGGACCAGCGCCCAGCCGCCCGCGTACGCCTCCACGCAGCCGGTGTTGCCGCAGCGGCAGACCGGCGGCTCGGTGACATCGTCCACGGTCACCTGGATGTGACCCACGTCACCCGCCGCCCCGTCGGCCCCCCGGTGGATCCGGCCGCTGGCGATGAGTCCGGTCCCCACCCCGGTGCCGATCTTGACCATGAGCAGATGGGCGGTGTCCGGGTAGCGCAGCCGCTGCTCCCCGTACGCCATGGCGTTGACATCCTTGTCCACCAGCACCGGGCAGTCGTAGCGCGGGGCGAACCAGCCGGGGATGTCGTAGCGGTCCCAGCCGGTCATGATCGGCGGGCTGACCACGCGCCCGGTGGCGAAGTCCACCGGGCCCGGCACGCCGAGGCCCACGCCGAGGACGTCCGTCTCGTCGTGCCGTGTCTCCTTGAGCAGCCGGCCGAACAGCTCGTCGACCAGGGCCAGTACGGCCGTCGGTCCGGCCGTCACATCCGAGGTGGCCTCGCGCTCCGCCCGTACCTCCCCGCCCAGATCGCACACGGCGGTGCGCAGACCGGTGGCGCCGACGTCCGCGACCAGCAGCACTCCGCGGTGGCGGTTGACGACGAATCGGCTCGCGGGGCGGCCGCGGGTGCGCGCGTCCTCCGGTGCCGGGACGAGGAGTTGGGCGCCGAGGAGGCTCTCCAGGCGCTGGTTGACGGTGGTCCGCGAAAGGCCCGTCAGCCGTACCACATCCGCCTTGGTGAGGCCCTCGTCGACATCGCGGAACAGGGCGAGAACATCGCCGAGAGCGACCCCGGTCCGGAGAGCGCCTGCGTTGATGGTGTCCACCCGCACACTCTAGCGATGGGCTTGATGCGACGGAAGATGCTCGTCTTGTGACGGAAAAAGTTGAAAGAAGGGTTGCTTGATCTCATAACCGGGGCTACGTTCAGCCGCATCACCATCGGAAGGGACGCCTGATGCGGAGAAAAGCCACCGTGAGAAGAGGGAGCGTTGTCGCCACCGCCGCCGCTGTCGTGGCCGGAGCCCTGGCCCTGAGCGGCTGCGGATCCGGTGACACGGGCGCGTCGGGCAGCACCAAGGTCGCCGCCGTGATCAAGGGGCTGGACAACCCGTTCTTCCAGAGCATGCAGCAGGGCATAGAGACCCAGGCCAAGTCGGCCAAGATGTCGACGACCGTGCAGGCCGCCAACTCGATCACCGACACCACCGGCCAGGCCGACAAGCTGAACGGGCTGGCGGGGCAGGACTACGGCTGCTTCATCGTCAACCCGATCTCCGGCTCCAACCTCGTCCAGGGGCTGGCCAAGCTCGCCGCGGCGAAGAAGACCATCGTCAACATCGACAACCCCGTCGACGCCAAGGCGGCCAAGGCGGCGGGCGCCACCCCGGCCACCTACATCGGCACCGACAACGTGGCGGCCGGCGAGACGGCCGGCCGGCGGATGACCGAGCTGCTGCCCAAGGGCGGCAAGGTCGCCGTCATCGGCGGCATCGCCGGCGATGTGACCAGCAACGCCCGCGTCGAAGGGTTCAAGAAGGGCGTGGACGGCAAGCTGACGGTGGCTCAGACCGTCGCCGCCGACTGGGACCGGCAGACCGCCCTCACCAAGGCCACCGATGTCCTGCGCGCCAACAAGGACCTGTCCGGCTTCTTCGTGGCCAACGACGACATGGGCCTGGGCGTCGCACGCGCCGTGGCCAACGCGGGCAAGACCGGCAAGGTCAAGGTCATCAGCGTGGACGGGGTCAAGGACGCGCTGAAGGCCGTCGAGTCCGGCACCCTGGACGCCACCGTGGCCCAGTACCCGTACGCCATCGGCCAGATGGGCCTCGAGGCCTGCCAGGCCGCCGCCAAGGGCAAGAAGCTGCCGGCCGACGTCAAGGCACCGGTCGAGCTGGTCACCAAGGACAACGCGGGCAAGGCCCTGGCCGCCACCCCGAAGCCCTTCGGCACCTACGACGACCCCTTCAAGAAGCTCCTTCGCTAGGGCCGCCCCCTAGCAGCGACGAATCCGGCGGGGGGGGGGGGGGGGGGCGCCCCCCCCCCCCCCCCCCCCGGCCCCCCCGGGCCCCACCCCGCCCCCCCCCCCCCCCCCCGCACAAAGAGCCACACCCCCCCGGGTACACAGGTTGTGTGTGGGAGGT
>NZ_JBEOSB010000020.1:0-216597 GCF_040302705.1 Streptomyces sp. NPDC097640
GCCCGAATCCCGCAGGATGTGCAGCGTCTGCTCCTGCGAAGAGGTGGGGTAGACGGGGACGGTGACAAGACCGGCGGCCCAGGCCCGGGGCGCGCCGGCCGAAGGAGCCACCCCCCGATGACCGACCCCGACACCACCCGCCGGACCTCGCCCGGCGCGGTGCAGCTGCCCGGCGTACCGGTGCCGCTCTCGCGCCTGGTGCTGGGCACCATGACCTTCGGCGACACGGTGGACCGCGCCGGTGCCGCCGCGATGCTGGACGCGGCGCTGGACGCCGGGGTGACCGGTGTGGACACCGCCAACGCATACGCGGGCGGGGTCACCGAGACGATCCTGGCCGAGCTGCTGCCCGGCCGCCGGGACCGGATCGTGCTGGCCACCAAGGCCGGAATGCCGCACCCCGACCACGGCGACCACTCCCCGCTGTCCGCGCGCGGGCTGCGGGCGGCCCTCGAAGGCAGCCTCCGGCGCCTGGACACCGACCACGTCGACCTCTTCTATCTGCACCAGCCCGACCGGTCGGCCCCGCTCGAGGAGACGCTCGGCGCCGTCGCCGAGTTCGTCGCCGAGGGCAAGGTCCTGGCGCTGGGCGTGTCCAACTACGCGGCGTGGCAGATCGCCGAGGTCGGCCACACCGCGGAGCGGGTGGGCGCGCCGCGCCCGGTGGTCGCCCAGCAGCTGTACAACCTGCTGGCCCGGCGGGTCGAGGAGGAGTACCTGGAGTACGCGGCCACCAGCGGCGTGCGCACCATGGTCTACAACCCGCTCGGCGGCGGGCTGCTGACGGGCCGCCACACTTTCGAGGAGACGCCCGGGTCGGGGCGGTTCGGCGACTCCCGGCTGGCCGAGATGTACCGGCAGCGGTACTGGGACCCCCGGCTCTTCGAGGCCGTGCGGGACCTGGCCCGGATCGCCGAGGGCGCGGGCCTCGGACTCGTCGAGCTGTCGCTGCGATGGCTGCTCGGCCGGGACGGGGTGGACGCGCTGCTGCTCGGCGGCTCGCGCGTCGAGCATCTGCTGGCCAATGCGGCGGCCGCGCAGGCGGGTCCGCTGCCGGCCGACGTGGTCGCGGCCTGCGACGAGGTCGGGGCCCGGCTGCGGGGGCCGATGCCGGCGTACAACCGCTGACGTCCCGCTCCAGCATCACTGTGATCCGACACCCACCCCGCACCATCGAAGGAGCCCGCGGCATGACCGCCGACCACGACACCACCCCAGTGCAGTCCGACGAGGCGCTGCGGACCGACGGGCGGGTGCGCGAGCGCCCGGACGACCCGGCGCGCGCCGAGGCGTTCCTGCCCGCGCCCGCCGTGCAGAACCACGCCGCC
This sequence comes from Streptomyces sp. NPDC097640, assembly GCF_040302705.1. NCBI lineage: Bacteria > Bacillati > Actinomycetota > Actinomycetes > Kitasatosporales > Streptomycetaceae > Streptomyces > Streptomyces sp. NPDC097640. Next base: position 1,329 of record NZ_JBEOSB010000020.1, read on the forward strand.
AACCTGGCCGTCCTGCCCGGGGGTGACCTGGGGTGCGTGTGGTTCGGCGGTACGCAGGAGGGTGTCGCCGACATCTGTGTGTGGTTCTCCCGGCTCGCCCCGGGCTCGGACACCTGGACCGACCCGGTGCAACTCTCCGACGACCCGACGCGCTCGGAGCAGAACCCCGTGCTCTTCTCCGCGCCGACCGGCGAGCTGTGGCTGCTGCACACCGCCCAGCAGGCGGGCAATCAGGACACCGCCGAGGTGCGGCTGCGGACCTCGGCGGACGGGGGCGCCACCTGGGGGCCGACGCGCACGCTGTTCGCGGCCACCGCGACCGGCGGTGTCTTCGTCCGCCAGCCGGTGGTGGTCCTGGAGGACGGGCGGTGGCTGCTGCCGGTGTTCCACTGCGTGGCCACCCCGGGTGTCCCGTGGGTCGGCGACCACGACACCAGCGCGGTGATGATCAGCGATGACCAGGGGCGGACCTGGCGCGAGCGGCCGGTGCCCGGGTCCACCGGCTGTGTGCACATGAACATCCACCCGCTGCCCGACGGCACCCTGCTCGCGCTGTTCCGCAGCCGGTGGGCGGACGCGGTGTACCGCTCGCACTCCCACGACGGGGGCGAGACCTGGAGCGAGCCGGTGCCGACGGAGCTGCCGAACAACAACTCCTCCGTCCAGTACGTCCCGCTCGCCGACGGACGGCTCGCGCTGGTCTACAACCACAGCAGCGCCGCGGACGCCACCGCGCGCCGGGTCTCGCTCTACGACGAGATCGACGAGGACGGCCAGGCGGGTGAGTCCCCGGCCGCCACCGCCGCCACCGCCCCGGCCGAGGTGGCCGACGGCGGCAGGACCGCGTTCTGGGGCGCGCCACGCGCCCCGATGACCCTGGCCCTCTCGTCCGACGGTGGCCTGACCTGGCCGCACCGCAGGGATCTCGACACGGGCGACGGACACTGCCTGACCAACAACTCGCGCGACCGCCTCAACCGCGAGCTGTCCTACCCGTCCGTGACGCAGACGCCGGACGGCGCGCTGCACATCGCGTACACCTACCACCGCCGGGCCATCAAGTACGTGCGGGTGGCGCCGGATTGGGCGGCCGATGTCTGAGCCCCGCCACGCGGTGGTCACCGGCGCCAGCTCCGGCATCGGCGCCGCCATCGCCGCCCGGCTGCTGGACGAGGGGTGGCGGATCACCGGGATCAGCCGTACGGAGCCGGTGTCCGCCGAGCGGATGCGCTGGATCCCGGTCGATCTGGCGCGGCCGGAGGCGCTGCGGGACGCGCTCGCCCCGGTGGCCGGGGTGGACGCGATCGTGCACGCGGCGGGTGTTCAGCGCTCCGCCCGGCTGGGCGGGTTGTCGGCGGCCGACGGCGAACTGATGTGGCGGGTCCATGTGCAGGCGGCCGAGGTCCTGGTCGACACCCTGGCGGACCGGATCGCGGACGGGGGCCGGGTGGTGCTCGTGGGCAGCCGCACCATGACCGGTGTTCCGGGCAAGAGCCAGTACGCGGCCACCAAGGCGGCGCTGGCGGCCATGGCCCGGTCCTGGGCCGCGGAGCTGGCGCCGCGCGCGGTCACCGTGAACGTCGTGGCGCCCGGCCCCACGGACACCCCGATGCTGCGGGACCCCGGCCGCAGCGCGACCCCTCCGGTCGTGCCGCCGCTGGGCAGGCTCGTACGCCCTGAGGAGGTGGCCGGGCTGACGTCGTTTCTGCTCGGGCCGGAGGGGGGCTCGACCACCGGCCAGACGCTGGTGATGTGCGGGGGCGCGTCGTTGTAATCCCCCGCAGGGAGGGAGGGCGGGAGAGAGGCACGGAGCTCTCCCGGGCGGGTTTAGTCATGACCCTGTCACAAAACCTCTCCCTGCCGTTCACCTTTGGGAGATCCGCTCTCTGACACGCTTTCGGCGATCGAACGTGAATCGGGGAGAGGACCGCCTGTGCACATGACCCGTGTGACCCGCTGGAAATCCCTGGCCCTGCTGGTCTGCGCGGTGGCCGTGACCGCCACCGCGCAGGCCCCCGCCACCGCCGGCTCCGCGCCCACGAGCCCCGCGCTCGCCGGTGGATACGACGACACGTACTACAAGGACGCCATCGGCAAGACCGGTGAGTCGCTCAAGGACTCGCTGTACAAGATCATCAGCACCAACTCGAAGGTCTCGTACAGCCAGGTCTGGGAGGCCCTCAAGAACACCGACGAGGACCCGCGCAACTCCGCCAACGTCATCCTGCTCTACTCCGGCCGGTCGCAGAGCAAGAGTTCCAATGGCGGCAACGTCGGCAACTGGAACCGGGAACACGTCTGGGCCAAGTCGCACGGCGACTTCGGCACCGCCACCGGTCCGGGCACCGATCTGCACCATCTGCGCCCGGAGGATGTGTCGGTCAACAGCACCCGTGGCAACAAGGACTTCGACGAGGGCGGATCCCAGGTGTCCGGGGCACCCGGCAACTACACCGACGCCGACTCCTTCGAGCCCCGCGACGCCGTCAAGGGCGATGTGGCCCGCATGATCTTCTATATGGCGGTGCGCTACGAGGGCGGCGACGGCTTCGCCGACCTCGAGGTCAACGACAAGGCGGGCAACGGCAGCCAGCCGTATCTGGGGCGGCTGTCCGTCCTGCGCAAGTGGAACGCCGAGGACCCGCCGGACGCCTTCGAACAGCGGCGCAACCAGGTGATATACGACGACTACCAGCACAACCGGAACCCGTTCGTCGACCACCCCGAGTGGGTCGACGAGATCTGGTAGCCACGCGCCGGTAAGGCCCGCCCACGGCCCCGCGCTCAGCCCTGCCGGGCCACCGGGAGCAGCTCCATCGGGGCGGGGCGGGCCTGGAGCGAGGGCAGCAGCAGCGCCCAGAGATCGGACAGATGGTCCTCGATGGACCGGCGCCGGTCCAGGGCCTCGGAGACGGTGTGCACGCCGAAGAAGGCGCACACCACCGTCCGGGAGGCGCGCTCGGGGTCGATGTGCGGGGCGAGCTCGCCCTCGGCGCGCGACCGCTCCAGCATCGCGGTCACGGCGTCGATCCAGCCGACGAAGGGCGGCGGGAGCGGCGCCGCGATCAGCGTGCGCTCCGTCCACAGCCGCGCCCCCGCCCGTACGACGATGTCGTCGCGGAAGGCGCGGGCCACCGCGAAGCTCAGCCCCACCAACTGCTCCAGGGCGGGGGTGCCGGGGGCGGGCTCGGTGTGCCGCTCGATCAGCGGCGGCCAGGTGGCGAAGTGTCCCTCGACCACGGCGAGCGCGAGTTTCTCCTTGCTCGCGTAGTGGAAGTAGATGGCGCCGCTGGTATGGCCGGACCGGGTGGCGATGTCGCTGATGCTGGTGCCGGCGTAGCCCCGTTCGTCGAAGAGGGAAGCCGCCGCTTCCAGGAGGGATCGGCGTGTCTGCTCGGCCCGCTCTTGCACGTGGTGTCCGTCCTCGATCCGTCGCGTGCGATGCGTTGTCGGGGTGAATTTAGCGGACTTCTCGCGTGTCATGGAGGTGAAGACCCACAGGTCAACGATTATTAATATTTTATGGCCATTATTGGTGAGGCGCGTGGTTTTCCAGAGCCGCCGGAGCCTGGGAAGCGCCCGCAGCGCGCACAACCCCCGGAACCGTGGGAGCTCGCGGTGCCGCGGCTGAGCTGGTCCCGCACCGTGGCGCGCGAGGCGGTGCACCGCACCTCGGTGGCCGAGGTGCTGCTCACCGATGTCCGGGCGCTGGGCGGGGACCGGTTCGTGGCCGCGGTGCAGTGGCCCCGCTCCCACCCCACCTTCCCGCACGGTCCGGACGGCCGCCATCACCCCCTGATGGTCGCCGAGACCCTGCGCCAGCTGGGCATCTATCTGCCCTCCCGCCACTTCGCGACCGCCGCGGGGGCGCACTTCGTGATCAAGGACCTCTCCTTCGTGCTCGACCCGTCCGCCGAGCCGCGGGTCGAACACGGGGCCACGGACGTGGTCTGCCGCGCCGCCGTGGCCGACGTACGCACCACCCCCTGCGGCCGGTTCGTCTCCGGGCTGCGCCTCGACATCCGGCTGCTCACGGACGGGGTGCCCTTCGCGCGGGCCGGCGGCACCGCGCGTTTCCTCGCCCCGGAGGCGTACGAGACGGCCCGCCGCGCGGCGCCGGAGCCCGCCGCGCGACCCCGTTCGGAAGTCCTCGCGCGGCCCTCGCCGCGGTCAGTGGCGGTGCCGGCGGAGCGTGACGTCATGGTGGTGCGGGAGGCGGGTGCCCTGCGCCTGGACCCGGCGGACCTGCGCCACCCGTTCTTCTTCGACCACTGGAGCGACCATGTGCCGGGCCTGGTCCTGCTGGAAGCCGCCCGCCAGGCCGCGGCGTTGGCGACGGGGGGCGTGCTGACCCGCCCCTTCGGCTGCCGGCTGCGTGCCCTCCGGTTCACCGAATTCGCCCCGCCCGCCCGGGTCGAGTGCGTCCCGTACGGCCGGACCTGTGTCTTCCGGCTGCGGCAGGCGGGGGAGTGGACCGCGGTCGGCGTGCTTCGGTACGTCTGAGCGACGAGCACCCGACCGCAGAACACGGAACCGGCGAACACGACACCGGCGAACACGACACCGACGAACGAAACGCCGACACATAGTAGTCTCTTGCTTACTGCGGGTCATCTAACTACCGTAGTGATCGTTATCTTTCGGGCAGGCGACTCTCCGCCTGTACGGCTTCCCGCGTCGCGCGAGCGATCAGGCGCTCGCGGATCGGACGGCAGCGGTCGGCGCTCTCGCGCCTGAGCCGCCAGGAACCCCACTGCGCTGGTCTTCCGCAGGTACAGGCACACCCTGCGCCGATTCGTCCACTCCCATGGAACGGCAGGCAGATGACAGCCAACACGCTTCTCGCTTGGACCCCCGCAGCCATCGTCTTCGACTGCGACGGGACCCTCATGGACTCCGAACGGCACTGGGAGAAGGCGCGCGAGGTGGTGCTCGGCCGCCACGGATCCACCGTCGACCGGCAGTTCGCGAACGCCACCAAGGGCCTTCACTACAGCGAGTGCGGCCGCATGATGGCCGAGTACGCCGGGGCCCCCGAACTCGCCGGGCAGATGACCGCGCAACTCCTGGAGAACTTCCGCCAACTGGTGGCCGAGGACCCGGTCACCATGCCCGGGGCCAGCGAAATCGTCCGCAAGGCCGCCCAGTTCGCCCCACTCGCCGTGGCGAGCAACTGCCCACGCGACGTGGTCGAGGCCGGGCTCTCCCGCGCCGGCCTGCTGCGGTACTTCGGCCATGTGCTGGTCCCCGAGGGCGAGGTGCGCCCCAAGCCGCATCCGGACGTGTATCTGGAGGCCGCCCGCCGGTGCGGTGCGGCCCCCGGCGACGCCCTGGCGGTGGAGGACTCCCAGTGCGGCTTTCTGTCCGCGTCCCGGGCCGGGCTCAGAGTCCTCGGGGTGGGCCCCCGCAAACCCGCGGACGAGCGGCCACCGGTGGACCTGTGGGTCGCCAGCCTCGCCGATCCCGACCTGCTCAGGTGGGCGGACACCCGCAGATCCTGAGGGCCGCACGGCCGGGCCGACATGACACGGAGTCAGCCGTGCTGCGCGTGTTCGGAGTGGCCCTGCCCGGGCTCCATCTCCATGCCCTGGTGGGAGGTTCCGATCTCGATGGTGCCGCCGAGCTTGGTGCGGAGCGGCTTCAGGGAGTTCTCCGAGGGGGCCGTCACCGACCAGCGGTAGCCGACGAGATAGGTGCCGCCGTAGTCCTTGGACTCCGACAGCCACTCGCGCTTCCCCTTGTCGGTGGCGAAGGTGACCAGGGTGTACTGGGACTTGCCGGACTTGCACGCCGCCTGGCGCAGCTCCTCGGCGTCGGTGACGACGTTCGCCTTGCAGCCGATGGCATCGGCGATCTTCGTCAGCGTCGCGGGTCCGGCGGTCTTCACGGCGGAGCCCTCGGCGGACGGGGAGGTCTTCTTCTGCTCATGGCCCGCGTGGCTCTGCCCCTGGCCGCCGGCGCAGCCGCTCACCAGCAGCACCGCGCAGAGCGCGGTGGCACGCAGTACGTGTGACACGTCAACCTCCCGGTAGTGGTCCGGCGGGGAGGCCCGGGGGCGCCGGTGGCCTCGGGCCCCCCGCTCGGTGGACCGCTGATTGATACGGATCGCTGTTCGTACTTCACTCCGAGGCGGACACGCCGGCCTTCTTGGCCTTGTCGGTGACCGCGAACCAAAGCCCCTGCTTGCCCTGTCCGTTGGTGTCGCCGGGCTTGGTGTCCCCGGTGAAGGTGTACAGCAGCCAGCAGTCGAAGGCCAGCTGCTTGGAGCCGTCGGGCCGGGTGAAGGTGGTGAGCTTCTTCGGGTCCACGCCCGCCACCTTGGAGGTGTCCACGGGCTTGACGGGCTTCCAGGTCTCCAGGCAGGCGCCCAGGCAGCCGGTCTTCATCGGCCAGGCGCTGTCCTTGTCGAACCGGTAGACGGTCATGCCCTGGCCGTCCACGACGATCTTGCCGAGCTTGGCGTTGTCGTTGACCGAGAGCTGGAGGCTGTCGTCCTGGGCCGCCTTCTTCCCGGCCGGCTTTCCGTCGGGCGCCAGGGCGTTCCAGGTGCCGCCCACGCCGTGGCCCTTGGTGTCCCCGGCCTTGGTGTCCCCGGCGAAGCGGTACACCGGCCAGCCGCCCAGCGTGAGCTGCTTGGTGCCGTCGGCCCGGGTGGTGGTGCCCAGCTCGCCCTTGTCGATCCCGGTGCTGACGGTGGCGTCGGCGGCGGGCACCGGCGGCCACTTGGTGGCGCAGGCGTCGTTGCAGTTGGACTTGGGGGAGGCGCCGGAGGTGTCCTCGTCGAACCGGTAGAGCGTCCAGCCCTTGCTGTCGGTGACGACCGAGCCGAGCTTGGGGACGTCGCGCACCGACAGCTGCTTGGCCGGGCCGGTCAGCGCGTCCTTGCCGGACTCCGTGGCGCCGCTGTCGCCCCCGGCCTCGTTTCCGGAGCCGGCGCTGGTGCCGTAGCCCGACGACCCCGAGGTGGCGCCCACGCCCACGGTCTGGGTGCCGCCGATGGGCTGGACGTTGGCGCTGCCCGAGGACTTGTTCTCGGTGCTGCCGCACGCCGCGGTCATCAGGACCATCGCGACGGAGGCCCCGGCGAACGCGATCTGCCGCTTCTTCATGCCCACTCCTTCAAGCTTGCGGTCCGGCGGCTGTTTTGCGCCGACGTCACTTGCATACGGAGCAGGTCTCGGCGGGCGTTCATGGGCTTCAAAATTTGTCATCAGACGCAAAAACACGTGTTTCCGTGAGCACAGACGAATCGACGGCCGTTATAGGACGGCCGTCGAGTGGGGGGAGATCGAAGCGGGGGCTACTCCTCGAGGCGCAGCGCCAGCGCGGGGCACCGCCGCACCGCGCGGACGGCCTGCCCGCGCAGCTGGCGGGGCACCCCGTACTTGGCCCGGTGCGGATAGCCGTCGATGCCGAGCTCGATCACCTCGGGGAGGATGTCCGCGCACAGCCCATGGCCCTGACACAGCGTCCAGTCCACGAGGAGCTGCTCCGAGGCGTCCCGCTCGTCCCGCCGGGTGGCCGAGGGGCCCGGTGGCAGGGCCAGCGGCCCGGAGGAGGCGCCGTCGGTCAGCGGCAGCACCCCGAGCGTGGGACGGCCGCATCCGGGGCCCAGCGCGTGTTCCCGGAACTCGTCCGGAAACGCGTCCAGCGCGGTGGTCACAAAGCCCGCCGTGCCATCGGGGTGGCTACAGGCGCCACGGCGCTTCACCGACTCGATGTACGCGCTCACGCTGTCCAACGCCGCCTGGCCACCGCCCCGTTCCACCTGGCCGATCGCGTCCGCGAGCGCGGGCAGCCCGATGAAACAGGGCCCGCACTGGTTGGCGGTCTCGCCCGCCAGCCAGCGCGCCACCCGCGCGGTCTCGCCGACCGGGCAGGTGTTCTCCGGGATCGGCAGCACCGCCCCGGCCCCGAGCCGCGCGTTGTACTTCTCCATGGACTCCCGGGAGATGTTCACCGACGCGAGACTGTCGGGCAGCAGCCACTTGCCGTGGTAGCCGCCCACCAGAACACCCTGGCCCGGAGTGAGGCCGCACAGCTCCAGGACGTAGCTGAGCGGCACCCCGAACGGGGTTTCCATGACGAACTTCCCGCCCACCGTCAGCAGGGTGGTGCCGGGCTCGGTGGGCAGCCCCACCGAGCGGAACGGCAGGGCGCCCATCCGCGCGGCCACGGCGAGCTGCGCATACGTCTCGGTGTTGGACAGCAGGGTCGGCAGCCCGGCCAGGCCGCTGTCGCTGGTGCGAATCTTGCGGCCGTTGGGGATGGCGGGCGCGCCGCTGATGCCGTTGATGACGGCGCCGCCCTCACCGGCGACGAACCGGTCGTCCGTCACGCTCACCTGCACCCGCGGGCCGCTCGGGCCGCGCTCGGCGATGGCGGCGTTCAGCGACTCCTCGACATCCGGCCGGTGGACGGCGATGGCCACATCGTCGGCGCCCAGCGCGGTGGCCGCCAGCACGGCGCCGTCGATGACCAGATGCGGGGTGTGCAGCAGCAGCGCGGTGTCCTTGAGACAACTGGGCTCGCCCTCACTGCCGTTGACCACCACCGCGCAGCGGCCGTCCCGGCGGCCCGCCGACTCCATCACGGCCGTCAGCTTCTTGGCGAACGGAAAACCCGCGCCGCCTCGGCCGCGCAGGTCGATGTTCTCCGCGAGGGCCACCAGTTCGTCCGCCCGCAGGGCGGGCATCGAGCCGTGGACGGTCAGGTGTCCCACCCGGTCGAGCCGGTATGTCTCGTCCAGCCCGGCCAGCAGCCGGGGCGGATCGATACAGGCCAGTCTGGGTTTGGTCGAGATCACGCGCCCCACCCGCGCGAGGCGCCGAGGGGTTCACCATCACGCGAGGAGGCCCCGCCGGCCGGGGGCGCGGACGACATGGGCCTGCGCGGCCCGCCGCCCTGGGGGCCGCCGACCGCGTTCATCTGGCCGGTGATGACGGCGTCGCGCTCGCTGCGCTCGGCCCGGCGGGTGGCGAGCCGGATCCACAGGGTGATGGCCACCGCGGCCAGCGCCATGATGTATCCGGCGGTCGCCCAGTCCTTCGCGGCGCGGCCGCTCTTCAGACCGTGGATCAGCGCGGCACACCACGCGGGGTAAGCGGCCACATGCAGCGCCCGCCACCAGCGGTACCGCCAGCGCGACTTGCCGGCGGAGGCGAAGGAGCTGCGTACCGCTCCGGTGACCGCCGCCGTGATGAAGAGGTATCCGGCCAAAGTGCCAAGTCCGATCAGCACAGGTTTATTTGCGTCAGCGAACGGTATCACGATGGCCGCGGCGGGCGTCCGGCTCTCCGCCACCTTCACCCACACATGGAGAACGAGGAAGAGCAGGCCGGCCACCGCGGCGCCACGGTGGACACCCTGGGCGAGCAGCCGGTGGTTCGAGTGCAGGATCAGCCGGTCGGTGGCCGCCAGGCCCCAGAGCACGGCGCTGCTCAGCGAGACCAGTGCGAGGACACCGGCCCCGAAGTCGAGGAAGGCCCAAGTTTTCGTGAACGCACCGGCGTTGCCGGCCACGATCAGCGAGAGTATGACCGCCGCCACAGCGGCGTACAGCACGGTGTGGCGCGGCCAGCCGATGCCGGCTCGGACCGGGCGGGCGCGGCGGCCGGCCCGTCGTCCGCCGGGTCCTCCGGGTCCTTGTGGCATGGTTGATCCTCCGCGGCGAGCCCTGCGGCGCGGCCCCGGAATCGGGGGAGTCGGCGGCTGGGGCATGGGCATTCGAAGCCTCCCGATCGCGCCTGATCGCGCGAATGACGAGTACGTCAAGTCGTCGTTGGGTACGGCAGCATCTCCGAACTACACGTGATCTCCATAAGATTTGTCGTAATGTGACAACTTCTTGTGGACGACCACTGCCCACACCGTCTCGGGCTGCTCCACTGTCATTTCGATGGCAAAGACCCGGCAAAGCGCCGGGACCGGCAGGGGAGGGGTGCCTCCAAGATTCATCGGAGGACCCTCGACTCCCTCTTCCGGAGCGGACGACCGGCGACGGAGGCAACCTCCACGGGCCTGACCGACCCCCCAACGGGCAGGCCTCCCCCCGGCAAGAACGAGGTAATGATGGGCGAACTCGCGAACCGCATCTGGTCCCCCCGTCCCCCCCGTGGCGAGCGGACCCGCGTCCTGCGCAATGAACTCCCGTCCCTGGCCGAAGAAGTGGTTGAGACCCTTCGGCGCAGGATTCCGGGATTCGCCGACCTCTTGGAGGACACTGAGCGTGACAAGGTCCGATGGACGGTCGAACAGGCCCTCCTGACGGCTTTCGGCTACCGGTCCCCTGGCGAGGAGGCCACCGAGCAAGCGGTGGCCGACGGAGCCCGGGGCCGTAAGTCCCTGACCGAGGTACCGCCCGAGCGGGCCAGGCGTGACCTCTTCGACGCCCTCGTGGGCGAAGTGCCCGTGTCCGAGCGGGCGCTGGCCGAGCTGTCCCGGGCCGCCCGCTGGCCCCTGCCCGAGACGGTCCAGGCCATCGTGCTGCCCACCCCGGGCGAGGCGCCGCAGCTGGCCGCGGTGTTCGGCGACACCCTCATCGGCGCCGTCGGCGACGAGCTGTGCCTGCTGATCCCCGACCCGGTCGCGGACACCGTCCCGGACACCCTGGCCGAGCCGGCGGCGACCGCCGAGCCGGACCCGGACCGGGAGCCCGCCCCCGAGCCGGCCTCCGGGCGCGGCGCCCTGGAGACCGCGCTGCGGGGCCGCACCGCCGCCGTCGGCCATGTCGTTCCGCTGAACGACACGGCCTCCTCGGTGCGGTGGGCCCGACGGCTGCTCACCATGACCCATGCGCGCAGCGGCCCCGAGGCTCGGATACTCTTCGTGGACGATCACCTCTCGACGCTGCTCCTGCTCCAGGACGAGTCCCTGGTGCGGGCGTTGGCGTCCCGGTGGCTCAAGCCGCTGGCCGGACTGACCCCCCGGCAGAGCGAGCGGTTGCAGATGACCCTGCTCGCATGGCTCGAGGGCGGCGGCGCGCCCGAAGCGGCCAAGGCGCTCAAGGTGCATCCGCAGACCGTGCGCTACCGGCTGCGCCAGATCGAGAAGCTCTTCGGGCCCGGCCTGCGCGACCCGCGGATACGCTTCGAGCTGGAGATGGCGCTGCGCGGCCGCCGGCTGATGGCGCAGATGGACCGGATCCGGCGCCACTACTCCCGGGCGGTCACCCGCCGCGGCCGGGGCGCGCCGACCGGGCTGCGGCCCGTGGGCGGCATGGCGAGGGAGGCGCGCGTCAACGGACTGTGAGCCGGGGCGTAGGCCCTGTCCGGCGGATCTTGACGCGTGCGGCGGGCTCGTCCCCCACCCCGCCCCTTCCCGAAACTGGAACTCCGCCCCAGACCCCAGGAGTCCAGGGGCAAAGCCCCCCACGCGGCGGAGCCGCACATCGACACTGCGGGAAGGGGCGGGGAGGGGACAGCATCGATGTGCGGCTCCGCCGCGTGGCCGGCGGACACCCCCCGGGCCCCGCACACCCCACTGCCGGCCGCGAATCGCGGCCGGCAGTGCCATGTCCGGGGCCGTGTCCGGGCCCGGCCGGAGGGGTGGGGGCTCAGCGCCGTGTGCCGGTGGACTCCGGGGCCCGAGTGGTCCCCGGCATGGCCGAGTTGAGGCCGAGCAGCTCGGTGTACGCCCGCGCGCAGAAGGAACACTCGGCCAGGTGGCGCCCGAGGCCACGGCCGCGTACCGCGCCACGCCGCACCGACGCGCCGATCATGGCGCTGAAGTGGCGGCAGCGGTCGCTGTCCGCGGACTCGGACTGCACATGGGCGCGCAGATACGCCTCGCGCAGCCCCTCACGGGCCCGGAACGCCAGGGACGTGAGACCGCTGGGCGACAGCCCCATCAGCGCGGCCACGCGCTGCGGGGAGGCGTCCTCCACCAGCGTGTGCCACAGCACGGTCCGCCACCGCGCGGGCAGCGTGCGGAAACCGCGGACCAGCAGCCTGCGGTCCTCGTCGGCCAGCAGGCGCTGCTGGGGATCCGCCTCGGTGGTCTCCTGCCGCCACGACTCGAAGTCCGCCGTGAGCAGCACCTGGCGCTCGCCGGCGCTCCACTCGATCGCGGTGTGGCGGATGACGGTCAGCAGATACGGGCGCCAGGGGCCACGTGGACCCCCGCCCGACCGGATGGCCTGCAACGTACGAATGAACGCCTCGGACACGAGGTCCTCGGCGTCGTGGAGGGTGCGGCAGCAGGTGCGGGCGTAGGCGAGCGCCGCCTCGTGGTGGCGGCGGTAGAGGATCTCACCGGGCGTCGGATCCATGGCGCCGAGCCGGCCTCGGTACCCGTCCTTGAGCCGCTGGGTGAGTTCCTGGTCCGTGGGCGATGCCTCACGGCCTCGGGGATCCGGCCCCGTCCGCCCGGGTAACCGCCCGGGGGTGCCCTGGGGTAGCTCCTCGGGGTCGGCCCGGTCCGGGTGGTCCGGGTGGCCCGGGGGGCCCGGGGGGCCCGAACGCTCCGCGTGGTCCGGGTGCTGGGCGGCCGGATCGCCGCCGTCCGCGTCGTCCGCGGTCTCGTGCTGCGCGGAAACGCGGCGTGCGCCGACCGAGGAACGGTCGGCGCACGCCTGGCGTTGGGGCATCAGCCGCACTTCCGGCCGCTGTTGATGCAGTCCACCGCCTCGCTCATCAGCTTGTCCGACATCACGTTGATGAAGTCGTCGTGGTCGGTGATCGGCTTGTGCAACTGCTCGGGGAAACCGTCGACCGCGTAGGTCTGACCCGCCGGGACCTCATAGGTGATCTTGTTCACCAGCTGGGGGATCGCCTGGAAGCCATTGGGGCAGGAGCCGTCCTGCTGGGCGAAGGCCACGTGGTCACGGTGGTTCGCGCTGTCGGCGTTCTTGCCGTCCCAGCAGCTCTGGAAGGCGAAGCTGCGCACCACGTCGCTGCCCGCGGGGCAGAGCGGGTACTTGTCGGTCAGCTGGCGGTCCTCGAAGCCGGTGCAGCTCCAGTGGGCGTTGGCGTTGGCCGTGCCGTTGGTGAACGCCTTGGCGTCACCGGTGATGATCCGCAGGAAGCGGGGCATCGCCGTGACCTTGCCGACCGGGTTGCCCTTGAACTCGAGTGTGGAGCTCTTGGCGGTCAGGATCCGGCCGACGTTGCCCTCCAGGCCGCCGCCGAGCTGGTTGGCGTCCTTCTCCTGGGTGCCGTCCTGTACCCGGACCACCGGCCAGTAGTACGTGGACTGGTCGCCGTTGGTGCAGGTGGTGTCGCCCGCGGCCAGGCTGTCGTTGGTGGAGTTGGCGCTCGTGGTCTTGTTGCCCACGTAGTCGTGGGTGTGGTGGGCGCCGTTGCCCACGCCGGGCGCGACGATCACGTTGTCGGTGTTGCGGATGCCCTGCTCGTTGACGCCGCACTTCGACTCGAAGACGCCGGTCGACGCGCCGCCCTGGTTCTGCGGCTCCTTGACGTTGGGCTGCACCTTCGTGATGTCGACGAAGTCGTCCTGCGAGGGGCCGTTGCCCTGCTGTCCGCCGTTGCCACCCTGGTTGCCGCCCTGCTGCTGGCCGCCACCTTGCTGGTTGCCGCCCTGCTGCTGGCCGCCTTGCTGCTGGCCGCCACCTTGCTGGTTGCCGCCCTGCTGCTGGCCGCCCTGCTGGTTGCCGCCTTGCTGGTTGCCCTGCTGGCCGCCGCCCTGCTGGTTGCCGCCCTGGCCGTTGCCACGGCCCTTCCCGGCGAAGTTGGTCTGCATCTTGCAGGCGCTCATCTGCTCAAGGCCCGCCGGGCGTTGGGAGCTGCGGCCGATGGCGATCCCGATGCGGTCCAGGGTGGCCGTGCGCTGCTGCTGAAGCGTGGTGAGCACGGAGTCCGTGCCCGCCTCCTTCTTGGCCATCCGCTGGTAGGCGTTGGCCACCTGGGTGTCCAGCTCGGCCAGGTTCCTGTCGACCTCGGCACGGGCCTGACGGGGCACGGTGTTGAGCTTCTGGCCCACGTCGGGGCAGCTGATCGTGCCCGCCGTAGCCGACAGCGTCCGGTCCTGGCCGGAGCTCTTGTCGCCGCTCGCGGACGCGTTCGCCGCGATGATGGCCGCCCCGCCGCCGCCGAGCGCCAGCGCGGCCACGATGGCCACGGTCTTGTTTGTGAAACGCCCGCGTTTATGGGTCTGTTGCCTCATGAGATCACTTCACTTTGTGTTGAGGGCCTCGAAGTCGACAAGTCCGGTGTCCTCAAGGACCGTGATGTGGTCGAGAACGACTGCGTTGGCCCTTGTCGCGAGGGACCTGACCATGGAGTTCTCGCTCTGCGCCCGTACCTGAGCGACCAGGCCGAAGACCTTTCCGTGCGCGGCGCGCAGGAGGTTGGCGAACAGCTGCTGGAACTCGGCCGGTGACGCGGCCGTGGTCATCTGGTTGAGCCAGCCCTGCTGCTGCTCATTGGGCTGGGTGGGCAGGGGGATTCCGAGAGCCTGGCCCACCTCGTTGGATCGGCGGTCCAGCTCGGTGTGGCCCTCGATGAGGTGTTCACCCGCGGTCTTCACGGCGTCGGTGTTACCGCGCTCCTGCGCCATGCGCCCCGAGGGCAGCTCCCACAGGCCGGCGAGCTTGACCTTGCGGACGAAGTCCCTGTCGACCGCGGTGAGCGGTCCGTATTGCGTACTGATGGTTCCTTTACCGTCGTCGATGACCCCGCTCGGGAGCGCTGCGGCGCTGCTTTGGCCGAACAGGCTCACGGGGATGAGCAGTGCCGCGAGCGTCATCGCGAGCGCACCAATGATGAGCCCGGTCCCGATCGTGCGGCTGGAAGCAATGGATCTGCTGATGATGGCTGATCGCACAGCGCCCTCCTTGGTTCGGAGTGACACCGGACGCTAGTGCCTGGTGTGGCCCGGGAGTGGAGAGCTCATCACCAATGAATAAAAGCCTGACAGCGATCTCTACTTGCTGGTACTCTCCCGAATTTTTTGCCATCCGCCCGTCCGGGCCGCTGCACCGGTCTTCGCGGCGGCGCGCGAAGGAATTCCCGGAACCGGTGAACGACCCGCGCCCCGCCTACGTATGGGATGGATGTGAAGCCCGAGCACGCACCGCGAAGGTGCTTCCCGGAAGACGCCTCCCGTCCGGCGCCCGGCCGCGCCGCCGTGGCCCCGCGCCCCCGGCCGCTGGCCCCGCCGCGCCGCCGGATCGCCGCCGTGGCCCCGGCCGTGGCGGTGATGGCGCTGCTGGCCGCCGGGTGCGGATCGGACGCCGACTCCGACAAGGCGGCGATCGACCGCGGCGGAAAGGCCAAGCCGAGCGCGAGCGCCCCGGCCGCCCGCCCCGCCAGCGTTGAGAAGCTGGCCGGGACCATGGGGTGCAAGCCGGAGATCACCACGGATGTCGACGACTACCGTCAGGGGGTCTGCCACGCGGGCAAGAAGAACTATGTCTTCCTCAGCTTTGTGACCACCAAGGGGCAGCGCGACTGGCTCGGCTACGCCCAGATGTACGGCGGGACGTATCTGGTCGGCAACCGCTGGGTGGTCTCGGCGGAGTCCATGCGCACGCTGAAGGAGGCCCGGGACAAGCTCGGCGGCACCATCGAGGAGTCCGCCGCGTACGGGGCTTCCCCGACGGCCGGGACGCCCTCGCCCTGACCGCCCGAGGCGGCGGCCGGGCCTCGCGCCCGCCTGCCGCCCCTCGCCGATCCGCCCCGTTTGTTCCCTCTGTCTGTCCCCTATATAGGGCCCCTCCGCGAGGCCCTCCGCAGCGTCCCCATATATAGGGGACAAGGGAGCGGCCGCGCCGACCCTTGACAGCCCCGTCGGTTGCTGGATTACTTGATCGCGTCGCGCGCTAAACCGAATGGTCGGTCGGCTCCTTGGGGTGGTGCCAGCATGACGGATTCGACGACTGCCGCGGGTGGCGGACGCAGACTGGGGTCCCCGCCGCCGGCCGAGCTCCTCGACGCCGCCGAACGGATGGGGCCGGAAGAGCTGCGCGAGACCCAGCTCGCCCGGCTGCGGGCCACCCTCAGGCGGGTCCACGACCATGTCGAGCCGTACCGGAGGAAGTTCCGCGCGGCCGGCATCGAACCCGAGGACTGCCGCACGCTCGCGGACCTGGCCCGCTTCCCCCTCACCACCAAGGCCGATCTGCGCGACGCCTACCCCTTCGGGATGCTCGCCGTGGACCGCTCCAGGCTGCGCCGCGTCCACGCCTCCAGCGGCACCACCGGCCGCCCCACCGTCGTCGGCTACACCGAGAACGACCTGTCCATGTGGGCCGAGGTGGTCGCCCGCTCGCTGCGCGCGGCCGGCGGACGCCCCGGCCAGATGGTGCACATCTCCTACGGCTACGGCCTGTTCACCGGCGGCCTCGGCGCCCACTACGGCGCCGAGCGCCTCGGCTGTGCCGTCGTCCCCGCCTCCGGCGGGATGACCGCCCGCCAGGTGCGGATCATCGAGGACTTCGGGCCCGAGGTCATCATGGTCACCCCCTCCTACATGCTCACCCTCCTCGACGAGTTCGAGCGCCAGGGCATCGACCCGCGCACCACCTCCCTCAAGGTCGGCGTCTTCGGCGCCGAGCCGTGGACGGAGGAGATGCGCCGGGAGATCGAGGAGCGCGCCGGCCTCCACGCGGTGGACATATACGGGCTGTCCGAGGTGATCGGCCCGGGGGTGGCCCAGGAGTGCGTGGAGACCAAGGACGGGCTGCATGTGTGGGAGGACCACTTCTACCCCGAGATCGTGGACCCGGTCACCGGCGAGCCGGTGGCCGCCGGCGAGGAGGGTGAGCTGGTCCTGACCTCGCTGACCAAGGAGGCCCTGCCCGTCATCCGCTACCGCACCGGCGATCTGACCCGGCTGCTGCCCGGCACGGCCCGGCCCGCGTTCCGCCGCATCCAGAAGATCACCGGCCGCTGCGACGACATGATCATCCTGCGCGGGGTGAACCTCTTCCCCAGTCAGATCGAGGAGATCGTGCTGCGCACCCCCGGCGTCGCCCCGCACTTCCAGCTGCTGCTGACCCGGCGCGGCCGGATGGACCACCTGACCGTACGGGCCGAGGCGCGCCCCGGGGCCACGCCCGAGGCGCGCGCGGCGGCCGAGCGGGCCATCGCCCAGGCGGTCAAGGACGGGGTGGGGCTGACCGTCGAGGCGGAGGTCGTGGAGCCGGAGTCGCTGGAGCGCTCCGTCGGAAAGATCCGCCGGGTGAAGGATCTGCGCTGACGGCCCACCAGGTCAGCGCGCCCAGGTCAGCGGAGCGTCATCAGCTGATCCAGGTCAGCGCACCCCGCCGCGGGGCAGCGGCTGTTCGGTCCAGATCACCTTGCCGTGCTCGGTGTAGCGGGTGCCCCAGCGCTGGGCGAGCTGGGCGACCAGGAACAGCCCGCGGCCGCCCTCGTCGGTGGTGCGGGCCCGGCGCAGCCGAGGGGAGGTGCTGCTGCCGTCGGCCATCTCGCAGATCAGCGCGCGCTCGCGGAGCAGCCGCAGCTGTAGCGGTTCGCGGCCGTACCGGATGGCGTTGGTGACCAGCTCGCTGACGATCAGTTCGGTGGTGAACGCCGGTTCCTCCAGCCCCCACTCGGTCAGCCGGTCCAGGACCTCCTGGCGCGCCCGGGAGACCTCGGCCGGGTCCGCGGGCAGGTCCCAGACGGCGACCTGGTCGTCGGCCAGGGCCCGGGTGCGGGCCACGAGCAGTACCACATCGTCCGCGGGACGGTCCGGAAGCAGCGACTCCAGGGCGTCGCAGGCCTGTTCCGGCGTGCGGCCCGCGCGGGCGAGGACGGTCCGCAGCCGCTCGAAGCCGACCTCCGCGTCACGGCCGGTGGCGCCGGTGAGCAGGCCGTCGGTGTAGAGCACCAGCAGGCTGCCCTCGGGGACCTCGAAGTCGGCGGTCTCGAACGGCAGGCCACCCACGCCGAGCGGCGGCCCCGGGGGCACGTCGGGGAACTCCACGGTGCCGTCGGGCAGGACGAGGGCGGGCGGCGGGTGTCCGGCCCGGGCGGCGGTGCAGCGGCGGGTCACCGGGTCGTAGACGGCGTACAGACACCCGGAGCCGACGATGCCCGGCTCATGCCCCGAGTCCGCTGTGTCCGGCCCTGCTGCGGATTCGGTCCCTCCGGGGGACGGTGCGTCCGGGGCCGGCCCCTCCGCGCCCATGCCGTCCCGGCCCATCGCCTCCGGGTCCAACCGGCAGACCAGGTCGTCGAGTTGGGTGAGGACCTCGTCGACGGCCAGATCCAGCGCCGAGAAGTTGTGGACCGCGGTACGCAGCCGCCCCATGGTCGCCGTCGCGTGCAGACCGTGCCCGACCACATCGCCGACCGCCAGGGCCACCCGGGCCCCGGACAGCGGGATCACATCGAACCAGTCGCCCCCGACCCCGGTCGTCGCGGGCCGATAGCGGTGGGCGGCCTCCACCGCGTGCTGCGCGGGCAGGCCGTGGGGGAGCAGGCTGCGCTGGAGCGCCAGGGCGGTCGCGTGCTCGCGGGTGAAGCGCCGCGCGTTGTCGATGCACACGGCGGCGCGGCTGACCAGGTCCTCGGCCAAGGACAGATCGTCCTCCTCGAAGGGCTGCTTGAGCGCGGAGCGATAGAACCCGGCCACGCCCAGGACGACGCCCCGGGCCCGCATCGGCACCGCGATCAGCGAGTGGATCCCGGCCCGCAGCACCCGCCCGCCGCGGTTGGGGTCGTGGGCCAGCCAGCCGTGGGCCTCGTGCAGATAGGGCTCGAGCACGGGGTCGCCGGTGGCGAGCGCGCGGGCCTGCGGCGTCGACGGGACGTAGCCGACCGACTCGCCCACCGGATACAGGTGGGACGCCATGCCCGCCCCCGCCATCGCCACCCGGCGCAGCGGGCCGTCGGTCCGTACCGGCTCCTCGCCGCGCAGCACACAGTCCGGCAGATCCACGACGACATAGTCGGCGAACCGCGGCACGGCCACCTCGGTCAGCTCCTCGGCGGTGCGGGTGACGTCCAAGGTGGTGCCGACCGTGACCCCCGCCTCGCACAGCAGCCCCAGCCGCTCCCGGGCCAGCAGCGCCAGCCGGCTGACGCCGGGCTCCCCGACGGCCAGCGGCTCGCCCCGGGGCTGCTCGCCGAACGGGGCGGGGGCGTCGGCGGAGCGGGCGGTGGGGACGAGCGTCTCCGGGACCAGAATCTCCGGGCCGGGCGTTCCGCCGACGGGCGTTTCGGCGCCGGGCGTTTCGGGGCCGGGCGTTGCGGGGGCGGACGTTTCCGGGGCGAGCGGTGCGTGGGCGAGCGGTGCGTGGGCGACGGGGACCGCGCCCGGTCCGCCCGGCGGACCCATGGCGTCGGGGGAGCCCAGGCTGTCCTGCGGGGCGCATCGGTGCAGCCCGCCGCCGGGCAGCACGGCCTCCACGAGGAAGCCCGTCGCCCCCGACCGGCTCCGCGCCTCGTGGCACCACAGCGTGACGCCCCGGCCCCCGGGGAGCCACGCCTCCGCCACCCCGGCGTGCCCCGCGGCGATCAGCTGCATGGCCAGTTCCTCCAGGGCCAGCCGGTCCCGTCGGCCGAGGGCGTCGGCGGCCTCCCGGGGGCTGCCCCGGGGGAAGGCGGCGAGCAGGGCCCGCTCGCGGGCGGTGATCCGGTCGAGCAGCCGCTGCTCCACGTCGACCGCCGCCTGGTGGACCAGGCCCAGCATGGACGCGTCGGCATGGCGATGGTTGCAGGTCAGGTCAAGCGCGCCGACGACCCGCCCGCTCAGGGGGTCGCGGATGGGGGCGGCGGCGCAGGCGAACTGCCGCATGATGTCGGCGAAGTGCTCCCGGCCGCAGACGAAGGCGGGCTGCCGGGCCGCGAGCGCGGTGCCCATGCCGTTGGTGCCGGTGAGTTCCTCGGAGAAGGCGAAGCCGGGGGCGAGGTTCAGGGAGTCCAGAAAGCGGTTGAGCGAGTGCTCGCCGACCCGGCGCTCCAGTACCCGGGCGTCCTGGTCGCACAGGACCGCGCTCACCCGGATGCCGGAGACCTGGGTCTCGAGCCGGTCCAGCACCGGCCGGGCGGCATCGGCGAGGCTGCCGCCGAGGTCCAGCTCCGTGTGGTACAGCACCTCCACGTGGTCGGCAGCGATGCCCAGCGACCGGCAGCGCTCCCAGGAGCTGAGGATCGGCGGACGCACGGCGCGCCTGACGAGCCTCCCCGCCAGAAAACGGTCATGGGCATCGGTGAGGGCGGCGGTGTCGTCCCAGCTGACGGGCACATCATCACTTCCCCGAGGAAAAACTCCCTCTTTCGAGGTTCAAGTTTCACCCCAAAGCGTGCTATATGCCAGCATCACGGTTGATACCGTAAAGACCGGGCAAAACCATGCGACGGGCCGATCTCGGGGGCTTCGCCCCTGGGCCCCCGAGGGCTGGGGCGGGGCCCCGGTTCGCGGCTCAGGCCGCCCGGGCGGCGGTCCGGCGGGCGGTGGAGGGCGGTGCCATGGCGCCGCCGCGGCGCAGCACCGCGTAGCCGATGCCGATGCCCACGGCCACCGGCCATTCGAGCGCGTCCGCGGCGCCCAGCAGCCCCAGGCCCACATACAGCGGCAGGCCGCCCTGGGCGGGCAGCCACCGGCGGGCCACCGCCACCGGCAGCAGCGCCGCGTCGGCCAGGCCGCCCGCCACGCGCCCCGCCGAGGGGACGGTGATGGTGATGGACCGCTGACCGTCGGCCGCGGCCTTGGTGACCTTCCCGGCCTTCGCCACGGCCTTGGTGCCTTTCGCCGCGGCCGTGCTCTTCGCGGCCGGTGCGGTCTTCCGCTGGGTCGTCGCCTTCCGCTCCGTCGTCGCCTTCCGCTCAGTTGTCGCCTTCCGCCGGGGCGCTGTCTTCGTCTTGTCCGAGGACCCGCGCTTGCGGGAAATGGTGGGAGTACTCACAGATCTCACGTCCACACATGGTTGACGTTTCGGTAATTACTCACTTTTCAGGGTAATCGGGATTCATCTTCCGCCGAATGGGGGCGGCTGCCGGGCGACGTCTAGGGAGGCCGCGTCGATGTCAGCGTCATCACGGTCGGGGCTGTCAGGACTGCCGGGGCTGCCGGGGTTGCACATCCCGGTGGTCACCCCGCTGCTGACGCCGCTCACCAGCGGGGTGACCGCCGGCGTGCGCGGCGCGGCCGGGCTGGTCGGGCGGCTGGTCAGGCTGCCACGGCGCGGGGTCTGGTCCCACCCCGGGCGCTGCTATATCGAGGTCCGGGGGGTGCACGGCATCGGGGGCGAGCACGTGGGCCACCGCGTGGAGAGAGCGCTCGAGTCACACCCCCGCGTCCGGTGGGCGCGGGTCAACGCCCCCTCCGAACGCGTCGTGGTGTCGGTCGCCTCCCCGCCGCCGCGCGAGTCCGAGCTGGTCGCCCTGGTCGAGCAGGCCGAGGAGCTGGCAGCCGCCGTCGCCGGGGAGTTCGACGAGTGGCTCCCGGAGCCGCAGCACCCGTCCGAGGGGCCCAACACGCCCGAGTCCGTGTCCGCGCTGACCGCGGACGCCGTGGGTCTGACGCTCGCCACCGCGCTGCGCCTGGCTCCCTGGCTCAAACTGCCCCACGAGGTGGGCGCGCTGGCCTCCCTGCTCCAGCACCACCCCCGGATCCGCCGGCTGGCCGCGGCGATCGGCGGCGCGGAACGGGCCGAATCGGCCCTGACCGCGATGAGCGCCCTGACCCAGGGCGTGGCCACCCGCGGCGGAGGGCTCGCGCTGGACGTGATCGAGCGCCTGGCGCAGTGGCGGGAGGCCGCCGCGGAGAGCGAGGCATGGGAAGCGGCGGAGCCGCGGCTGGTGCACGGGCCGCGGGACGTCGTGGCCGAGCCGATCGTCGTCGAGCGCCCCGGACCGCCCCCGAGGGACGCGACCACGCGCTACGCGGAGCGGTCCCTGCGGGCCGGGGCGGTCGCCGGCGCCCTCGCCGTGCCGTTCGCCGGCCCCCGCCGCGGCCTGGCCGTGGCGCTGGCCTCCATCCCCAAGGCGCCGGGGGCGGGCAGGGAGGGCTTCGCGACCAACCTCGGCCGCTTCCTCGCGCTGCGCGGCGTGGTGGCCATGGACCGCGGCGCGCTGCGGCGGCTCGGCCAGGTCGACACCGTGGTGCTGGACGAGGAGGCGCTGCGCGGCGACCGGTACGAGCCCATCGACATGGAAGTGCTCGGCGGGGCCGAGGCCCCGCAGGCCGCCGAGCGGCTGTTCGAACTCTTCGACTCCGACGGCCCCCTCGAAGTCCGCCGCAACGGCCAGGGCTGGGCGCTGGGGCCGCCGGACCGGCTCGACCTGACGGGCCGTACGGGCGGCCAGGCCGCCGCCAGACTGCGCGGCAAGGGCAGCGAGCGCGTCCTCGGCCTGGCCAAGGGGAGCCGTCTGCGGGCCGTGGTGGGGCTGGCCGCGCAGACCGTCCCGGGCGCCGAGGCCGTGGCCGCCGCCGCCCGCCGGGCGGGCGCCCGCGTCGTCCTGGCCACCGACCGGGCGCACCCGGCGTTCACCTTCGCCGACGCGGTGGTGCCCGCCGGAGGGCGCCTCGTGGCCTCGGTGCGCGCCCTCCAGGCCGACGGTGCGGTGGTGCTGCTGCTGTCCGGCAACCGCCGGGCGCTGGGCGCCGCGGACTGCGCCATCGGCACCCACCGCGAGGGCGAGCCCCCGCCCTGGGGAGCACATCTGCTGGTCGGCGCCGACCTGGAGTCGGCCGGGGTGATCGTGGACGCGGTCGGGGTGGCGGCCCGGGTCGACCGGGACAGCGCCACGCTCGCGGCGGGCGGCAGCGGCGTCGGCGCCGTCGCCGCCCTCAACGCCCCCCGCCGGCAGGCCGCCCCGCGCGCCACCAGCGCCAGCAACGTCGCCGGGACCATCGCCTTCTGCATGGGCAACTGGCGCGCCCAGCAGCTGATCGCACGCCCCCTGGCGCCACCGGTGACCTCCGTCCCCTGGCATCTGATGCCCGTCCGGCGCGTCCTGGAGCGCCTGGACACCCGGACCGACGGGCTCACCGGCGCCGAGGCCGCCACCCGCGCCCACGGCGCCCCGCGCACCGGCGAGCCGACCCGCACCAGCCTGCCCTCGGCGTTCATCGAGGAGCTGGCCAACCCCCTCACCCCGGTGCTCGCCGCCGGGGCCGCGCTGGCCGCCGCCGTGGGATCGCGCACCGACGCCGCGCTGGTCGCCGCCATCACCGGCACCTCCGCCCTGGTCGGCGGGGTCCAGCGGGTCAGGACCGAGCGCGCCCTGGCCGAGCTGTTCTCCCGCTCGGCCATCGGCGCCCGGGTACGCCGCGGCGGCGCCGAGCGGCTGGTCGCCGCCGGGGACCTGGTGCCCGGCGACATCATCACCCTGCGCCCCGAGGACGTGGTGCCCGCCGACTGCCGGCTGCTGGAGGCCGAGGGCGTCGAGGTCGACGAGTCCTCCCTGACCGGCGAGTCCCTCCCCGTGCCCAAGGACCCGGCACCGGTGGCCGCCGCCCACATCACCGGGCGCCGCTCGATGCTCTACGAGGGCACCACCGTCTCCGCGGGGCGGGCGCTGGCCGTCGTGGTGGCCACCGGCACCTCCACCGAGGTCGGCCGCAGCCTCGCCACCGCGCGCCAGGCCGCGCCCGTCACCGGCGTGGAGGCCCGGCTGACCAAGCTGACCCGCGCCAGCCTGCCCATCGCCATCGGCTCCGCGTCAGCGGTGTCCGGCGCCGCGCTGCTGCACGGCCGCAAGGTGACCGACACGCTCGCCTCCGCGGTGAACCTCGCCGTCGCCTCCGTACCCGAAGGGCTGCCGTTCCTGGTCAACGCGGCCCAGCTCGCCGCCGCCCGCCGCCTGGCCGACCTCGGCGCGCTGGTGCGCAACCCCCGCACCATCGAGGCGCTCGGCCGCGCCGACATCCTGTGCTTCGACAAGACCGGCACCCTCACCGAGGGCAATCTGCAACTCGCGGCCGTCGGCGACGGGGAGGTCGAACTGCCCGCCGACCGGCTCGACAACCCGCGCAAGGCGGTGCTCGCCGCCGCGCTCCGCGCCACCCCGCCCGCCCGGCAGGCGGAGCCCATGGCCCACCAGACCGACCGCGCGGTGATGGCGGGCGCCCGCCGCGCCCGCGTCACCGTACGGCACGGCGCCCCCCGCTGGCGGCGCACCGACGCCCTGCCCTTCGAGCCGTCCCGCGCCTATCACGCCACCGCCGGGCGCGACTCGCACGGCCTGATCCTGAGTGTGAAGGGCGCACCGGAGAACGTGCTGCGCCGCTGCGCCCGCCGGCGGACCCGGGACGCGGAGTCCCCGCTGGACCCCGCCGCCGTCGAGCAGCTCACCGACCGCGCCGAGGAGCTCGCCGGGGCCGGCCGACGGGTGCTGGCCGTGGCCGAGCGCCCCATGGCGGACGACGAGGAGCTCACCGACGAGGCCGTGCGGGACCTGGTGTTCCTCGGGTTCATCGCACTGGCCGACCCGGTCCGCACCAGCGCCGCCCCCGCCACCAGACGGCTCCACGAGGCGGGCGTGCACACGGTGATGCTCACCGGCGACCACCCGGCCACCGCGGACGCCATCGCGGCGACCGTCAGCGACGTCCCCGAGCCGAAGGTGTGCACAGGGCCCGAGCTGGACGAACTCGACGACGCGG
This sequence comes from Streptomyces sp. NPDC097640, assembly GCF_040302705.1. Classification (NCBI taxonomy): domain Bacteria; kingdom Bacillati; phylum Actinomycetota; class Actinomycetes; order Kitasatosporales; family Streptomycetaceae; genus Streptomyces; species Streptomyces sp. NPDC097640. The sequence goes on from NZ_JBEOSB010000020.1 coordinate 25,845, forward strand.
CCCTCGACGAACTGCTGCCCGCCGTCGATGTGATCGCCCGGTGCAGCCCGCACCACAAGGTCCGCATCGTCCAGGCCTACCAGCGCCTGGGGCGGGTCGTGGCGATGACCGGCGACGGGGCCAACGACGCGCCCGCCATCCGCCTCGCGGACGTCGGGATCGCCCTCGGCCGGCGCGGCACGCCCGCCGCCACCGCCGCGGCCGACCTGGTCGTCGGCGACGACCGCCTGGAGACCATCGTCTCGGCGCTGATGGAGGGGCGGGCCATGTGGGCCTCGGTGCGGGCCGCGCTCGCCATCCTCATCGGCGGCAACCTCGGGGAGGTCACCTTCAGCGTGGTCACCGCCGCGCTCACCGGCGGCACACCGCTGAGCGCCCGGCAGATCATGCTGGTCAACCTGCTCACCGACCTCGCGCCCGCGCTCGCCATCGCGGTGCGCGAGCCGACCGGCCACACCGGCGAGCGGCTGCTGCGCGAAGGGCCGCACCGCTCCCTCGGCACCGCCCTGACCCACGAGATGCTGCTGCGCGGCGTCATCACCGCCCTCGGGGCGGGCATGGCCTGGACCGGCGCGCGGCTCACCGGCCGGGGGCGCCGCGCGAGCACGGTCGCGCTCGTCGCCCTGGTCGGCACCCAGCTCGCCCAGACCCTGGCCACCGGCGGCCTGGACCGGCACGTCCTGATCGCGGGGCTCGGCTCCGCCGCGGTCCTCGCGGGCATCGTCCAGACGCCGGGCGTCAGCCAGTTCTTCGGCTCCACCCCGCTGGGCCCCGTGGCGTGGGGCATCACCCTCGGCTCCATCGCCACGGCCACCCTGGTCGGCGCGGCGCTGACCCCGCTGATGCGCACGCTGTCGGACTAGGGCGGGGCTGGGCCCGGGCTCAGGTACGAGTGGAAGGCGCCGTCCGGGTCGTACCGCGCCCGCACCTCCCGCAGCCGCCGCCAGTCGGCCGGGGTGTACGACCGCTCGGCGCGGGTGGGGGCGGCGGTGAGGTCGGCCTCGGCGATGTAGTGCCCGGTGCCCAGCGGCTCCACCCGGCGCATGGCCTCCCGCAGCCACCGCGCATTCGCCCCGTCCCGGCCCGGGTCGTCCCACACCGCGTACGGCACGACGTACGACCTGCCGAGCACCGAGAACGCCATGTCGCCCAGCAGCCGCTCGTCCCGGGAGGCGGGCCGGAACGGCGCCAGGACGGACGACTTGCCGGAGGGCGCGGCGGCGATGGCGTCGGCGAGCGGGGTCAGCAGCGCCCCCAGGTGGTCGTCGGACCACAGGGTGTCCGCCGCGAAGCGGTGCTTGGCGGGCCAGGCCGACGAGGCGCCGCCGGACAGCGTGGCGAAGGAGGCCGGCTCGCTCTCGCGGCGGAACAGCGCCCGTGCCACGACGGGGCAGCTCCGCAGGGGCTCGGTGAGGCGGACGGCCTCCTCCCACGAGTCCGCGAACGCCACGGCGGACACGGTGATCACCGGGGTCCTGGGGGCTGTGGGGAAGACGGCCGGGTCGGCCGTGGCGAGCTGGATCGTCAGCTCCACCTCGGCCGGGAGCTCCTCCGAAACCCCGGAGATGTGCCGCGCCACCTCCTCGGTGCCGGCGAGGGGGAAGGCGTAGGAAGTCGTCGCGACGGCCCCGGGCAGCGGGTGCAGGGCGAGGTCGAAGCCGGTGACGACGGCGAAGAAGCCGGGCCCCGCGCCCCGCGCCGCCCAGAACAGATCCGCGTTCTCCCCGGCGTCGCACCCGACCACCTCGCCGTCCGCGGTGACGGCCTCGACGCGCCGGACGCTCGCGCAGGCCGGGCCCCAGGCGCCGGAGTTCCAGCCGAGGCCGCCGCTGAGGAGATAGCCGCCCATCGCCACCGACTCGCAGTGCCCCGTGGCGTACGCGAGGCCGTAGCGGGCCAGCCGGGCGGCGAGTTCCCCGCCCGTGACCCCCGGCTGCACATGGGCCGTCCGGGCCGCCGGGTCGATCACGTACCGGCGCAGCCCGGAGAGGTCGATGAGCATTCCGCCCTCGCGCAGCGACGAGCCGCACCAGCTGTGCCCGCCCGCCCGTACGGCGATCCGCATGCCGCTCGCGCGGGCCAGCAGCACCGCTTCGGGAACGTCCCGCTCGGAGGCGGCCACCACGATGACATCCGGGGACCGGGACGGTGTCAGCTCGTTCCACACCATGCTCGCGCGGAGCTTCTCGTAACCGGGGTCGCCCCGCCGGACGACCGCCCCCTCGATGGCTCGGGCCCGGCCCCGGACCTGCGGGTATCTGCTCATACCGCCCTCCTGGGGAGCGGGGGGAGAGGCAGTGGCGTGAGCGCCGGAATGCCGTGTTCCAGCCTATCGGGTCACCAGCGGACGGCGGAGAAGTCGATCGGCTGGGGCCGCAGCGCCCGCACACGGTCCGTCAGCCCCGCCAGGCGGCGGGCCATTTCGTCGGCGGGCAGCCGCCTGCGGTCCCCGTGGCCGGGCAGCAGCCACTCGAAGCGCAGGTGTGGCGCCGAGCGGGCCAGGGACGCGGCCAGCTCCTCGATCGAGTACCAGGTCACGCTCTCCACGACCTCGATGTCCTCCGTGGTGCGCGACCAGTACAGGCTGTCGCCGCTGAAGCAGTACCGGTCGTCCGCGAGGTAGAGCACGCTGCCCTCGGTGTGCCCGGGCAGCGGATGGGCGACCAGGCCGTCGGCGACCTCGACCGGCTCGGTGCCGCGCAGCACCCGGTCGGCGTCCGGGGCGGCGGCGAGGTCGCCCTCGTGGATCCACAGCCGGGCGCCGAGGCGGTCGGCCCAGCGGCGGCCGTGCGCGGCGTGGTCGCGGTGGGTGAGCAGCACCTCGGTCACCGGGCCGAGCGCCTCGTACCGCTCCGCCAGCGCCTCGCTCCAGCGCGGCGTGTCGACCATGACGTTTCCCGACGGGCGGCGCAGCAGGTACGAATTGGCCGCGGCGGTCTGCGTGGAGTTGTGTCCGCACAGGTACACGGAGTCGTCCAGGGCCATCGGAAACGGGTCGAGCTCCGGGTCGAGCCGCCGGGACGGCGGGCGGATCGACCGGACGTGGCAGGCGTACGCGGCGGTGTGCAGCAGCCTGTTCTCGGCCTCGTCGCGCGGCTGGCGCAGCACCCGCGAGCGGCCGTCGGCAGCCTCGCCGATCAGCCCGGGGGCGAGCTGCCGGGCCACATCGCAGTTCGTGCAGCGGTCGTCCACGTACCAGCCGTTCTGTCCGCCGTCCGGCCGCGCTGTGTCGCTCATGGTCGAAGGTCCTCCCGACGTCGCCGATCACGGCCGGTGTCCGGCCGCTCACCTCATGGATATCCCGGTTCGGACGAAAACCGGAAGAGGGGCCGGACCTTGTTGTTTTCCGGGGAGACGACTCTGAGCGGCCACGGCGCAGGCGGGGGATTGGCTATATTTCGTCGCTCTTTGTCGTTCAGCGGCTGTCGAGCGCCAGACGGACGGCGAGACCGCCGAAGACCACGGCCGAGGCCCGCTCCAGCCGGCGGCGGAACGAGGGCCGGCTGAGGAGCTTGTCGGCCAGGCTCCCGGCGGCCAGCCCGACCGTGGCGTCCACCGGCAGCCCGATCATGATGAACAGCCCGCCGAGGGTCAGCAGCTGGAGCCACACCGGCCACGCCCCGTCGCCCACGGTGAGGAACTGCGGCAGAAACGCCAGGTAGAAGAGGATGACCTTGGGATTGGCCACATTGGTCAGCGTCGCCATCAGGTAGAGCTTGCGCAGCGGCCGCCGGGGCGCGGTGGCGGTGGCGGCGGCAGTGTCCTGCTCCCCGCCCGGCGTACGGCGACCCGCCCGCCAGGAGGTGACGGCGAGGTAGATCAGAAACACCGCGCCCGCCAGCCGCACCACCTCCAGCGCCTCAGGGGCGGCCCGGAACAGCGCGCTCAGGCCGAGCGCCGCGGCGAGCGTGTGCACGGCCAGACCGGTCGACATGCCGAGGGCGGCCACCACCCCGGCGCGGCGGCCTCCGGACGTGGCGTTGGCCACGATGAAGAGCATGTCCGGGCCTGGGGCGACGCTGAGCAGGAACGCGGCCGCCACGAAGGCGGCGATCAGGGAGAGGTCCATGGCCGGAGTATCACCACGGCCGCGAGCGGGACGAAAATGATTTCGCGATGCGGGACGGTGCGGGTCGGTTGGTGACAATGGGCGGGTGAACTACCGCTACCGCGTCCTCGGCGCCACCCAGGCCCTCCGTCCGGACGGCACCGAGGTGCCGCTCGGCGGCGCCCGGCTGCGGGCGCTGCTGGGCGCGCTGGCCCTGGGCGGCGGCCGGCCGGCGTCCACGGCGCAGCTGGCCGCCGAGCTGTGGGGCGAGGACGAGGCGCCGCCCGCCGACGAAGTGGCGGCGGTGCAGGCGCTGGTGGGACGGCTGCGGCGGGCGCTGGGCAAGGAGGCGGTGGCCTCGGTGCCCGGCGGCTACCGCCTGGTGGCGGACAAGGACGATATCGACCTGTTCCGCTTCGAGCGGCTGGCGGCGGAGGGCTCCGCAGCATTCGGCGCGGGCGATGCGCGCCTGGCCGCCGCGCTGCTCGACGAGGCGCTCGAGCTGTGGCGCGGGCCGCTGCTCGCGGACCTCCCGGGCGCGGGCGGAGGCGTGTCCTCCGCGTCGCGTGGCGGGCCCGTGGCCATACGGGCCGAACGGCGCCACGCCCAGGCGCGCCGTGACCGCCTGGCGGCGGAGGTGGCACTGGGCGGCGCGGAGGGCGCCCTGGCCGAACTGGCGGCGCTGGCGGGCCAGGAGCCGCTGGACGAGCCGCTTCAGGCCCTGTGGATCCGCGCCCTGCGGGCCGCCGGCCGGCGTGCCGAGGCCTTGCAGGCGTACGAGGAGGTCCGGCTCCGCCTCGCCGATCGACTCGGCGCGGATCCGGGCGGCGAACTGCGCGCCCTGCACGCCGAACTGCTCGCCGAAGACGCGGCCCCGCTCGCCGCGGAGGGCCCGGCGCGGTCCGGCGGGTGGGGCGGGTCGGGTGGCGCGTGGCGACAGGACGCGCGGGACGGCTCGGGTCGGCGCGGGGGGAGCGGTGGGCCGGGAGGTGTGGGGCGGCATCCCGGGAATGGCGCGCAGGGGCGCGCCGGGCAGGACGGCCCGAAACGGCGCGGGGAGCACGACGGTTGGCCACGACCTGAGCAGAGCGGCCGCGGCGGACAGGGACAGGGATACGGCGGGCAGCGCGGCGGGCGCCGTGACAGCGCGCGGGGCGCTTTGGGACAGGGCGCCCGGCAGGGTGGCATGGAGCGGGATGGCGCGTGCGGTGGGCGGGAGTTCGGCGGGGACGGCGGCGCGCAGCGGCGCGGCGCGGGCGGCGAGCCGTGGCACGCCGAAGGCGATATGGCGTGGCACGCCGAAGGCGGTGCCGGGGAGCGCGGTGGGTCCGACAGCACATGGCAGGACGACCAGCGTGCTGGGCCCGCCGCGGATGGCGGGCAGCGCGGGCCGGGAAATCTGCGGCCCCGGCTCACCACCTTCGTGGGGCGCGAGGCCGAACTGGGTGAGTTGGCAGGCGAGTTGCGCGCCCGGCGCCTGGTCACCCTGATGGGCACCGGCGGCGTCGGGAAGACCCGGCTGGCCCTGGAGGCCGCCGAGGCGGCGGCCGGGGCCTGGCCGGACGGGGTGTGGCTGGCCGAGCTGGCGCCCGTACGGGACGGGGAGACCGTGCCGGAGGCGGTGCTGACCGCCGTCGGGGCGCGCGACACGGCGCTGCGGGGGCCCGGCGCCCGGGAGCTGCGGGCGGCCGAGGGCGCCGCGCCAGGGCCGCTCGCCGAGCTGGTGGAGCACTGCGGTCGGCGCCGGATGCTGCTCGTCCTGGACAACTGCGAGCATGTGATCGGCGCCGCCGCCGAGTTGGCCCGGTCGCTGCTCACCGGCTGCCCGGGCGTGACCGTGCTGGCCACCAGCCGGGAGCCGCTGGGCGTGCCGGGCGAGTGGGCACGGCCCGTCGAGCCGCTGCCGGGCGAGGTGGCGCTGCGGCTGCTCGCGGAGCGCGGCGCCGCCGTGCGCCCCGGGTTCGGCGTGGCCGACGACCGGCCCGCCTGTGTGGAGATCTGCCGTCGCCTCGACGGCCTCCCGCTGGCCATCGAGCTGGCCGCGGCCCGGCTGCGGGCGCTGACTCCGCGCCAGATCGCCGACCGGCTGGACAGCCGCTTCCGGCTGCTGACCGGCGGCCACCGGACCGCGCTGCCCCGGCAGCGGACGCTGCGGGCGGTGGTGGACTGGTCCTGGGACCTGCTGGACGAGGACGAGCGGACCGTGCTGCGGCGGCTGGCCGTCTTCTCGGGCGGCTGTGCGCTGGAGGAGGCCGAGGCGGTCTGCGCGGTGGGCGCCCCGGGCGACTGGGCCGACGGGGGCGCCCCGGGCGACTGGGCCGATCCCGCCCCGAAGGACGCCCTGGACACCCTGAACATCCTGAGCTCCCTCGTCGACAAGTCGCTCGTGCTCGCCGTCCCCGAGGGGCCGGGCGGGATGCGCTACCGGCTGCTGGAGACCGTCGCCGAGTACGCCGCGCGGCGGCTGGCGGAGGCCGGGGAGCGGGAGGCCGTCGAGCGGCGGCATCTGACCGTCTTCCGCGAACTGGTCCGCGTCGGCGACCCGCTGCTGCGCGGCCCGGAACAGGCGCGGTGGCTGCGGCGGTTCGAGGCGGAGCACGACAATCTGCGGGCCGCGCTGCGCCGGGCCGTGGCGCTGCGGGAGGAGCAGGAGGGGCTGTGCCTGGCGCTGTCCATGAGCTGGTTCTGGCAGCAGCGCAACCACCTGGGCGACGTACGCTCCTGGGCTCCCGCCGTCGCCGCGCTCGGCCCCGACCCCTTCCTCCCGCCCGTGCGGCCCGCCGTGCCGCTGGCCGAGCCCTGCACCGACCGGCCGCCGCCCTGGTCCGAGGAGCAGCTGTGGGAGGCCCGGCGCGGGGTGCGGCTGCTGGTCTTCGCGAGCAGCGGAGAGAGCGGTGGCGCCTCCGTCGACTGGGAGGGCGGCCAGGAGTATCTGCGCGGGATCGTCGACGCGTACCGGCCGGGCCTGCCGCAGACCTTCCGCCAGCCGGGCTTCGTGTGGTTCTCCGCCAAGCTCCTCACCGGCCGGGCCGCGAGCCTCGGCGAGACGCTGGACGACATGGTGCGGGGCTGCCGGGAGCTGGGCCACCCCTGGGAGCTCGGCTTCGCCCTGCTGATGCGCGCCAGGACGCGGTACGACCGCCCCGGCGGGACCGAGCGGTCGGTGGACGACGCCGACCAGTCGCTGAGGCAGTTCGAACGGGCCGGTGATCCCTGGGGGATCGCGGAGTCGCTGTCCGCGCGCGGCGAGGCGTACGAGTGGCGGGGCCGGTACGAGGAGGCCGCCGCCGACTTCGCCCGCGCCATCGAGGTCTCCGCGCGGGGCGGCGCACAGCCCCAGGTCCCGGCGCTCGAGGCCAGGCTGGCGTCCGTACGTCTTGAGACCGCCCGGGACGCGGAGGAGGCGGCCGAGGCCGAACGGCTGCTGCGCGAAGCGGTGGTGGAGTCGGGCCGGTATGCCGGGGAGACCCTGGACACGGCGCGGCTGATGCTGGTCCAGCACCTCGGCCGCACCGGCCGCACCGGCGCCGCCCGCGACCAGCTGGAACTGCTGGAGCAGGCGTTTCCGGCCACCACCCCGGCGATTCTCACCGGCATGGTGGCGGGTCTGCACGGCTGGCTGGACTGCGTGGACGGCGCGTACGAGCGCGCCCGGAGCCGGCTGAGGCAGGCCGTGAGCTCGCTGGAGCCCCTGGCGTATCTGGTCGCCCCGCATCTGATCGCCGAGCAGTTCATCAGCGCCGCCTGGGCCAAGGCGCACCTGGGCGCGGCGGAGGACGGGGCGCGGCTGCTCGGCGCCTACGACCACGGGCCCGTGATGGAGGGCTTCTGCTTCCGTACGCTCTCGGCCGCCGCCGAGGTACGGCAGCGGGCCGAGGCGGAGCTGCGCCGGGTGCTGGACGCGGGGGCGTACGAGCGCGCCTACGCCGAGGGCGGCGGCCTCGCGGTGCGGGACGCCGCCGCCCTCGTGTGACGCCGGGCCGGGCGGGCCCGGCTCAGCCGTTCTGCTCGGCCTGCGCGTCCGCCACCCGCTCCCGCGCCTCGGCCAGGTCCTCCTCGGTCGGGGCGTCGTCCTGGGTGAGCTTCAGCCGCCAGTAGCCGGTGAAGTCGATCGACCGCCGGTCGATGCCGCGCTCGCCCACCAGATGACGGCGCAGGCTCCGTACCGCCCCCGCCTCACCGGCCAGCCACGCGAACACCGAGCCGGGCGGGAAGGGGGCCGAACGCACCGCGTCGAGCAGCGCCCCATTGCCTCCAATGGGGCGCCCGTTCCGGTGCAGCCAGTGCACCTCCACCTCGCCGGCGGTCGTGAAGCGCTGCTCCTCGGCCGCGTCGGCGACCTCGATGTACGCCACCGCGCGGGCGCCCTCGGGCAGCGCCTCGATCAGCGTGCCGATCGCGGGCAGCGCGGACTCGTCCCCGGCCAGCAGCGTCCAGTCGGCCTCGCCGAGCGGCACGGGGCGGGCGAAGGCCGCCGACGGGCCGAACATGCCGAGCGTGTCGCCGGGCCCGGCCGTCAGCGCCCAGCTGGTCGCAGGGCCCACGTCGCTGTGCCCGTCCCCGTCCCCGTCCCCGTCGCCGTGCCCGTCCCCGGCTCCGGCTCCGTGCAGCACGAAGTCGATGTCGAGCGTCCGGCTGTGCGCGTGATGCGCCCGGATGGTGTAGCTCCGCATCCACGGCCGCTCGTCCTCGGGGATCGCCTGGTACGCCTCGTACCACCGCATCACATCGCCGTCCGGGCCGGGCTCCGGAAGGCGGGGCGCCGACTGGCCCGGCCTGGGGAAGTACAACTTGACCTGCTGGTCGGGCGCGTCGCAGACGAAGTCGGCGAGGTCGTCCCCGCCGAAGGTCACGCGCGCCATGCGCGGGGTGATCCGCCGTACCTCGGTGACCTGGATGAACCGGACCGGCAACGACTGCTGCACCGAGCCTCCTGAAGGCAGTGGGTGTGAACGGCGGCCACGGCATCCGGGCGTGTCCGCCTGTGTCCACGACGCTCCCAGCCGCCCCCTACAGCCGGTCGACAGCTCGCCTACAGCCCACCGACCAGCCCACACGCGGCGGAGCCGCACATCGACACTGCGGGAAGGGGCGGGGTGGGGAAGGGCCCGCCGCAGGCGTCAGGATCCGCCGGGCGCCTGAGCCCCCGCGTCCGGGAGCCCGTATCCGTCCACCATGGCGCGGGCCGCCCGCGTGGCGCGGGCGGCGACCTCCGCCGCCACCGCGTCGGGTTCGCCGAATACTCCGTCGAGCAGGAGGGCGACATAGCCGCGCGCCAGCGCGGAGAGCGCTTCGAGCAGCTCGACGGCGGCCTTCGCCGCCCGGTCCGGCGGCACCACGTCGAACGCGCTCGGCAGCAGCAGGTCGATGAACTCCCTGGTGCTGTCGCGCAGTTCCAGGTGGTGGGCGCGCAGGCCGGGGGCGAAGAGCAGGTCGAACGCGCCCCGGTGGACGGCCGCCGCGCGCACATAGCTGCCCGCGACCATGGCGAGGCGCTCCTGGGGCGAGGTGGCCGCGGCCACGCCCTGGAGATGGATCGTCCGCAGCCTGCGCGAGACCTCCAGGGCGGCGGCCGCCAACAGCGTGTCGCGATCGGCGAAGTGGCGGTACGGCGCCCCGGGGCTCACCCGGGTGCGGCGCGCGGCCTCAGCGACGGAGAAGCCGCGCACCCCCACCTCGTCGACTATGTCGAGTGTCGCCCTGACCAGCGCGGCGGCGAGGTCGCCGTGGTGGTAGGCGCCGCGTTCCCTGCCCCCGCTGTGTGCCATCCGGCCGACCTTATCGGATATCCGTTCGGTTTTCTCCGGCCCCGTCGCGCATGACCCGCAGGGCCTCGCGCGACCGCTCGATGCGGATCGGCAGATCCCGCGCCCGTACGCCGGTGGCGTGGTGGAAGGCGTTCGCGATGGCGGCCGCCGCGCCCACGATGCCCAGCTCGCCGATGCCCTTGCCGCCGACCGGGTTGAGCCGGTCGTCGCGCTCGTCCAGCCAGTGCACCTCCAGCTTCGGGACGTCGGCGTGGGCGGCGATGTGGTAGCCCGCGAAGTCGTGGTTGGCGAAGTCGCCGAACGCCGGGTCCACCTCGCCGACCTCCAGCAGCGCCATCGAGAGCCCCATCGTCATCGCCCCGAGGAACTGGGAGCGGGCCGTGGTGGGGCTGAGGATCCGTCCGGCCGCGAACACCCCCAGCATCCGGTCGACGCGGATCTCGCCGGTGTCGGCGTCCACCCGCACCTGGGCGAACTGCGCGCCGAAGGTGTGGCGTGAGAGGTCCGCCCGCTCCTGGAGGTCCTCGGTGGTGTCGGCCACCACCTCCAGGCCCCCGTCCGGGACGACACCCGCGTAGCCGCGCATCTCCTCCACCAGCGCACGGCACGCCTTGTGGACGGCCCAGCCCCACGAGGACGTGCCCATCGAACCGCCGGCGAACGTCGCCACGCCCAGCGACGCCCGGCCGATCTCCAGCCGCAGCCGCGTCAGGGACACCCCGAGCGCGTCCGCCGCCACCTGCGTCAGCGCGGTCCGCGCCCCCGTACCGATGTCGACCGCGCCGATCCGGACCACGAAGGTGCCGTCCGGCTCGGCGCGCGCGGTGGCCGTGGAGGGCGCGGTGTAGTCGGGGTGGTGCGAGGCGGCCATGCCGGTGCCGACCAGCCAGCGCCCCTCCCGGCGGACCCCCGGCGCCGGATCGCGCCGCTCCCAGCCGAACCGCGCGGCGCCCTCGCGCAGACACTCGACCAGGCTGCGGCTGCTGAACGGCTTGCCGGTGCCCGGGTCCAGCTCCGGCTCGTTGCGGATGCGCAGCTCGATCGGGTCCATGCCCAGCTCGACGGCCAGCTCGTCGACGGCCGACTCCAGCGCGAACATGCCCGGGGTGTGGCCGGGCGCCCGGAACCAGGCGGGCGTCATGATGTCCAGCGGCGCCACCTTCACGGTGGTGCGGACATCCGGCGCCGCGTACATCATCCGCGTCGAGGACACCGTCTGGTCGGCGAACTCCAGCATCCTCGACCGCGGCTGCACCGACTCGTGGTCGATCGCGGTCAGCCGGCCGTCCCGCTCGGCCCCGAGCCGGATCCGCTGGATCGTCGGCGCCCGGTGGGGGACCAGCGCGAACATCTGCTGCCGGGTCAGCGCGATCTTCACCGGCCGCCGTACGACCTGGGAGGCCAGCACGGCCAGGACGGTCGGCGAGCGCGGAATGCCCTTGGAGCCGAAGCCGCCGCCGACGTGCTCGGTGACGACCTCCACCGCGTCCAGGCCGAGCCCGAACAGCCCGGCCATCAACTGCGCGGCGAAGTGCGGGCCCTGGTTGGAGTCGTGCAGGGTCAGCCGGCTCTCCTGCCAGGAGGCGATGGTGGCGTGCGGCTCCATCGGGCTCGGATGCTCCACCGGAGTGGTGTACGTGGCGTCGGTGCGCACCGGGGCGGCCGCCAGGGCGCGCTCCACGTCGCCCCGCTCCTGGAACCCGGGTTCGCCGTCGGTCACCCGCTCGGGGACGTACGCCGCCTCGTCGTCCGCGCGCAGCACCACGTCGTGCGGCTCGGGCGCGTAGCTCAGCCGCACCGCCGCCGCGGCCTCGCGCGCGGACTCCAGGGAGGTGGCCACCACCGCCGCCACGATCTGCCCGTGGTAGGCCACCTCGGGGGACTGGAGCACGAACAGGTCGGCGCTGACCTCGGCGTCCGCGTTCAGCCGCGGGGCGTTGCCGGAGTCGAGGACCGTCAGCACGCCGGGCAGGGCGAGGGCCGCGGCCGCGTCCACCTCCGTCACCCGGCCGCGGGCGATCGTCGACTGCACCGGCCAGACATAGGTGATGTCCGGGGTCGGGAACTCATACGAGTACAGCGCCTCCCCGGTGACCTTCTGGGGGCCGTCCACCCGGGTCAGCGGGGCGCCGATCGTCTGCTCGACGGTGGTCATGCGCGATCCTTCCTCGCGGCCAGGTCGCGGATGGCCGCGACGATCAGATCAATGGTCAGGTCGACCTTGAACGCGTTGTCAGGCAGCGGGCGGGCGGCGGCCAGCTCCGCCCGGGCCGCCTCGCGCAGCGTCGCCTCGTCCGGGCGCCGCCCGCGCAGCAGCTCCTCCGCCGTCCTCGCCCGCCAGGGGCGCGGCGCCACGCCGCCGAGCGCGATCCGTACGTCCGCGAGCCGGCCCGACTCGTCCAGGCTCACCGCCGCGCCCACGCTGACCAGCGCGAAGGCGTACGAGCGGCGGTCGCGCACCTTGCGGTAGGCCATCGCCGCGCCCGGCGGTGGCGCCGGCAGCTCCACGGCGGTGATCAGGTCGCCGTGTTCCAGCACGGTCTCGCGCTCCGGCGTGTCGCCGGGCAGCACATACAGCTCCTCCACCGGGACGGTGCGCGCGCCGCCGTCCGCCGACCGCAGCCGCGCCACCGCGTCCAGCGCGACCAGCGCCACCGCCATGTCGGACGGGTGGCCCGCCACGCAGTGTTCGGAGGTGCCGAGGATCGCGAGCTCGCGGTGCGCGCCCTCGATCGCGGGACAGCCCGAGCCCGGCCGGCGCTTGTTGCAGGGCTTGGTCACGTCCTGGAAGTAGCCGCAGCGGGTGCGCTGCATCAGATTGCCCGCCACCGTGGCCACCGTGCGCAGCTGCCCGGACGCGCCCGCCAGCAGCGCCTGCGACAGCAGCGGGAAGTGCCGCCGGACACCCGGGTCGCCGGCCAGCTCGCCATTGCGCATCGCGGCGCCGATCAGCGCCGAGCCGTCGTCGCGGTGCTCGACGCGGTCGTGGTCGAGCCGCGAGACGTCCACGACCAGGCCCGGCCCCGCGACACCCAGCTTCATCAGGTCCACCAGATTGGTGCCGCCGCCCAGGTACACGGCGTCGGGCCGGTCCGCCACCAGCGCGGCCGCCTCGTCGGCGTCGGCCGCCCGTACGTACGCGAACTCCCTCATCGCGCGCCGCCCCCGTCCGTGCCCGCCGCCTCCAGGACGGCCTCCACGATGCCGCCGTACGCGCCGCAGCGGCACAGATTGCCGCTCATCCGCTCGCGGACCTCCTCGTGGTCCAGCGCGCCGACCCCCGCGGCGGTGGCGACGTCTTCGGTCACCTGGCTCGGCCAGCCGCGCCGGGCCTCGCCGAGCGCCCCGATCGCCGAGCAGATCTGGCCCGGTGTGCAGTAGCCGCACTGGAGCCCGTCGTGGTCGAGGAACGCCCGCTGCACCGGGTGCAGCCCGTCGCCGCCCGTCAGGCCCGCCACCCCCTCGATCGAGACGATGTCCCGCCCCTCGGCCGCCACCGCGAACATCAGACAGCTGTTCACCCGCTCCCCGTCCATCAGGACGGTGCACGCGCCGCACTGCCCGTGGTCGCACCCCTTCTTCGTGCCGGTCAGGCCCAGCCGCTCGCGGAGCACATCGAGCAGGGTGGTGCGGTTGTCCACGGTCAGAGGGTGTTTCTCGCCGTTGATCCGCAAGGTGATGTCGCTACTCGGAGACGAATGTGAGAGGCTCATACATCCAATGTATCAACCTCTTACATGAGTTGAGGGAACATCAGCGATGCCAGAGCCCGAACTGCCGAGGGCGGGGATGTCGGAGGCGGGGATGACAGGCGCGGGGCTGACGGGGAGCGACCTGCCGGGCGTGGTCGAGGAGGCGCACCGCTGGTGGCGCGCGGGCGAGCCCTTCGCGCGCGCCACGGTCGTGGACACCTGGCGCTCCTCACCCCTCCCGCCGGGCACGAGCATGCTGGTCGGGCCGGACGGCTCCGCCGTCGGCAGCGTCTCCGGCGGCTGTGTCGAGGGCGCGGTCTACGAACTGGCCCAGGAGGCCATCGCCTCCGGGACACCGGCGCTCCAGCGCTACGGGGTGAGCGACGACGACGCGTTCGCGGTCGGGCTGACCTGCGGCGGGATCATCGATGTCTACGTGGAGCGGATCGACCTCACGGACTTTCCCGAGTTCGGCGAGGTGGCCACGGCGGTCCGGACCGGGGCTCCGGTGGCCGAGGTCACCTGCGTGGCCGTGGACGGCCCCGACCCCGCGGCCAGGCTCGGCCGCCGCATGGTCGTCGGCCCCGACACCACCACCGGCACGCTCGGCTCCCGGCGGCTGGACGCGGCCGCCGCCGAGGCCGCGCGCGGCATGCTGGCCGGCGGGCGCACCGGCACCCTGCGCCACGGCTACGACGGCCGGCCCCTCGGCGACGAGCTCACCCTGTTCGTGTCCGCCCACGCCGCGCCGCCCAGGCTGCTGGTCTTCGGCGCCGTCGACTTCGCGGCGGCACTCGCCCGGATCGGCGGCTTCCTCGGCTATCGCGTCACCGTCTGCGACGCGCGCCCCGTCTTCGCCACCCGGCGCCGCTTCCCCGAGGCACACGAGGTCGTGACCGACTGGCCGCACCGCTATCTGCGGGCCGAGGCCGAGGCGGGCCGCCTCGACGAACGGACCGCGGTCTGCGTCCTCACCCACGACCCCAAGTTCGACGTGCCCCTGCTGGACTGCGCGCTGCGCCTGCCGCTCGGCTACATCGGCGCCATGGGCTCCCGCCGCACCCACGAGGACCGGCTGCGCCGCCTGCGCGAGCGCGGCCTCGGCGCGGACCGGCTGGCCCGGCTGTCCTCGCCCATCGGCCTCGACCTCGGCGCCCGCACCCCCGAGGAGACGGCGGTCAGCATCGCCGCCGAGATCGTCGCCGACCGCTGGGGCGGCAGCGGGGAGCGGCTGACCTCGCGCACCGGCAGGATCCACCCGGCGGCCGAAGGCTGAGACGGCCGTACGGCGCGGGCCGGGCGGGTCCACAATGGGTCCGTTTCCGGAGATGGATGTAAGGGGAATCGAGTCAGCCGTGGAGACCGCGAGAAACACCGAGGAGGACCCCGGCCCGGCACAGAAGGCCCGCCCCGCACGGTCGGACGGGAAGGGGTGGCGGGGGTGGGTCATGGATGTGCGGCCGCTGCGGCACCGGCCGTTCCGGCGGCTGTGGGCGTCCACCTCCGTCACCACCATCGGTAGCCAGCTGACCGCGGTGGCCGTGCCCAAGCAGGTCTACGACCTCACCGGCTCCTCGGCCTGGGTCGGCTACGCGAGCTTCGCGGGGCTGCTGCCGCTGGTGGTCTTCGCGCTGTGGGGCGGCGCGGTCGCCGACCGGGTGGACCGGCGGAAGCTGATGCTGTCCACGAATGTGGGCATCGCCGTCATCTCGCTGCTGTTCTGGGCGCAGTCCGCCGCCGGGATCCACTCGGTGGCGCTGCTGATGGTGCTGCTCGCCGCCCAGCAGGGCCTGTTCGGTATCAACTTCCCCGCCCGCAGCGCCTCGATAGCCCGGCTCGTCCCCGCCGAGGAACTGCCCGCCGCGGGCGCCCTTCAGTCCACCGTGGCGCAGACCGGCATGGTCCTCGGGCCGCTGCTGGCGGGGGCGCTGATCCCGCTCATCGGGCTGCCCACGCTGTATCTGATCGACGCCGTCGCGCTGTGCGTCACCCTGTGGGCCGTATGGCGGCTGCCCTCGCTGCCTCCGCTGCCTCCGCTGGACGAGGGGAGCGGGCCCGGCCGGCGGCGGGCCGGCGCGCGGGAGGTGGCCGACGGGTTCCGCTACATCGTGGCCCAGCGGGTGCTGCTGCTGTCCTTCCTCGCGGACATCGTGGCGATGGTCTTCGGCATGCCGAGGGCGCTGTTCCCGCAGCTGGCGTCGAGCACGTACGCGCCCTGGGGTGAAGGGTTCGCGCTCGGGCTGCTGTTCGCGGCGATCCCCATCGGGGCGGTGGCCGGCGGGCTGCTGTCGGGGACCTTCTCGCGGGCGCGCCGCCACGGGCTGATGGTGAGCGCCGCGGTGGTGGTCTGGGGGCTGGCCATCACCGGGTTCGGGCTGAGCGCCGGACTGTGGTGGGCGGCGGGCTTCCTGGCGGTGGCGGGCGTCGCCGACATGGTCTCCATGGTCTTCCGCGGGGCGATCCTCCAGTCGGCCGCCACCGACGACATGCGCGGCCGGATGCAGGGCGTCTTCACGGTGGTGGTGGCCGGCGGCCCGCGCCTGGCCGACCTGCTGCACGGCACGGCCGGCTCGCTGTTCGGCCCCCGGGTCGCGGTGGCCGCGGGCGGACTGCTGGTGGTCGTCACGATGCTCGCCCTGACCGCCGCGGCACCTTCCTTCCGCCGCTACACCGGCTGAGGCCGGCGCCCGCTTTTCCCCTCCCCGCCCCTTCCACCCGGCGGGTGCAGCCGGTCCGACTGGGCCGGCGAAGGCCGTGTGATCGCTGCCGGCGGTGGCTCAGCGGTCTCGGCCCTGGATCTGTGCGGCGGCGCGGTGCAACTCGGCAAGGACCGTTCGGACGGCGCTTCGGGCGGTGCGCTCGGGCCGGTGGAGGACGTCGATGTCGCGTCGAGCATGTACCCCGCTGAGCGGCCTGAGGACGACGTCGGGGTGCGGCCGAGCGGTCCAACGGGGCATCAGCGCGAGGCCGCCGCCGGCGGCGACGGCCTCGGCGACCACGGCGAATTCGTTGATGCGGTGGACGATCTCGAGTGGGCGGTTGGCGACGCTCGCGATGGCCTCGATGGTGGACATCAGCGGGAAGCCGTCGTGCACCGTGATCCACGGCTGGTCCGCCACGTCCCGCGGCGTGAGCAGCGGCTTGGACGCCAGCAGATGGCCGGCCGGCAGGGCGACGTCGAGGGGCTCGCGCAGCAACGTCGTGGACGTCACGCTGTGCGGCCACGGCAGACCGTGGTCGAGGCGGTGGGCGAGCACGAGATCGTAGTGACGGGTGAGGGCCGGGAAGCGGTCCTGGGCGACGTCCTCGTCCGCGAGCGCCAGGCGGGGTCGGCCGGGGCCGGCGAGGCTGCGCAGCAGGAACGGGAAGAACGCGGACGCCGCGCTGTGGAACGCGGCCACCGACACGTCGCCGTCGGGTTGCTCGACGAAGTCGGTGATCGTGTGCCGGGCCTGGGCCAGGGCGGTCTCGACCTTGATGGCCGCCGCGGCCAGGGCCTGCCCGGCGTCGGTCAGTACCACGCGGCGTCCGGCGCGTTCGGTGAGCGGGACGGGGATCGAGCGCTGAAGCAGCCGCAGCTGCTGCGAGATCGCGGAAGGCGTCACGTGTAGTGCCTCGGCGACCGCGCTGACGCTGCCCAGGTCTCCCAGTTCGCGCAGGATGCGCAGCTGCCGTTCATCCACGCCGACAGTGTAGAGCTACTACACCTTTGCTTTAGAAGTTGGTCATAGCCTTCAATGTGGTGGTGGGGCACCGTGGGGGAATGCATGTTGCCCGCCGCACCGATGCGGTACTTCTGCTGGTCGCGCTGGTCTGGGGCTCCAGCTATCTCGCGGCCAAGACGGCCACCGTCGCGCTCCCGGTCCTGGCGGTCCTGTTCGCCCGGTATGCGATCTCCGCGCTCGCGTGCGGAGCCCTGGTCGCCTCCCGCCGCCGGAGGCGCCGCTGGACCCGCGCGGAGGTCCGCGTCGGCTCGCTGCTGGGAGTCACCCAGGCGGCCGTGCTCGTGCTGGAGACCTACGGGGTGGCGCACACCAGCGCCGCGAACGCCGGGCTGATCATCAGCCTGACCATCGTGCTGACACCGCTGCTGGACCGCACCGGCAGCCGTCGGCTGCCGTGGACGTTCTTCCTCGCCGCCGGACTCTGCGTTGTGGCCGTCGGCCTGCTCACTTCCAGCACCGGACTGCACGCACCACGGCTCGGAGACGTGCTGATGCTCGCCGCCGCAGTCGTCCGGGCCGGGCACGTCGCTCTCGTCGGACGGCTCACCGCGGGCCGTCCCATGGACCCGCTGCACCTGACGACCGCCCAGACCGTCGTCGGCTCGGCACTGTTCCTGCCGCTCGCCGTCACCCACCTGCCCGACCTGGTCCACAGCAGTGCCACCACGTGGACCCAGCTGATCTATCTCGCCCTGTTCTGCAGCGTGTTCGCCTTCCTCGCCCAGACCTGGGCCGTGCAAGGCACTTCAGCCAGCCGGGCCAGCCTGCTGCTGGGCACCGAGCCGATCTGGGCTGTCGCCATCGGCATCAGCGTCGGCGGCGAACGGCTCACCCTCTGGGCCACTCTCGGCGCCGTGCTCATGATCGCCGGAACCTACTGGGGCCAGGCCATCGAACGCGCCCACCGCACCACCACAGCAAGAACCGAGAAAGAGGATGAAACGTGCCCGACCATGACACCTACCAGCGCCTGATCACCCTGCTCGACACCACCCGGACGCCCTACCGGCTCATCGATCACGAACCGGACGGCACCACGGACTCGGTCAGCACCCTGCGCGGACACCCCGCCTCCCAGGCAGCGAAGTGCATCATCCTCAGAGTCAAAACCGACAAGAAGACCACCCGCCACGTGCTGGCGGTCGTTCCAGGCGATCGGCGCGTCGACCTGGACGCCGTCCGTACGCTGTTCAACGCCCGCTACGTCGGGTTCAGCGACGCCGCCACCGCCGAACGGCTGGCCCACGCCGTTCCCGGCACAGTCCTTCCCTTCGCCTTCGATCCCGACCTGGAACTCGTCGCCGACCCCGCGGTCATCGCCCGACCGCAGCTCTACTTCAACGCCGCCCGCCTCGACCAGTCAGCTGCTATTTCGGGCGCCGACTACGCCCGACTCGCCCAGCCACGCATCGAGCCCATCGCTGCCCCGGAGCCCGGCGAAGCCCGAGAAGCCACACCGTCATGAGTGCAACGCCCGTCCGACCTGAGTGTCGGCATCGTGTGCCGACACTCACTTCCGTGATCGTGAACCCCCAGGTGAACAGTGTCGACAACGCGCGTCGGAAGTCGACGTCGGTGAACGGTTCACCCCCCTGGTGCCAACCACCCGTAACCGTGATGATCAACGGGCGGCCGCGCCACCCCGCGCGTCCGGCCGGAACCGCCGAGCGGCCCAGGAGACTCTACCGAGCATGCCCACCCTGCCCCAGCAGCCGCAGCAGCCGTCGGCGGAGCCGCCCGGCCCGCACATGGTCGTGTGCGGCGACGACGCGCTCGCCCACCGCCTCGCCGCCGAACTCAAGGACGTCTACGTCCAGCGGGTGACCGTCGTCATCCCCGCCACGCCCTCCGCCTGGGAGCCACGCCCGGCGCGGACCGCCGTGCCGGGGGCCGGGCGCGGGCGGGCGCGGGCCGCCGCGCTGTTCGGGCGGATGACGGCGGCCGTCGGCCGCCCGTCGCTGTCCCCGCCGGGGCCCGCCAACGCGCCGTCCGGCACCGGCATCCGCGTCCTGGAGGCCGTCGAGCCGGACGACGAGGTGCTCGCCGAGGCGGGGGTGGACCGGGCCGCCGCCCTCGCCCTGGTCTACGACGACGACGAGACCAACATCCACGCCGCGCTGCGCGCCCGCCGCCTCAACCCCCGGCTGCGGCTGGTGATCCGGCTCTACAACCGCAAGCTCGGCGAGCATCTGCGGGAACTGCTCGACCAGGCCGCGGCGGTCGCCGACCCCGGCCTCGACGCTGCGGACCTGGACGCCTCGACCACCGTCCTGTCGGACGCGGACACCGCCGCGCCCGCGCTCGCCGCCACCGCCGTGGCGGGCACCAGCAAGGTGATCCAGGCCGACGGGCTGTTGCTGCGGGCCGCCATCCACACCCCGCCCGGCCGTGACGCGATCGCCGACCCGGGGCTGTGCACCCTCGCCCTGCTCTCCTCGACCACCAACGACCCGGCGGGCCAGGAGGGTTCGGACAGCAGCGGGGCCGAAGGGCCGCGCATGCTGCCCGACGACCAGGACGTGGCCGCCGCGACCGGGCGCCGTACGGTGGTGCTGGAGGCCGTCTCGCACACCGGCTCCGCGCTGCCCCCGCGCCGGCTCGGCGGCCGGGGCGTGCCGCTCGGCTCGCTGTTCTCCCGCCGGCTGCGGCGGACCATCGCGGGGTTCGCCGCCGCGCTGGTGGCCCTCGCCATCGCGTCCTGGCAGATCACCGGGGAACATCCGCTGCGCGCCGCGTATGTGACGCTGCTGGACATCCTCGGCACCGGCGACCCCGCGCTCGGCGAGCCGCTCGCCCGGCAGATCCTGCAACTGCTGTCCGGGCTGGTCGGGCTGATGCTGCTGCCCGTCCTGGTGGCCGCCACGCTGGAGGGGCTCGGCACCTTCAGGACCGCGTCCGCCCTGCGCCGGCCGCCCCGCGGGCTGTCCGGCCATGTCGTGCTGCTCGGCCTCGGGAAGGTCGGCACCCGCGTGCTGGCCCGGCTGCGGGAGCTGGACATCCCGGTGGTGTGCGTGGAGGAGGACCCCCAGGCGCGTGGCATTCCGCTGGCCCGGCGGCTGAGGGTGCCCACGGTCCTCGGCGATGTCACGGAGGAGGGCGTGCTGGAGGCCGCCAAGATCGACCGGGCACACGCGCTGCTCGCGGTCACCAGCTCCGACACCACCAACCTGGAGGCCACGCTGTACGCCCGCTCGCTCCAGCCCGGCCTGAGGGTGGCCATGCGGCTGTACGACGACCGCTTCGCCCGGGCCGTCTACCGCACCCTGCGGGCCGCGCACCCGCAGGCGCTGACCCGCAGCCGCAGCGTGTCCACCCTGGCGGCCCCGGCTTTCGCGGGCGCCATGATGGGGCGTCAGATCCTGGGCGCGGTGCCGGTCGAGCGGCGGGTGCTGCTCTTCGCCGCGCTGCCGGTCGCGGGCCACCCGCAGCTGGCGGGCCGCACGGTCGCGGAGGCGTTCCGGCCGGGCGCGTGGCGGGTGGTCGCCCTGGACACCGCGGACGCCGACGGCGGGTTCCGCGATCTGGCCGCGGCGCCCCCGGACGACGGCAGCGGGCAGCAGCGGGGCCTGGTGTGGGACCTGCCGCCGGACTACGTGCTGCGGCCCCAGGATCGCGTGGTGCTGGCCGCCACCCGCCAGGGCCTGGGCGAACTCCTGGGGAACGGGCCCGCCGCAGGCCGTACGGAACCCGCCGCGCGCCCCGCCTCGCCGGGCCCGGCCTGAGACCGGGCCGATGGGTCAGGACGGGCCCGCCCAGTCCAGCGTGGGGGCCAGCGAACCCTCCAGGGTCAGCAGCCACCGCTTGACCGCGAGCCCCGCCGCGCCGCCCCCGAACCCGCCGATGCCGTCGGCGGCCACCACGCGGTGACAGGGCACCAGCAGACAGATCGGGTTGGAGCCCATGATCGAACCCACCGTGCGCGCCGCGAGCGCCCGCTGTTCCGGCTCCGCCGCCTCGAACGCCCCGCTGCGCTCGGCCAGTTCGCCGTACGTGATGGTGCGTCCGAAGGAGACGGTCCGCTGGAGCGCGCGCAGCACCGCCTGCTGGGCTCCGGAGGTCAGCCGCCAGTCCAGCGGCAGCTCCAACTCCCGCCGCCGCCCGGCGAAGTAGTCGGCGAAGCGGCCGACCACCGCGGCCGCCCGGCGGTCGCCGGACTCCTCGGATATCAGCGGCCCCGCCGGCAACCCGGCCGCGCCCTGCGGGGTGTACGCGGCGGCCACCACGCCGCGGTCGGTCACGCCCACCCGCATCCGCCCGGTGGGCAGCGGCGTCTGCACGGTCAGCCACAACACGCTCATCCGGCGACCCTACTGGGGGCCGCCGACATCCGGCCCGGGGCAGCCGCCGTCAGGCGCCCCTCAACTGACCGTGCTCGCCGACGCCGTTGACGGAGGACGGCGGGCGGGTGGGGCGCTCCAGGATGCCCCGGGCGTCGCTCGGGATCGCCTCGGGGGCCGGGCCCGGGGGTGCGGAGCCTGGGGATTCGGCGCCGCCCTGATACGGCTGGACCGAGCTGTTGATCTTCTCGATCGCCTGCCGGGCCTGCTCGCCGGGGGAGCGGGCGGTGAGCGGCGCGGCCGGAGCCGAGGCGGCGGCGAGCGGCTGACCGCGGTCGGGGGCCGGGGCGGGCTTGGCGTGGGCGGCCGGCGGCCGGCTGCGCAGCCGGTAGCTGACGGCCTCGTCGAGGCTCACCGGGCGCTGTAGCTGGGCGGCCAGCCGGCCGGCCTCCTGGCCCAGCCTGGCGATGTCCTCCCAGGACAGATGGAGCACAAGACGGAGTTCGGCCTCTCCGCCCGGGAGCGCTTGGACGGGAGGGGTGACCGGCTGGTTCATGATCGGGCCTCCAGGTTTCGGGCAGCTGTCGTCGGGTCGGCGTCGCGCGCCGCGCACCGGCGCACGGAGGGTGGTACGTGCCCCGATCGTGTTCCGTTCACCACCTCGTGGTGTTTCTGGGCCGCCCCCATGGGCGCCGTCCTGTACTGATCGAATGATCGCTACTATGGCCGGGTTCTGGAAAATCCGATCACGCCGGGCGTGACCGACGGAGACGAGCGGTGGGGTATGCGGGAGCCGGCGCGGAACAGGCAGTCGCGGATCGTGGGGATCGTGGAGGCCCGCGGGTTGGCGCGGATCACCGATCTCGCCGACGAGCTGGGGGTCTCCATCGTCACGGTGCGCCGGGACATCGAGGAGCTGGCGCGCCGCGGGGAGGTGCGCCGCGGCCACGGGGTGGCGCGCTCGCTGCGGCCGGGGCCCGAGCCCGGCGCGGGCACCGGGGACGCGGTGGGCATGGTCGTCCCCGAGCGCAACACGTATCTGACGGAGGCCGTGCAGGGCGCGCGGGAGGCCGCCGAGCGGGCCGGTCTGCGGCTCGCGCTGCACATCGCCGCCGACGAGCCGGGCGCCGACCGCCGGGCGGTCCGCCAGGCGCTGGACGCCGGGGTGCGCGGCCTGCTGATCGCGCCGCGCTGGCGCACGGCGGCGGAGGCGGCGCAGGACCACTCCTGGCTGTCGGCCCTGGAGGTGCCCGTGGTGCTGGTGGAGCGGCGCCCGGAGCGGGGCAGCGCCCTCTACGGGGTCGACTCGGTCCGCGGCGACCACGCGTACGGGGTGCACCTGACCCTCGGCCATCTGCTCTCCCTGGGCCATGAGCGGATCGTGCTGGCGGCCCGCGACGACAGCCCCACCGCGCGGGTGATCCGCGCCGAGTTCGCCGCGCAGACCGCGGCCCGCGGGATCGCCGGGGGGTGCCGCACCATCCTCAGCTCACGCACCGCGGGCCCCGATCCGAGCGTCGCCGACGCGCGCGCGGTCGACCTGGTCCAGACGCTGCGCGAGACCGGGGCGACGGCCGCGCTGATCCACAGTGACATGGACGCGCTGGTGCTGGTCCAGCGGCTCCAGGAGGCCGGCCTGGAGGTGCCGCGCGACTGCTCGGTGGTCGCGTACAACGACGTGGTCGCCGACATGGGGCATATCGCGCTGACCGCGGTGGCCCCGCCGAAGGCGGAGATCGGGCGCGCCGCGCTGGATGTGCTGAGCCGTCAGTTCGACGCGGCGCGCGAGGGCCGGCGGCCCGGCGCCACCCGCCATCTGGAACTGCTGCCGGCCCTCGTGGTCCGGGATTCCACGGCGCCCGCGGCGGCCCAT
Source organism: Streptomyces sp. NPDC097640 (assembly GCF_040302705.1). Taxonomy (NCBI): domain Bacteria; kingdom Bacillati; phylum Actinomycetota; class Actinomycetes; order Kitasatosporales; family Streptomycetaceae; genus Streptomyces; species Streptomyces sp. NPDC097640. Next base: position 49,228 of record NZ_JBEOSB010000020.1, read on the forward strand.
CGGTTCTGATCGTTTGACCGCTTTAGTTTCTTCTGTTCGATGTATTGACGTCTTTTCAGTCAAGCGATCAGGATTCCCCGTGACTCCACCGTAGAATCAGGGGAGGGTCCATGCCTGGCCATAGACGCCCAGGACGCCTGGCAAACCGACGCCGGGCCACGGCCGGAACAACGGCACTACTCACTCTGCTCGCCCTCGTACTGGCGGGCTGCTCCACAGGTCGCGGGTCCGACACCGCCGGCAACGGCCCCGTGCGCCTCACCTTCTGGTCGGCGCTGCGCGGCAGTCAGGAGGTCGTCGACGAGTTCAACCGCACCCACACCAAGATCAAGGTCGATTTCCAGCAGGTTCCCTCGGGGGAGCAGGGCGGCTGGGCCAAGCTCAGCAACGCCGCGCGCGCCGGCAACTCCCCCGATGTGGCCACCGTCGAATACCCGCAGCTGCCCAGCTTCACCATCGACGGCGTGCCCCGGGACATCACCGGGCTGTTGCCCGACTCGGTGCGCCGCAAGATCCTGCCGCAGGCGCTGGATCTCACCACCTTCGACGGGCGCACCTACGCCGTACCGGTGGACATCGAGCCGATGGTCTTCCTGTACCGCAAGGACATCTTCACCAAGAACCACATCCCGGTGCCCAAGACCTGGGCGGAGTTCGAGAACTCGGCCCGCGAGCTCAAGAAGGCGCAGCCGCGTTCCCGTATCGCCAGCCTCTTCACCACCGGCGGCACGCTCTACATGGCCGCGTACGCCTGGCAGGCCGGGGCCCAGTGGTACGACACCGCCGACGACACCTGGCGCATCTCCATGGACGACGCCCCCACCCGCAAGGTCGCGGCGTACTGGCAGCGGCTGATGGACGAGGACCTGGTACGCGTGGAGCCCGGGTCCAGTCAGCAGTGGCGGGCCCATCTGCGCAGCGGGGAGACGGTCGGCTATCTGGCGGGCGCCTGGGCCGCGGGGTCCATGATGGCGTCCACCCCCGACGGCAAGGGCAAATGGGCCATCGCGCCGGTTCCGCAATGGGACCCGGCCAAGCCGAAGGTGTCCACCCAGGGCGGCTCGACCTTCATGGTCACCAAGGACAGTCACCATCCCAAGGAGGCCATGGAGTTCATCTCCTGGATGGTCACCAGCCCCGACGCACTGCGCGCCAAGCTCGCCAGCGGTGTCAGCAGCGCCTTCCCGGTCGTGCCCGATCTGGTCCCGGTCGCCCGCAAGGAGATGGACACCAGCTACTACTCCGGCCAGGACATCTTCGGCCTCTTCCAGCAGCAGGCCGAGCTGATCTCCCCGACCTGGAAGTGGGGGCCGCGGATGGTCTCGACCACCACCTCCGGCGACGACGGGCTAGCGAAGGCCGGTGTCGGCAGCGGCGACATCCTGAAGGCCCTGCGCGAGGCCCAGAGCAAAACGATGCCCGATCTGAAGAGCCTCGGCCTGTCGGTCACCACCCGCTGAGCCCCGCCGTCTCCCCGTCTCACCCCTGAGCCGCACCTCACCCCGTTGGAGCCGAGGTAACCCGTGAGCACAGCCATGTCCTCGAAACGGACGGCGCCGCCATCGGCGGCCGCCGCCGACCCGCCCCGCAGAACCGGACGACGCCAGCAGCGGATCGCCGCCACCGTTCTGCTGACCCCCTTCACGGCACTGCTCATCGCCGTGTTCCTGATCCCCGTCGGCTATGCCATCTACCTCAGCCTCTTCTCCGAGGACCACGAGGGCCTCGGCTTCGGCGGCGGGCGCACCGTCTTCACCGGGCTGCGCAGCTATCTCTCGGTGGTGCAGGACCCGAGCTTCCTCTCCGGGTTCGGCACCATCGCCCTCTACTGCGTGATCTTCGTACCCCTGGTGGTCATCAGCGCGCTCGCGCTCGCCCTGCTGCTCGACTCGGGCCTCATCCGGCTGCGGCGGACCGCGCAGATGCTGGTCTATCTGCCGCACGCCGTCCCCGGCATCATCGCGGCCGTCATCTGGCTGTACCTCTACACCCCGGGGCTCAGCCCGGTCATCAAACTCTTCGCCCAGGCCGACATCACCATCGACTTCCTCGGCCTGCACACCGTGCTGCCGTCGATCGTCAACATCGCCCTGTGGAGCGGGCTCGGCTACAACATGATCATCTTCTATGCCGCGCTCCAGGCGCTGCCGCGCGAGGTGATCGAGGCGGCGACCATCGACGGCGCCGGGGGTATCCGCACCGCGCTCCAGGTCAAGGTGCCCATCGTCAGGGGCTCCGTCGTCCTGGTGTGCATGTTCTCCCTGATCGGTGCGCTTCAGCTGTTCACCGAGCCCATGCTGATGAACCAGGCCACCCCCATGGTCAACTCCCGCTTCACCCCCAACATGTACATCTATGACGCGGCCTTCCGCCGCAACAACTACGGACTCGCCTCCGCGGCCTCCGTGATCCTCCTGATCGTCACCTGCGTGCTGTCGTACGCCGTGACGCGCTGGTCGGGCCGCCGGGAACGGAGAGTGGGATGACCACGACCACACCCACCACCCCCGTGAACACCTCCGGCGGACCGCCGGCCAGACCGCTCGGCAGGCCCTTCGGGCGTTCCAGGCTGACCAGCCGCGGCGTCGCCAACGCGGTGGTCCTGATCGCCGCCCTCTACACCATGCTGCCCGCGCTGTGGCTGCTGCTGGCGTCCACCAAGAACGCCGACGCCCTCTTCGGCAGCGACATCTTCTCCCTCGGCGACTTCTCCTTCGCGCGCAACCTCTCCGACCTGTTCTCCATGGACGGCGGGCTCTACGGCGAGTGGTACGTCAACAGCCTGCTGTACGCGGTCGTCGGCGCCCTGGTCGGCTCGCTCATCAGCGTCGCCGCGGGCTACGCCTTCGACAAGTACGAGTTCCGGCACAAGGAGAAGCTGTTCGGCCTCGTCCTCACCGGTGTCATGGTGCCGCCGACCGTGCTGGCCCTCCCGCTCTATCTGGTGGCCTCCAACGTCGGCATGGTCAACACCTTCTGGGCGGTCTTCGTCCCGGTCCTCTTCAACCCCTTCGGCGTCTACCTCGCCCGCCTGCTCAGCAGCGGCTATGTGCCGAACGAGGTCCTTGAGGCGTCCCGGATGGACGGCGCGGGCGAGCTCCAGACCTACTTCCGGGTCAGCCTGAGGATGCTCGGCCCCGGCTTCGTCACCGTGTTCCTCTTCCAGCTCACCGCCATTTGGAACAACTTCTTCCTCCCCATGGTGATGCTCTCCGACCAGCACCTGTATCCGCTGAGCCTCGGCCTCTACACGTGGAACAGCGCCGCCACCGTCTCCCCCGAGTACTACCCCCTGGTCGTCATCGGCTCGCTGCTCGCCGTCGTCCCGCTGATCGCGGCCTTCGTACTGCTCCAGCGCTACTGGAAGTCCGGCCTCACCGCAGGGAGCGTCAAGTGACCGAACCCCGTCCCCGTCCGCGCGCCGTCCTCGCCATGGCGTCCAGAACCGCCCGCCAGGTGCTCGACGACCGGGCGCTGGCCCGCCTGACCCGGCTGACCGACCTGGACGCGGGACTCGTCCTCGACGACTTCACCACCCCGGCGGCCCAGCACGCCCTGGCCGACGCCGAACTGCTGATCACCGGCTGGGGCTGCGCGCCCGTCGACCGCCCGGCGCTGGACGCCGCCCCCCGGCTGCGCGCCATCGTGCACACCGCCGGGACCGTGCGCAACCACATCACCGACGCCTGCTGGGAGCGCGGCCTCGCCATCTCCTCGGCCGCCGCGGCCAACGCGGTGCCCGTCGCCGAGTACAGCCTCGCGATGATCCTGCTCGCCAACAAGCGCGTCCTGGACATCGCCCGCGACTACCGCGCCGAGCGCCGCCGCGTCGACTGGAACGAGCGGTACCCCGGGGCGGGCAACTACCGCAGAACGGTGGGGATCCTCAGCGCCTCCGTCATCGGCCGGCGCGTCATCGAACTGCTGCGCCCGCATGACCTCGACATCCTGCTGTACGACCCGTTCGTCACCGCCGAGGAGGCCCGCGAGCTGGGCGCCCGCCTCGTCCCGCCGGCCGAGCTGTTCGCCACCAGCGACGTGGTCAGCGTGCACACCCCGCTGCTGCCCGAGACCCGCGGCCTGGTCAGCCGCGAGCTGCTGGCCACCATGCCCACCGGCGCCACACTGATCAACACCGCCCGCGGGGCCATCGTGGACCAGCCCGCGCTGACCGACGAGGTGGTGGCCGGGCGGCTGTACGCGGTGCTGGACGTCACCGAGCCCGAGGTGCTGCCCGCCGACTCGCCGCTGTACGACAGCGACCACGCGCTGATCACCCCGCATATCGCCGGGTCCAAGAGCGGCGAGCTCGGGCGCCTCGCCGACCTGGCGATCGGCGAGGTCGAACGCTACGTCCACGGCCGCCCGTTCGCCCATCCGGTACGCCCGGAGATCCTCGACCGCTCGGCCTGACGCCGGGCACCGGAAACCCGGGACACCGGAGACCCGGGGCACCGGAAACCCGGGCCTTCCAGCACAGGGACAGACGCGACAGGAGACCCACCCCGCCATGCCCACCCCCGCCACCGCCACCGCCGCGCCCCTCACCCCCACCGCGCCGCTCCCCTTCCCGTTCCCCGCCGACGACCGCGAGCTCAGCCCGCACACCGGGCTGACCCGCGCCCACTGGGAGGCCGCCGCCGACGGCATGCTGCGCGCCGCCCTGCGGTACGCCACCCCCGGCCACGGCCTGATCGACCTGCCCGGACCGCCGTCGAGATCCGGCGTGCGCTCCGACGGCCTCGAAGGCTTCGCCCGCACCTTCCTGCTGGCCGCCCTGCGGGTCGCGGGCGCCGGCGGGGCCGACCCGCACAGCTTTCTGTCCCGCTACACCGCGGGCATCGAGCGCGGCACCCTCACCCCCGGGCGGGACGACGCCGAGTCCTGGCCGCTGATCGGCCATCACGGCATCCAGGGCCAGCCGATGGTGGAGTCCGCGTCCGTGGCGCTGGCCCTGCGCCTGACCACGCCCTGGACCTGGAAGAAGATGCCCGCCGCCGCCCGGGACCGCACCGAGGAATGGCTGCGCGGCGCCCTGCGGCACACCCCCGCGCCCAACAACTGGTACCTCTTCCCGCTGACCGTCGCCGGCTTCCTGGAGTCCGTCGGGCGCGGCGACGCCGAGACCGCCCGGGCCATCGAGCGCGCCCTCGACCTGCTCGAGGGCTGGTACCGCGGCCAGGGCTGGTACACCGACGGCGACGGACGGGCCTTCGACCACTACAACGGCTGGGCCCTCCACCTGTATCCGCTGCTGCACGCCCACCTCGCCGCCGACCGCGCGCTGCTCGACCACCTCGGCCCGCGGCTGCGCGAGTTCCTCGAAGGGTTCTCGCTGCTCTTCGACGCCGACGGCGCCCCCATCCACCACGGCCGCTCCCTCACCTACCGCTTCGCCGCCGGAGCCGCCGTCGCGCTCGGCGCCCTCACCGGACACACCCCGCTGGCCCCGGGCGCCACCCGGCGGGTGCTCAGCGGGGCGCTGCGGCACTTCCTCGACCGCGGCGCGTTCACCGGGCACGGGGTGCTGAGCCTGGGCTGGTACGGGCCCCACGAGGCCACCCTTCAGCGCTACTCCGGACCGGGCTCCCCCTACTGGGCGTCCAAGGGGTTCCTCGCCCTGCTGCTCCCGCCCGACCACCCGGTGTGGACCGCCACCGAGAAGCCGGCCCCGTCCCAGGGACCCGACCGGGTGCTGGCGCTGCCCGCCCCCGGCTTCCTGGTGCAGACCACCGGCCGCGACGGGCTGGTGCGGCTGCACAACCACGGCAGCGCCAAGATCCGCCCCTGGGAGGGGGAGCGGGCGCCCGGCGACCCGCTGTACGCCCGCCTCGCCTACTCCACCCGCACCGGCCCGACCAGCGCCGCCAACACCCCCGACAACCACATCTGCCTCGAACTGCGCGGCCTGCGCAGCTCCCGGCTCCGGATCACCCCCCTGGCCGCCGGCCCCAACTGGCTGGCCTCCTCGCACATCCCCGTCTTCCCCGACGGCGGCCCCGTGCTGCCCGCCGCGCGCATCGACAGCCTGACCCTGGCCCGCGGTTCGATGGAGCTGCGCCTCCACCACACGGTGAACGTCCCCGTCGGCACCGCCGTCCACCACAGCGGCTGGGCCATCGCCGTGGCGCCGGGCAGCGCCGCCGAGCAGGAGGACGGCGCCGGCCCGGCGGGGGAGCTGTGCCTGGCGGGGGCGGAGGTGACCGGCCGGCTGCTGCCGCTGCACGGCTGGCGGAGCTCCGCGGTCCGCCGGGCCCCGCAGGGCACCGCGTACGGTCCCTGGGCCCTGGTCCCCGAGCTCACCGGCGCCGTCGGCGAGGGCGAGTCCGGCGCCGTCTTCGCCTCGCTCGCCTCGCTCACCGGCGACCCGGACGCCCCGCCCCTGGCCGGGCTCGCCACCGCCGAGGTGAGCGGACCGGTCGTCACCATCCGCTGGCCGGACGGGGGCAGCACCGTGGTGGCCTTCGGCGGCGGCCCGGACGGCCGCACGCCCCGGGTGACCGGGGAGACCGCGTGACCGGCACCCGGCTGGGCATCTGCTCCGTCACCTTCCGCCGGCTGGACCCGGACCAGGTGATCGCCGCCGTCGCCGGGGCGGGCCTGGAGTGCGTGGAGTGGGGCGGGGACCGGCATGTGCCCGCCGGGGACGAGCGGGCCGCCCGCCGGGTGCGCGCGGCCACCGAGGACGCGGGCCTCGCCGTCGCGTCGTACGGCTCGTACTACCGCGCCGGGGTGAGCGAACCGGAGGAGTTCGACGCGGTCCTGCGCTCGGCCGAACTGCTCGGCGCCCCGCGCATACGGATCTGGGCGGGCGCCACCGGCACCCATGAGACCCCGCCCGAGCAGCGCCGGCGGATCGTCGAGGACACCCGGCGCGCCGCCGCGCTCGCGGCCCGCGCAGGGGTGGAACTCGGGTACGAATTCCACCGCAACACCCTCACCGACGGTGCGGACCACACGCTCGGGCTGCTCGACGAGGTGAATCGCCAGGACGTGCGGAGCTACTGGCAGCCACCTGTTGAACCTGCTACGCCCGACGCCGAGGCGCTGTCCGGCCTCGACGCGCTGATCGACCGGGTGGCCGCGGTACACGCCTTCTCCTGGTGGCCCGGCACCACCCGGTTGCCGCTGTCGGCCCGCGAGGCGATGTGGCGCGGCGCCTTCGAGCGGCTGCGCGCCCACCGCGCCGCGCGGGGCGGCGCGCAGGGGCCGCTGGATGTGCTGCTGGAGTTCGTGCCGGGGGACGACGAAGCCATCCTGCCGAGGGAGGCGACGACCCTGAGGGCGCTCGTGGGCCGGTGACGGGTGCCGGGCGCGGCACCCGCGCCCGGCACCCGCGCCCCGCTTCGTGCGGTGTGCCATGACCGGCTCCGACCCGACCGTTGCGTACTCTGACCTGGCCGCCTGCCGAAGCGGCCGGTTCGATCCAACGGTTCGACAGGAGTACGTGATGGCCAGCTCCGACCGTGCGGGCAACGACGCCGGGGGCCGGACGCGCCATCATCGCCTGCGCATCTGGATGCTCGAGGGCCTGGCCGACATGGCCAAGCAGCAGCCGGGCCCGCACGCCGAGCTTCCCGCCGAACACCCCGGGCGGCCCTGGTGGAAGGTCATGTGCCTGACCGGTGTGGACTACTTCTCCACCCTGGGCTACCAGCCGGGCATCGCCGCCCTGGCGGCGGGCGCGCTCTCCCCGGTGGCCACGCTCGTGCTGGTGCTCGTCACCGTCGCCGGCGCGCTTCCGGTGTACCGGCGGGTGGCCGAGGAGAGCCCGCGCGGCCAGGGCTCGATCGCGATGCTGGAGCGGCTGCTGTCGTTCTGGAAGGGCAAGCTGTTCGTCCTGATCCTGCTGGGGTTCGCGGCCACCGACTTCCTGATCACCATCACCCTCTCGGCGGCCGACGCCACCGCCCACCTGGTCGAGAACCCGAATGTCGGCGGCGCCCTGCACGGCAACGAGGTGGCCGTCACCTGGGTGCTGATCGCCCTGCTCGGCGGCGTGTTCCTCAAGGGCTTCACGGAGGCCATCGGGCTGGCGGTGGTGCTGGTCGGCATCTATCTGGCGCTGAACCTCGTCGTCGTGGTGGTGGGGATGGAACATGTGCTCACCGAGCCGGGGGTGGTCTCGGACTGGACGACGAAGCTGACCACCGAACACGGCAATCCGCTGGTGATGATCGGCCTGGCGCTGCTCGTCTTCCCCAAACTCGCGCTGGGCCTGTCCGGCTTCGAGACCGGCGTGGCCGTCATGCCGCATGTCGAGGGGGACCCTCAGGACACCGAGGAGCACCCGGCGGGGCGGATCCGGGGGACCAGGAAGCTGCTGACCACGGCCGCGCTGATCATGAGTGTCTTCCTCATTGTCACCAGCTTCATCACCACCCTGCTGATCCCGCACCACGAGTTCGAGCCCGGCGGACAGGCCAACGGCCGCGCCCTCGCCTACCTGGCGCACGAATACCTGGGCTCCGGCTTCGGCAGCGTCTACGACATCTCCACCATCGTCATCCTGTGGTTCGCCGGCGCCTCGGCCATGGCCGGGCTGCTCAACCTGATGCCCCGCTATCTGCCCCGCTACGGCATGGCGCCGCACTGGGCCCGCGCGGTGCGGCCCATGGTGCTGGTCTTCACGCTCATCGCCTTCCTGGTGACCTGGATCTTCCGTGCCAGCGTGGACGCCCAGGGCGGCGCGTACGCCACCGGGGTGCTGGTGCTCATCTCCTCCGCCGCGATCGCCGTCACCATCGCCGCGCGCAAGGCCCGGCAGCGCCGCTGGACGGCCGGCTTCGCCACCATCGCGGCGGTCTTCGTGTACACCACGGCGGCGAATGTCGTGGAGCGGCCGGACGGCGTGAAGATCGGCGCCTGCTTCATCGCCGGCATCATCGGGCTCTCGCTGATGTCCCGGGCCGCCCGCGCCTTCGAACTGCGGGTCACCCGGGTGGACCTCGACCCCATGGCCGACCGCTTCGTCCGCGACATGGCCCACCGCACCATCCGGTTCATCGCGAACCAGCCGGACAGCCGCGACGTGGCCGAATACCGCGACAAGCTCCGCCAGATCAGGGAGGACAACGACCTCCCTGCCGAGGAAGACTTCATCTTCGTCGAGGTCACCGTCTCGGACCCGTCGGAGTTCGAGACGGAGCTGTATGTGTGCGGGGAGGTGCTGCACGGCCGCTACCGCGTGCTGACGCTGGTCAGCTCCTCCGTTGCCAACGCGCTCGCCGGGATGCTGCTGCACGTACGGGATATGACGGGCCAGCGGCCGCACATCTACTTCGAGTGGACCGAGGGCAACCCCATCGCCAACTTCCTGCGGTTCTTCCTCTTCGGATATGGGGAGGTCGCGCCCGTCACCCGCGAGGTGCTCCGCGAGGCCGAGCCGGACCGCGCCCGGCGCCCGCACGTCCACGTCGGCTGAGCGGCGGCGGGCCCGGCCCCGTACGTCATCGCCGGGCCGGCAGCCGATGGAGCTCCACATCGGTCAGCCGCCCCGCCGACACCTCGGCCGTCATATAGGTGCAGTGGGGCTGCCGCCGCCGGTCGGTGGGGGAGCCGGGGTTGAGCAGCCGCAACCGGTCCTCGGCCACCGAGTCCCACGGGATGTGGCTGTGGCCGAACACCAGCACGTCGACGTCGGGGAAGCGCGCGGCGCAACGGGCTTCCCGCCCCCGCGCCGGCCCGGTCTCGTGCACGACCCCGATCCGCACCCCGCCCAGCTCCGCGTACGCCACCTCCGGCAGCCGCGCCCGCAGCGGCGGGCCGTCGTTGTTGCCGTACACCCCGATCAGCCGCCCGGAGCGCGCCTGGAGCAGGTCGAGGGTGGCGGTGTCGACCCAGTCCCCGGCGTGGATCACGACGTCGGCCCGCGCCACCTGGGCCAGCAGCTCCTCCGGGAGCCGCTTGGCGCGCCGGGGGACATGGGTGTCGGACATCAGCAGCAACCGCACCCGGCGACCGTACCGCGCTGCCGCGCCGTACGCGGCGCATGCATATCCGCCGTCCCGGGTGGGAAGTACGGTGTAAGAAATAGTGTGCCAAGCGGCCCTGGTCGGGTCTGGAGAGGTGGGCATGGATGGCGGGGGAGACGGCGAGCGACCGGTATCCGCGGCCGGTGGTGTCGGCCGCCGAGGCGGAGTGGGTGTGGCGGCTGCTGTCGGTGCAGGCGCTGGAGCAGGGCACGCGGCCGGAGACGGTGCGGCTGGCCGTGGTGGTCGGGCTGGCCCGGGCCACCGGCGCCCGGTACGGGGACCTGCTGCGCTGCACCACCGACGCGCTGGACCTGGACGCGGGCTGGGTGACCATCGAACACGGCAAGCACCGCGTCCCGCGCCGGCACGGGCTGGATCCGGGCACGGTCATCGTGGTGCGGCGATGGCTGCGGGTGCGTCAGGAACTGTGCGCCGAGCTGGAGGGAACGGTGCCGAGGGCGCTGCTGCTGACGGTGCACCACACCCACGACAACGGGGTCACGGTCGCCGCCGGGCTGCCCATCACCCGCCAGGGCCTGGTGCTCTCCTGGCGCCGCTTCGTCCACCGCACCAACGCCACCTACGCCGCCCGCCGCCCCCCGCTGCCCACCCGCTTCGAACAGCTGCGCCGCGTCTGGTCGACGTAATAGGCGACTCGAGCTGACCGTGTTGCTCGGACCGTGTCCTCCATGGCTATCGGCCGTTTTGAGGTGGGAAAGCTGGTGACCGCGAACGCTGGGGTGCCCATGACGTCCACTTCCCCTCATCGGGAGCCGATCCGTGTCGGTGTCGTAGGTCTGAGCGCGAGTGGCGGGTGGGCGGCCACCGCCCATGTGCCGGCGCTGACCGGACTCGGCGGATACGAGCTGCGGGCCCTGAGCGCCAGCAGCGCCGAATCCGCGCGTGCGGCCGGCGAGAAGTATGGAGTGCCGCTGGCCTTCGGCAGCGCGGAGGAGCTGGCCCGCAGCGAGGAAGTCGATCTCGTGGTGGTGACGGTGAAGGTTCCTCATCACCTGGAGCTCATCCGACCCGCGCTGGAAGCGGGAAAGATGGTGTTCAGCGAATGGCCGCTCGGTGCCGACCTCGCGCAGGCCGAGGAACTGTCCGACCTCGCGGACCGCAGGGGTGTGCTCACGGCCGTCGGCTTGCAGGCCCGGTCGGCTCCGCCGGTCCGGTATCTGCGGGACCTGGTCGCCGACGGGTACGTGGGGCGGGTGCTGTCGACCAGCATGCTCGGGTCGGGCTCGATCGGCGGCGCCACCTACGACGACAGCCATGCGTACGTGCTGGACGGCACGAGCGGCGCCACGCTGCTGTCGATCCCCTTCGGGCACTCGGCCGACGCGCTGGCCATGGTGCTCGGGGAGTTCAGCGAGGTGTCCGCTCTCATCGAGAACCTGCGCCCGGAGGTCACCCACGTCACGAGCGGGGCGGTTGCGGCCAAGACCGCGGAGGACCAGATCGCCGTCACCGGGGTACTGGAGTCGGGGGCCGTAGCCGCGATGCACATCCGTGGTGGGACGTCACGCGCCACCGCGTTTCACTGGGAGATCAACGGCACGGAGGGCGATCTCGTCGTCAAGGCCGACCAGGCTCAGTGGTGGTACGGGGGGCTGCGGCTGTACGGCGCCCGGGGAGAGCAGGGCACCTTGGCCGAGCTACCGGTTCCCGCCCGCTATCAGCGGTCGCTGACGCAATGGACCGAGCGATCCACCGAGCCCGCCTGCAACGTCGCCCACGAGTACGCGCTTCTGCGCGACCAGATCACCGGGAACCTTGCGCCGGATGAGGACGGCGTTCCCGACTTCCGGCACGCCGTCCGGCGACACCGCATGCTGGAGCGGGTCCGAGAGGCGGCGCGCGCGGGCCGGAGGGTCACACTCTGATGACCACGGTTCCGGTGTTCCGCCTAGTTGGCCGCGTCCGCTGAGGCGTTGGGCCCGCGCCCGGGCGCCGCAGGTGCGCGGGCCTGGTGTGCGCCGCGACGGCCGGACAGGTGGGTGGGGAGGGTGAGGCGGTCGGCCGCCGTGAGCAGGCCCTGGTGGAGGGCGGAGTCCAGCACGCTGACGGCCTCGGCGCGTTGGAGCTGTAGGAGGAGGTCCGCGCAGGTGCGGGCGGGGGTGGCCGGGTACGGCGGTCCGGTGCACGCGGACGCCTTGGCGGCTGCGGATGGTGCCGAGCGGGGCGGCGAGGTGCAGCGTGCCGTCGTCCGGCGGGAGGCCCTGGATGCCCAGCAGCCGGGCGGCCGTGGGGCCCGCCGCTGTGGCGTGCGAGCCGCGGGTGAGGAGGACGCCCCGGACCCGGGCACGGAGCGATGGTCCCCGGGCGTTCCGTCCGAGCCGCCGAGCGGGGTCACTCGCCGCGGGACGGACGTGGATGCTCCATGCGGGAGAGCCAGGTCGTGAGCAGCGTTTCGAGTGACTCGGCCTCGGTGGGCGTCAGCAGATCCAGCAGGTGGCGTTCGTTGCGCATGTGGTCGGTGAACGCTCGGTCGATCAGTTCACGTCCGGGTTCGGTGAGGGCGACGATCCGGCCGCGCTGGTCGTCGTCGGAACGGCGGCGGGTGACGAGTCCGGCTCGCTCCAGGCGGTCGATTCTCTTCGTCATCGCGCCGGTGGTCACCATGGTGTGCGCGGCGAGCTCGCCGGGTGCCCGCTCGTAGGGGTCCCCGGCGCGGCGCAGCGCGCACAGGACGTCGAACTCTCCCTCGCTGAGGCCGTAGCGGCCGTAGACGAGGCAGAGTTCCTCGGTGAGCCGGTCGGCCAGGCGGTGCAGCCGTCCGATCACTCCTTGCGGGGTGATGTCGACGTCGGGGCGCTCGCGGCGCCAGTCCGCCTGGATGCGGGCGACGCGGTCCATCGGTTCACCGTGTTCCATGCACCTCATGGTAGCTTCCCAGGAAGTTATATTAGCTTCCATGGAAGCTAATATGCGCTGGGTGGCGCTGACCGCAGTCGCGCCGGTGGCCTGGGGAACCAACTACTTCGTCACACACGAGTTCCTGCCGGCCGACCGCCCGCTCTACGGGGCCGCCCTGCGGGCGCTGCCCGCCGGCCTGGTCCTGCTCGCCCTGCGCAGACAGCGGCCGCGCGGCGCGTGGTGGTGGCGGTCCGCGGTGCTCGGGCTGCTCAACATGAGCGTGTTCTTCGTCCTTGTCTACGCCGCCTCCCAACTGCTTCCGACAAGCGTCGCCTCGACCGTCATGGCGGTGTCCCCGCTGACGATGATGCTCATAGCCTGGCCCCTGGTGTCCGAACGGCCCCGGACCGCCCACCTCGCCTGCGCCGCGATCGGACTCGCCGGGGTCTGCCTCATGCTGCTCACGGGGACGGAAGGGGTGAGCCTGCCGGGAGTCCTCGCCTCGACCGCGGCCATGCTGGTGTCGTCCTTCGGGCACATCCTGGCCAAACGGTGGAGCGCCGATACCGATGTGCTCGCCTCGACCGCCTGGCAGCTCACCGCCGGAGGTCTGTTCCTGCTCCCGGTCGCCGCCGCCGTGGAAGGCCCTCCGCCCGCGCTCTCGACGCCGACGCTCCTCGCGTTCGGCTACGTCACCCTGGTCGCCACCGCGGTGGCCTTCGCCGCCTGGTTCACCGGACTGCGGCACCTGCCGGCCGGGACCGTCGGACTGATCGGGCTGCTCAACCCCGTCACCGGCGTCCTGCTCGGCACATGTGTCGCCGGAGACGCACTGACCGTTCAGCAACTGTGCGGACTGGTCCTGGTCCTGGCCGGAGTCGTCCTGGGCCAACCCAGGCGCGCGGGCCGCCGCGACAGCGGTCGGGTACCTCCTCGTCCGTCAGCCGACGAGCGTCCCGCGCAAGCACCCTCCCCGCGCAATCCCTTGTGACGATCAGGGCTGTTCAGGTCAGGCACTCGGCGGGGAGGGGCCGCGGACGGCTGCCCGTTCGGGCCGCCGTCCGCGCCCCCTCGGCCCGCCGGCCGGTCATGCCGCCGTGGAGGATCCCCCGGTGGCGCGGGCCGTGATGCCGAGGCTCGCCTTCGCCGTCGCGCCGTTCACCGTCACCGCGAGGGTGACGGACCCCGGGCGCAGCGCGGTGAGCCGGCCCGTGGCCGGGTCGTACGCGGCGACGTAGCGCGGGCGGTGGCGGGCGTCGTCCGGGTCGCCGATGAAGAGGTTCGGCGAGCCGGTCCAGTCCGCGCTCATCGGGAAGCCGACCGGCACCCGGCGGGGGGTGGCGCCCTCGCCCTGGAGCACGGTCGCGGTGACCGCGGCGCTCTGCCCGGCGGGCAGTTCGGCCGGGGCGGTCACCGTCAGCCCGTCATTGCCGTCGACGTGTGGCCGGGTCTGGACCGACACCCAGTCGGGCCCGCCGGCCCACGGCGCCCGCCGGGCCTCGGCCTGCTCGTGCTGGGAGACCCGGTCGACGCCGACCATCGACCAGCCGGTGAAGCCGCCCTGGTCGGGCGGGGTGGCCGGGTTCTTGCCCGAGTTGCCGTTGATCAGGTACGGCACGCCGTCGACCCGCGAAGCGTGGAAGGCGCCCACGTGGCCGCCGATGAACGCCGCGCCCTTGCCGCTCGTACGGCGGAACTGCGCGAGCCAGCCCTCCAGCAGCGCGGCCTCCTTGCGGTCGCCGAGCTGGCTGCCCTGCTGCGGGGTGGGGTCGCGCGGGGGCACATGCTCGATCACCATCACCGAGCCGACCGCCGGGTCCTTCGCGGCCGCGTCGAGCTGGGCGCGCAACTCCCGGATCTGGTCGAAGCCGCCGCCGCGCAGGTTGAGGCTGGAGGTGTCCAGGGTGATGAAGCGGGTGCCGCGGTGGTCGAAGACGCGGTGCGCGGGGCCGAATTCGGCCTCGAAGTTGTCGATCTTCCCGCCCATCACCTCGTGGTTGCCCGGCACGTAAGTCCAGGGCACGGCCCCTTCACCAGAGCCCAGCTCCTCGGTGAGGACCTTGCGGGCGAAGGCGAGGTCGGCGGGGGAGCCCTCGTCGACCAGGTCGCCGTCGATGACCAGGAAGTCGGGGCGCGCCGCCTTGATCTCGCGCAGGGTGCGGCGGGCCTGGGTGACGATCGCGCTGTCCGGGTCGCGGGCCACGAACTGGGCGTCCGACATCACCGCGAACCGCCAGTCCCGGCCCTCGGCGCGCGCGGCGGTGGTGATCAGCGGGTCCGGATACGCCGTCTGGGTCGGCAGGTCCACGGCGGGCGGGACCTGCGCGGTGAGGTCGTCGATGGTGATGCGGCCCGTGTACTGGCGGGTGGCGCCGGTCTCGGCGAGGTAGAAGCGGTTGACCTTCAGCGGATACGAGACCCCGGCCGGGACGGCGAAGTCGACATGTCGCCAGCCGGTCCAGGTGACGTACGGGCCGCGCAGCAACTGGTCGGAGCCCGCCGCGTCCTTGAGGTGGAGTGTGGGCCACGCGCCCTTGCCGTCACCCTTGATCCACAGGCCGAACGACTGCGGCTGGCCCGCCACGTCGATCTGCTGCGGCGGGCTGACGTATGCGGCGCGGGTGGCGGTGGACTGGCTGAAGTCGTAGGTCAGCTCCAGGCCGGTGCCGGTGTGGCCGTCGGGCGTGGCCGCGAGCGAGCCGGAGGCGCGGGCCTGGCTGAACTTCCACTCGCCCGCGTCGTCGAAGGCGGCCTCCTGCTGCTCGGTCAGTCCCACGGTGACCGCGAGCCGGGTGGTGGTGCCCGCCACGGTGACCTTGATCTGTCCCGAGCCCTGTCCGCCGTGGGCCTTGACGGTGAAGTCGCCCGAGCGCTGGTCCGGGCTGATGTCGAAGAGGTCGTGGTCGTAGTCGAGCCGGACGTCGGACGGTTCGACGGGCGCGCTGGTGCCGTGCGCGTCCAGGCCCACCACCCCGAAGCGGCCGGTGGCCTCGGTGTCCTTGAGGCCGATCAGCCGGGTGGTGGGCTGGATCCGGTCCAGGTCGTCGAGCACGCTCAGTTGGATGTCGCCCCGCGCGGCTCCATGCCGGGCCGAGACCTTCGCATCGCCGCTGTGCCGGGCGGTGAAGGTGCCGTCGGCGCTCACCCGCCCGATGCGGGGGTCGGCCGAGTGCCAGGTCGCGGCGCCCTCGGCGGGGCCGTACGTCTCGTCGTATCCGGCGGCGGTCAGCCGCCTGGTCAGCCCCGGGAAGACGCGCTCGGGGTGGCCGCCCTTGACGGGGTCGACGGTGGGGGCGGCTCCGGCGGCGGCCGCGGTCTCCACCCAGAAGCCCTTGAGCCGGCCGCTGCCGTCGGGGGCGGTGAAGGCCAGGCCGTTGGGGACGGTGCGCTCGCTGCCGTCGGACGGGCTGTTCTCCACCCGCGCCGTATCGCTGCCGGGCGCGCGGGCGACCAGCGTGGAGGAGCCGCCGCCGTCGAGGTTGAGGGCGCTGTAGGAGCCCGCGTCCTTCATCATCACGCCGAGTTCGGTGAGCGTGACGCCGCCGCTGTCGGCCTGCCGCCCGTCCACGGTGAGGACCTGCATCGTACGGCCGTCACGGGAGAAGCCGACCGCGGTGCGCGGTGCGGCGGTGTTGTTGCCCTCGCCGTCGTGGCCGACCGCCTCGCCGTCCACGACGAGCAACTCCCGGCCGCTGACGGCCGTGTCCGGGACCTCGCCGCTGTCGGGGCGCGGGCGGTACTCCCAGGAGACCGGGTCGCCGACGGCGAGGCCGGTCAGCGCGTCGGCCCCGGCGTCGCGGCCGATCAGCAGGGTGGTGCCGGCGGGTATGGCGCCCTTGCCGGGCGCGGTGGTCACGGAGGTGACCTTGCCGTCCGCGACGGCGACTTCGGCGGTGCGCTTCGTGCCGGCCCCGTCGACGGTTTGGGCGCGGTCCGCCTCGCCCCACTGGGCGGTGTACGCGCCGATGCCCTGGGCCGGCACATTGGCCGAGTTGAGCGCGGCGAGCGGGTGCGGGCCGTCGGGGAGGGTGAGCGTGCCGTCGAAGTACAGCTGAAGGACCCGGCCCGCGTCACCGGGCCCGATGCCGACCGCGCGGCTCCCGGCCGCGCCGGAGGATGCCGAGCTGACCACCCGGCCGCCGCTGATGCCGTTGCCCTCGGGCGCGCCGGTCTGGTTGATGTCGAAGAAGTCGCCGTTGATGGCGGCGACCGTGCGGCGCCCCGGCCCCGGGTCGTGTTCGGCGGCGAGCTCGGAGACGGGCTCGCGGGCGGCGACCTTGTCCGGGTGGAGATAGTCGACCTTCGCGCTGCCTCCCAGGTCGACCGACAGCGAGTCGACCCGCAGCCACTTGTCGGACTCCAGCCGGTCGTACGAGGTCAGCTTGACCCCGGGGGCGACCGGCCGCGAGCTGCGGGCGGTCTCGATCCCGTCGCCGTCGACGACGGACCGCACCGAAGCGTCGCCGCGCCCGCTGGCGGCCGGCGGCGCGACGGGCCGCAGCATCTCGGCGGAGGAGCGGGGCAGCGGCTCGGGGGCGGGGGAGGGGGTGCTGTCGGCGGCGGCCTGACCGGCGGCCCCGAGCAACAGGGCGGACACCGCGGCCAGGGCCGCCACGGGTCTGGCGAGAGTGAGAGGTGGCACGGCAACTCCAGGAAACCCTCGGCTTCGCGTGGTTCACACGCACAGCGCCCCAGCATCCCGGGGGGAGTTGACCTTGCGCCAGAAGTCCTCGGCAACATCCTGGGAAACTTCGCAGCCTGGAGCGGGATTTATCCCCCGGGAGGGGCAGCACCCGCTGCGGGCGTTCGAGGTTCGCGCGGGCCGAGGGTTCGCGGGCGCCGAGGTTCGCGGGGCCCGCTCAGGCGTCGACGTCGCCGTCGACGTAGACCCACTCGCCGTCGTGGCGCACGAAGCGGCTGTTCTCGTGGAGTTCACCGGCCTGCCCGCGCTCGGTGTAGTGGGCGCGGAACTCGACGGTGCCGGTGGTGTGGAAGGCGCTGCCCTCGGTGGTGGCGAGGATGTCGAGGCCGCGCCAGCGCAGCGCGGGGTCGAAGTCGACGCGCGGCGGCCTGGTGTCGGGGTGCCAGCTGCGCAGCAGATACGCCTCGTCCTGGCGGACGAAAGCGCTGTAGCGGGAGCGCATCAGCTGCTCGGGGGTGGCCGCCCGGGCCTGGCCGCGGTGCAGTCTGCCGCAGCAGTCGTCGTAGGCGGCGGGCAGCCCGCAGGGGCAGGGCGCCGGGCGGGGCGGCTGCGGGCGTCGTGCGCGTCGGGACATGGCCCCATTGTGACGGGGCGCGCTCCCGGGCCCGCCCCGGGGCCCGGGCCCGGGCCGTGGATCGGCGCGCTCAGCGACGGCGAGGGGCGACCGGGGCGGTGGGGGAGCGCAGTTCCCGGTCCACCGCCTTGACCAGGGCCGTGTCCTCCGCGAGGTCCTCGGCGCCCAGCAGGAGCAGCAGGGTGCGCACGGCGTCCGGACCCGGCCGGTCCCAGGCGCGGCGCAGCTCCTCGGCGGCCGGGTCCTCGGCGGGGGTGTCCCGGGTGGCGCGGGCCCAGGCGGCGAGCGCGGCGGTGAGCTGGGGGGTGTCGTGGCCGGTGGCGCGCAGTTCGCGCAGCGGGGCCAGCCAGCGCTCGGGGATCTTCAGCGATCCGTCGGCGGCGATCTGCCGGATCCGGTGGTGCATCGCGGGGTTGGCGAAGCGGCGTACGAGGCTGTCGACGTAGCCGGGGATGTCCAGGCCGTCGGCCGGGGGCAGGCTCGCGGCGGCCTCGGCGCAGAAGGCGCGGACGGCGTCCTCGCCCCAGTCGGTGGCCATGGCGTCGGCCACGGTCCCGCAGCCGGCCGCCACGCCCAGATAGGCGAGGAGCGAGTGCGAGCCGTTGAGCAGCCGGAGCTTGGTGAGCTGGTACGGGGCGACGTCGGCGACGAAGCGGGCGCCCCCGGCCTCCCACCGCGGCCGGTCGGCGGCGAAGGCGTCCTCGAGCACCCACTGGGTGAAGGGTTCCGCGGTCACCGCGCCCTCGTCGCGCAGGGTCAGGGCCCGGGCGGCGGTCCGCAGATCGGCCTCGGTGGTGGCGGGGACGATGCGGTCGACGACGGTGGAGGGGAAGGCGACCGAGGCGGCCGTCCACTCCAGCAGGCGCTCACGCTCCGCCCACTTGGTGGCGGCGAGGAACTCCCGTACCAGGCGGCGCAGGACCGCGCCGTTGCCGGCCATGTTGTCGCAGGAGACCACCGACAGGGGCGCGCCGCCGGAGCGCAGCCGGGCGCGCAGGCCGTACGCCAGTTGTCCGACGGCGCTCGCGGAGGCGGTCGCGCCCGCGAGATCGCCTCGTATCAGCGGGTCGGCCAGGTCGAGGCCGCCGGTCGCGGGGTCCCGGCGGTAGCCCTTCTCGGTCACGGTGAGGGTGACGACGGTGACGTCGGGGGAGGCGAGCAGCTCGGTCAGGCGGGCGCCGTCGTCCGCCGCGTGCAGCACCTCGGTCACCGTGCCGATCACACGGGTGACCGGCCCGTCGGGGTGGCGCTCGGTGAGCGAGTACAGCCCGTCCTGGGGGCGCAGGGCGTCCACGACGGCCCTGCTGCGCTGGGTGACACCGGCGATCCCCCACCCGCCGGCCGCGGACACCTCGGCGAGTTCGGTGCAGACGGCCTGGTGGGCCCGGTGGAAGGCGCCGATGCCCAGGTGGACGATGCGCGGCCGCAGCGCGCCGCGGTCGGTCGCGGGCCGGCTCCCGGCGGGGACGGCGCGCAGGGTGGCGGCGGACAGCCGTCCCCCGGCGGGGGCGGGGGTGGCCTGGTGGCGGGGTGTGGCGCTCACCAGTCGTGCACCGATCCGTCGGTGCGGCGGTTGACCGGCAGGTACTTGGGGTCGTAGGGGAAGCGGGCGGCCGCCTCCTCGTCGAGTTCGACGCCGAGGCCGGGGGCGTCGGAGGGGTACAGGGCGCCGTCGCGCAGCTCGTAGGTGGGGCGGAAGACCTCGTGGGCGAGCGGGTCGTGGCCCATGTACTCCTGGATGCCGAAGTTGGGGACGGTGACGTCCAGGTGGACGTTGGCGGACAGGGACACCGGGGACAGGTCGGTGGCCCCGTGGGAGCCGGTGCGCACCTGGTAGAGCTCGGCGAGGTGGAAGATCCGCCGCAGGTGGGTGATGCCGCCGGCGTGGACGACGGTGGCGCGGATGTAGTCGATGAGCCGCTCGGTGATGAGCTGCTGGCAGTCCCAGATGGAGTTGAAGACCTCGCCGACGGCGATGGGGGTGGTGGTGGCCTGGCGGATCTGGCGGAAGGACTCCTGGAGTTCGGCGGGGGCGGGGTCCTCCATCCAGAACAGCCGCAGCTCCTCCAGCCGGTGGCCGAGCCGGCCGGCCTCGGTGGGGGTCAGCCGGTGGTGCACGTCGTGCAGCAGGTGGAAGTCGAAGCCGTACCGCTCGCGGACCGCGGTGAGCAGGCGGGGCGCGAAGTCCAGGTAGTCCTCGGTGGACCAGGTCTGTTCGTCGGGGAGGGAGGCGGCGGCGGGCTCGTAGACCACGCCCTTGCGCACCCCGTAGCTGCCGGGTGAGCCGGGGACGGCGGCCTGGGCGCGGATCGCGCGGTAGCCCAGGTCGCGGAAGCGGGCGACGTCGTCGAGGAGTTCGGGGATGTCCCCGCCGCTGGCGTGGCCGTAGACCATGGCCCCGTCGCGGGCCCGGCCGCCCAGCAGGTCGTACAGGGGCATGCCCGCGACCTTGCCCTTGATGTCCCACAGCGCGGTGTCGACGGCCGCGATGGCGGTCATGGTCACCGGGCCGCGGCGCCAGTACGCGCCCTTGTAGAGGTACTGCCACATGTCCTCGATCCGGGCGGGGTCCCGGCCGATCAGCAGCGGTACGAGGTGGTCGCGCAGATAGGAGGCGACCGAGAGCTCGCGGCCGTTCAGGGTGGCGTCACCCAGTCCGGTGACGCCGTCGGACGTGGTGATCTTCAGCGTCACGAAGTTGCGGCCGGGCGAGGTGACGATGAGCGTCGCCTCGGTGATGGTGGCCATGTGCTGCTCCTAGAGGGGGAGGAGAAAGCGGGATGCCGTGGTGAGGGGGGCGCTGGTCGACTACCATACAAGTATTGCAGTCGAGTGGGTCAAGGGATTGGGAAGGGGCTCCATGGCACCGGTGGAAGGTCTGCACACGGCACGTTCCCGGGGGCGCAACACCCGGCAACTGGTCCATGAGGTACTGCGCTCGCGCATTGTGAGCCTGGAGCTGGCGCCCGGGGCGGCCGTCTCCGAGAACGATCTGGCGGCCGAGCTCGGCGTCAGCCGCACGCCCGTGCGCGAGAGCCTGATCCTGCTCGCCGACGAGGGGCTCGTCGACATCTACCCGCAGATGGGGACGTTCGTCTCGCGGATCCGCGAGCGCGATGTCGCCTCGGCCCAGTTCGTCCGGGAGGCGCTGGAGTGCGCGGCCCTGCGGGATGCCGTGGGCAAGGCCACCGAGCGCGACATCGCCGACCTCAGGGCGCTGCTCGCCGCCCAGGAGGAGGCCGACCGGCGGACCGACAGGGAGGGCTTCTTCCAGCTCGACGAGCAGTTCCACGCCCGGCTGATGGCCGTCAGCGGACACGGCTCCGCGTGGCGGGTGGTCAGCGAGGCGAAGGCCCAGCTCGACCGGGCGCGGCGGCTGTCACATGCGCTGACCCAGCAGATGACCCTGCTGGTCGGCCAGCACCGTGCGGTCGTCGACCTGTTGGAGGCGGGCGATCTGGACCGGGCCGATGAGGCGCTGCGCTCGCATCTGCGGCTGGTCTTCAGCGACGTGGAGAAGATCCGGGCCCGCCACCCCGAGCTGTTCAGCGACGAGGACGCGCCCGTCCGGCCGCGCCGCGACACCGCCCGGCGCGGCGGCTCCCGAGGGGAGGCCTGAGGGGAGGCCTGAGGGGACGGCCGTCCCGGCCCGTGGTCGGCTGGAGACCAGGGCCTGGCGTCAAAGGGCCCGTTGCATGAGCAGGGTGTCGATCCAGCGGTCGTGCTTGCGGCCCACGGCCGTCAGCCGGCCGGCGTCGGTGAAGCCGAAGCGGCGGTGCAGGGCGGCCGAGGCGTCGCTGCCGGTGTCCGCGATGACCGCGATCATCTGCCGCCGTCCGCGATGACCGCGATCATCTGCCGCCGTCCGGCCCGGGTGGCCTCGGCGATCAGGGGGCCGAGCAGGGCGGTGCCCAGCCCCCGGCCGGTGGCGTCGGGGGCGAGGTAGACCGTGTCCTCCACCGTGTACTGGTACGCGGGCTTGGGCCGCCACGGTGCGGCGTACGCGAACCCGGCCACGGCGCCGGACAGTTCGGCCACCAGGAAGGGCAGGCCGCTGCCGCTGAGCTCGTCGAGGCGCCGCTCCCATTCGGCGGCGGAGCGGGGGGTCTCGTCGAAGGTGGTCACGGTGTGCAGGACGTAGTGGGCGTAGATGTCGGCCACGGCCTTCAGATCGGCGTGGACCGCCGGCCGGATGGTCGCTCCCGGGGACGTCATGATCGCGGTGCTCTTTTCGCTATAGTGGAAGTCGTTGTTATTATAGAGGAATGCTGGATCTCCTGACCCTGGGCACCCGTGTGCAGGGACTGCGCCATGAACGCGGCCTGACCCTTCAGCAGTTGGCGGGCGCGGCCGAGGTGAGCGTGAGCATGCTGTCCTCGGTCGAGCGCGGCCAGAAGGCACCCACGGTCCTCGTCCTCGCCCGCATCGCCGACGGGCTCGGTGTGCCGCTCGCCGAGCTCGTCGCCCAGCCCGAGGACAGCCGCGTCATCGTGCGCAGGGCGGCCGACCAGGACACCGTCGAGGAGCCGGGAGGGTGGCGGCGGACCGTCCTCACCCCCGTGGTGCCCGGCGTGAACTTCGAGTGGATCCGCACCACCCTGCCGCCCGGCTGCGACGCGGGCCGGTTCCCCGCGTACGCCCCCGGCTCCCATGAGTTCGTGGCCGTGGAATCGGGGACCCTGCGGCTGACCCTCGCGGACAGGACGGTGGAGCTCGGCGCGGGGGACTCGGTGTACTTCGCCGCCGACGTCACCCACGCCTACGCCAACCCCGCGAGCGTGCCGTGCACCTACCATGTCGCCGCGCTCATCATGCGGCCCCGCGCGGCACAGCCCCGGAAGCCTGACGGGGCGCGGTGAAATTCGGTTGTCCGGCGGCCGAGCCCCCTGCTCTACTCACCGCGGCACCCCCGCCGACCGAGGAGGCGCAATGAGGAACACGTTCATGTCCATCCACCCCACCCCTGCCATCCGCGCAAAGGACATGACGTTTGTCGACCTCATCGACCCTGCCCGCCGCAAGGAGGACGACCTCCGGTAGGCACGTCCTCCGCTTTCTCCTGCCGGGCCGCGGCGCCGCCGCACTCCTGGCCCTCACCATCACCGCCGCCACCGCCCTGCCGCTGGCGGCACCCCAGTTCACCCGTCGGCTCGTCGACGGCGCCAACGCCGGCGAGGACACCCGCCGGCTCACCCTCATCGCACTGGCCTACCTCGTCCTGGCCGTCGCCGGGCAGGGCGCCCGTACCGTCACCGCCTGGCTGGCCGGCAAGGCAGCCTGGGACGGCACCAACCGGCTGCGCGAACACCTGGCCGAGCGCACCCTCGGCCTGGACCTCGCCTTCCACGGCGAACACACCCCCGGCGAGCTGATCGAGCGGGTGGACGGCGATGTGTCCGCCATCGCCGACTTCGTCGTGGCGTTCCTGCTGGACGTCGTGGCCGGGGTGCTGCTGCTGTGCGGGGTGATCGCGGTGGTGGCCGTGGTCGACCCGCGCATCGGCCTGGCCCTGCTGGTCTACTGCGCGCTGATCGGCCTCGGCATGGTCCACGCACAGCGCCTGGCCGTGCCCTCCGCCACCCGCACCCGGGCGGCCGACGCCACGCTCTTCGGCTTCCTGGAGGAGCGGCTGGCCGGAGCCGAGGACCTGCGCGCCAACGGTGCGGGCGGGCACACCGTCCGCCGCTTCCACCAGGCCTGCGCCCACCTGTGGCGCGTCGGACGGCGCGCCAGCGCGGTGGGCAGCGCCGTCCTCGCCGCCACCAGCGTGGCGTTCGCGGCCGGCACCGCGCTCATGACCGGCCTGTCGGGCGCCCTCAGCATCGGCACCGCGGTGCTGCTGTTCCAGTACACCCTCATGGTCCGTACGCCGTTCGAGCGGCTGATCGACCAGCTGCGCCACTACCAGACCGCCCTCGCCGGAGTGGCCCGCATCGGCGAGCTGCTGGCCGAGCGCCGCACGCTGACCGTCCCGGCCACCGCCGAGGAGCTGCCCGTAGCCGGGCCGCTGCGTCTGGAGCTGGACGGTGTCGGCTTCTCCTACGGCGACGAAGATGGCGGGCCGCTGCTGCGCGACATCACCCTCGTCCTCGCCCCGGGCGAGACGCTCGGCCTGGTCGGCCGCAGTGGCAGCGGCAAGACCACCATCGCCCGTCTGATGGCCCGGCTGTACGACCCGACGGCGGGCGCCGTCCGGGTCGGCGGGCTGGATCTGCGCGAGGTGGACCCCGCCTCGCTCCGCGACCGGATCGCCGTGGTCACCCAGGATGTGCAGCTGTTCGCCGCCGACGTCCGGGACAACCTCACTCTGTTCCGCCCCGGCCACGACGACGAGCGGCTGAGGGCCGTCCTGGCCGAAGTGGGTCTCCCCGCCTGGGACCTCGGCGCCCCGCTCGGCAGGATCTCCGCGGGCCAGGCCCAACTGCTGGCGTTCGCCCGGGCCCTGCTGGCCGACCCCGGGCTCGTGGTACTCGACGAGGTGTCCAGCCGGCTCGACCCGGCCACCGAGCGCCACATCGGCGACAGCACGGCCCGGCTGCTGACCGGCCGGACCGGGGTGCTCATCGCACACCGGCTCGAATCGCTGTCCCGCGTGGACCGGATCGCCGTCCTGTCCGACGGAGAGGTCGTCGAGCACGGCACCCGGGAAGAGCTTCTCGCCGACCCCGCAAGCCGGTTCGCGCGGATGCTCGCGGGGGTGCGCCGATGAGCCCCCTCGCGGCGGTGACCGCCACCCTGGTCCGCTTCGATCTGCGCCGCTTCCTCATCGGCGGCCTCCTGTGGATGCCGGCCAGCGTCCTGCCGCTGGTCGGCGGGCTGATCCTCCAGCGGATGTTCGACCACCTCACCCTCGGCCGGGTGCCGCTGATGCTGTGCGCGGCCTTCGTGGGGGTGGAGCTGGTCCGCGGCCTGACCATCGTCATCGCCTGGACATACGGCGACTACTGGTGGAGCGCGGCGGCCGCCCTGCTGCGAGGCAATGTGCTGCGCTCGATCCTGAGCGGGAAGGGGCGGGTGCCGCACTCGCCCGGGGAGGCTCTCGCCCGGCTCCGTGACGACGGCGCCGAAGTGGTGGGGTTCGTGGACGAATCGGTGCCTCTGGCCGGAGCCGCGCTGTTCAGCACCGCCGCACTGGCGATCATGGTGTCCATCCACCCGGCCGCCACGCTGGCCCTGATCGTGCCCACGCTCGCGATCGGGGTGGCGAGCCGGCTGCTGAACCGCGTGACCGGACGGCTGCACCGGGAGGCCGCCGTGCGCGGCGCGGCCGTCACCGGCCACCTCGGCGAGGTCTTCACCGGAGTCCTCGCGATCAAGACCGCCGGGGCCGAGAAGGCGGCGCTGGACCGTCTGCGGGCGCACAACCGGCTGCGCCGCGACGCGGCGGTCAAGGACCGGCTCGCCACCGACCTGCTGACCACCGCGACCGGCGCGAGCGTCGAGATCAGCGTCGGCCTGGTGCTGCTGCTGGCCGCCCCGGCCATGCGCCGCGGCGAGTTCACCGCGGGCGACCTGGCGCTGTTCACCACCTACATCGGCTGGCTCACCGCGCTGCCGCGGGCCGTCGGCTCGATCCTCGCCCGGATGCCCCAGGCCGCCGTCTCCACCGAGCGGCTCACCCGGATGACCGGCCCGGACGACAGCCTGTCCCACGACTCCGGCGTCTGGTTCCACCAGGACTACCCCGTCGCTGCCCCGGCGGCCCACGACGACCCGCTGGAGACACTCCAGGCGCGGGGGCTGGCCGCCCGCCACGGCCTGCACGGGGTGGACCTGGAGATCGAACGGGGCACCCTCACCGTGATCACCGGGGCGGTGGGCTCGGGCAAGACGACGCTGCTGCGCACCCTCCTCGGACTGGAACCGCCGGTGGCCGGCACGATCCGCTGGAACGGCGGACCGGTCGCCGACCCCGGCGCCTTCCTGGTGCCCGGCCGGACCGCGTACGTCGGCCAGGTGCCGCGGCTGTTCTCCGCCACGCTGCGGGAGAACCTGCTGCTCGGCCGGGATCCCGGCCGCATCGAGCAGCCGGTGGCCGCCGCGGCGTTCGACCGTGACCTGGCCGCGCTGCCCGAGGGGCTGGACACCCTGGTCGGCCCCCGGGGCGTACGGCTGTCCGGCGGCCAGGCCCAGCGGGTGACCGTCGCCCGGGCCCTGGTCCGCTCACCCGACCTGCTCGTGGTGGACGACCTGTCCTCGGCGCTGGACACGGAGACCGAACAGCTGCTGTGGGAGCGGATCACCGGCCTCGCCACGCTGCTGGTCGTCTCCCACCGGCCGGCCGTACTGGCCCGCGCCGACCAGGTCGTCGTCCTGGACCGGGGCCGGGTGGCGGGGCGGGGGACGCTGGACGAACTGCTGGAGAGCTGCCCGGAGATGCGGCGGCTGTGGGCGCGGGAATCCCTGGAAGGAGCGGCCGAATAGCCAGACCGGCGTGAGGGCCCGGGGCGTGGCGCGTCGGCGCCGCGCCCGTGGCCCCTCGCGCCGAACGGAACACCGCTCAGGAGGCCACGGGCGTGCGTAGATGGCCCAGCAGTTCGTCCCCGGCCGGGTACGGGCGCTCCTCGGGCAGCAGCTTCGCGGCCGCGTCCAACTCGTCCCGGCGCACCAGCGCGTGGATCTCGTGAGCCAGCGGGGTCACATCGGTGATCGAGACCGTCCACTCGTCCGCGTACCGGCGCGCCGCCTCGCCCGACAGGCCCAGCTGAAGCGAGCGGTACGGCAGCGGCCGCAGCCGCAGATCGCGCTCCGGGTCCCACTGGACGCGCGCGGGGGCGGCCTTCAGCGCGCGCTGCCAGGCGGCCCGGTCGGGGTGGAGCCCGGGTTCGTGGTGGGACAGGCACGACCGGCCCAGCGCCCACTCGAACCCCTCACGGGTGATCTCGACGGCCAGGACGGTCTCCTGGCCCTCCTTGGCGCCCCAGCCGCAGCGGTACATCATCCACAGGAACGACGGCTTGATCCAGGTCATCCGGTCGCGCTTCCAGGCCGCCGGGAAGCGGCCGTCGCGCGCCGCGGGCAGGCCGAGGTGCGGGGCGTACGCCTGGTAGACGGTGACCGTGGACTCCGTGTGGAGCGCGCGGATGCGATGTCGCGGTTCTTGCATGGCCACCAGGGTGGCGGGCGTACGCGGCGGGCGGCCAGCGAATTACGGGGGCACGGCCCCCTCCCGTCCTGGCGCGCCCACGGAGGTGCGCTCTCGCGGCGCGGCCGGGGCGCGTGGTCGGATACGGCCCATGGGTTCCCCAAGCGCTTCTCCCCGTCCCTCTCCCGCCGCCGAGGACGCGGGCCCGCGGGCCGTGAGCCCGTACGCCGTGGGGGTGGACGCCGTGGGGGTGGACGCCTGTCCGGGTGGCTGGGTGGCGGTGACCCTGCGCGAGGGCCGGTTCGCGGGCGCCGACCGGGACGCGGCGCTCGCCGAGCTGCTGGCACGGGTGCCGGCGGCGGCCGTGGTGGCGGTCGACATGCCGCTGGGGCTGCTGGAGACCGGGTGGCGCCGTGCGGAGGAGCTGGCCATACGTCAGGTGGCCCCGCACCGCGCGCGGGTGTTCCCGGTGCCGCCGCGCGCGGTGTGGGAGGAGTCCGGCTACGACGCGGCGAACGAGCGCTGCCGCCGCCTCACCGGCTCGGGGCTGCCCCGCCAGTCCTGGGGCCTGGCGGTGAAGCTGCGGGAGGCCAACGCCTGCCGCGAGGGCGGCGATCGGCGTCTGTACGAGGTGCATCCGGAGGTCTCCTTCGCGGCCATGAACGGCGGCAGCCCGGTCGCCTGGTCCAAGAAGGGCTGGAACGGCCAGGTTCAGCGGCGGCGGCTGCTCCTCGGGCAGGACATCGCCCTGCCCGAGGAGCTCGGTCCGGCGGGCCGGGTCCCGCCGGACGACGTCATGGACGCCGCGGCGGCGGCCTGGAGCGCCCACCGGATCGCGCTCGGCACCGCGGTGAGCCTGCCCGACCCGCCCGAGACGACGCGCGACGGGCTGCCGGTCGCCATCTGGTACTGAGGACCCGGTCGGTACGGGGGTGAAGCGCGGGAGGCCGCCCGGCCCCCTCCGCCGGGCGGCCTCCCCGATCGCCGGTCCGGCCGGTCGTCAGACGATGACTCCGCGCGAGCGCAGATAGGCGACGGGGTCGACGTCCGAGCCGTAGCGCGGACCGGTGCGCACCTCGAAGTGGAGGTGCGGTCCGGTGGCGTTGCCGGTGGCCCCGGAGCGGCCGATCCGCCGGCCGGTGTCCACCGACTGTCCGGGGCGCACCGCCAGCGAGGACAGGTGCGCGTACTGGGTGTAGAGGCCGTCGTGGTGCCGGATCACCACCTCGTAGCCGTAGGAGCCGCCCCAGCCCGCGGTCACCACGACGCCCGGGGCGGCGGAGCGCACCCCGGTGCCGAGGGGCACCACGAAGTCCACCCCGGTGTGGTGGCCGCCCGCCCAGCGGGGTCCGCGGACGCCATAGGAGGTGCCGAGCGGCCCGCTGACCGGGGCCACATGGGCGCGCCGGGCGGCGGGCCGCCGGGCGCCGTGGGCCGAGGTGCCGGACGCCGTGGCCCCCGCCTTGCCGGTCTTGTGGTGGCTGTCGGACGCCGGACGTGGCTGCTTCGCCTGCGGCCGTTTCCCGTGGGCCGCCGCGGTGCGTGCCTGGCCGGAGCGGGAGGGGAAGGCGAGCCGCTGACCGGGAAAGATCATGTCCGGGTCGGGGCCGACGGTGCGCCGGTTGGCGCGGTAGAGCGCCTTCCAGCCGCCACTCACGGACTCGCGCAGCGCGATGCGGGACAGCGTGTCCCCGGCCCTCACCCGGTACGGGCCGGAGCCGGTGGCGTGCCGCCGCGGGGCGGCCGAGTGGTGGCGGGAGCCGGTGGACTTGCGGGACCCGGCGGAGTGGCCGGAGTGGCCGGAGCTGCCACGGCCGGTGCCGGCCGCGGGCCGGCTGTCGCGGGTCAGCCGCCCCCGGACCGAGCAGACCGGCCAGGCGCCGGGACCCTGGTGGCGCAGCACCGCCTCGGCCACGGCGATCTGCTGGGCCCGGGTGGCGAGGTCGGCCCGGGAGGCGTACTTGGCTCCGCCGAACGCCTCCCAGGTGTGCTGGGAGAACTGGAGACCGCCGTAGTAGCCGTTGCCGGTGTTGATGTCCCAGTCGCCGCCGCTCTCGCATGCGGCGACCTTGTCCCAGGTGTCCGAGGGGGCCGCGGTGGCCACTTCGGCGCCCAGGAACGGCAGGACGAGTCCCACGCTGCCCACGGTGAGGGCGGCGCAGAGGGGCGAGACCCGGCTGGTTGGTGCGGAACGGCGGTGACTTCGTCGTTGGGCCATGGGCCTGTTCCTCTCCCGAGCTTTCACTCGCCCACCGGCTGCCCCGGCGGGCTGTACGAGTACCGCAGCCGGGGGCCGCAGGTCACAAGGCGCAGGGGGCCGCACGGACCGCCGCGCGCCGTCGGGTGCCACCCCCGCGGCAGCTGATGTCCCGTCAGCCGTGGGCCGCAAGGCGCGTGGAGGCCGGGGGGCGCACGGCTCGGCCCGGCGCGGGCCGCGGCCTGGACGCCGAGGGGGGGCCGGGCGGGCCGTGCCCGGCGCGGCGGTGGAGGCCCGGACCGTCCGGGGCCCGGCGGGAAATGATTCTTTCCCGGAGCGCGCCGGGCCGGCTAATCCGCGCGATTGCCCTTTCCCCGCCCCATCGGTACCGCCGGCCTCGGGGAGAGGCGAAATACGCCCGGTGAGGGGGCCGGGGCGGCGCCGGGCCGGGACCCGGCCGCCGCCCGGAATCCGCCGGCCCGCGGGCCGCCCCCGGTCACCGGGCCGGCCGTAGGGGGGCCGGCCGGGAGGTCGGCGGAAAAGCACGAACGCCCTGGCCTGGTCCGCCTGTTGGGGGCGGGAGAGAAGCGGGACAGAGAAGAACGGGGGGAGAAGGGGAGAAGAAGAACGGATGGGCCATGAGACTGGGGGCGGTCCGGTCCGGGCCCTCGCCCGGCCGTGATCCTCGGACGACGCCGCACGCGAGAACGGGCCTTGGCCCTGTTTTGACGCGGTGTCATCGAGTCGCGGCGGAGGGTATATCGAGATCGGGTCCGGCGCTCACTCGTTCTGTCCCGGACGGATGCATTTGCGGTCCTGGGCGCGGGGTTCGAACCGGGGCCCGGACCTTGGCACGCGGTTCCGGTACGAGGCGGGTCGTATATCGAAGCGGTCCGGAACCGTCCCTTCCTGAACTATCCCGGTACGAAGCCGTGGTGCGGAGGTGCTTCGTCCGGTCCACGGGCATGGGGCCGCGCCTCTCGCAGGGCCGGACGTGCCTGGACGCCGTGCGCGGACCCGCTCCTTCCTGGGGGTATGGACCCGCGCCACGCCGTACGGGGCTGCCGTCACGGGCCCGGGCGCCCAGGTGGGGCTGTGGCCGGAGCGGCGGGGCCCGATTTCGGCGTCGTCCGTGGTCCGTCCCTTCTCATCCGTATCGATTTGCGACTTCGCCGAGTGCGGACGCAGATGCAGAGGCGGACGCAGACGCGGAGCCCCGGTCCCCGACGTGGGATGGAGCGTCCCGTCGACCGGTTCCTTACCGCCCGTAGGGATTTGCGGCTCCTGGTGCGGGGTTCGGCCCCCGGGCCGGGCATGCTACGGAGACGGAACCCGCAGCTGCGCGGCCGGGCCGTAAAATCGACCTTGTCCCTGAACCGTCTCTTCTCGGCCGCGGCGATATCCGCTGCGCCCGCGGTGCCCGCGGCCGGACCGGCGCCGGTCCGAAGCCCGCCGTCGTGCGGCGTGGTCGCAAAACGAGGCCGTCCGCGAGAGTCGGGATAGGGAAAGATCCGCTGTACGGCCGCGCTTCTCCCGAAAAGGCGTGCGTCGCCCGGGGTGTTGGAAACTGGCGGAGAATCAGGCGGTCCGTGTATAGCGGGATGCGTGCCGCCGCGCATACCATGTCAATCACATCGACTTCCTCCGCAGACCGCCCGCCGGGGCGGCTTGTGAATAATCAACTCTCCCCGTCGGCCAGTCGGGGCCCCGGAGGGCATCACCGCCCTCTTTATCCGGGCCCCGTCCGCCAGTGAGCGGGAAGGGCCCGTAACCGGGCCCGCACCGCCGGGAGAGCGCAGCGTGCCTACGGCGTACGGAGGTCGCCGCCGCGCGGCGCCGTACGTGAAGTGTCGTATGCGTGCCTACGCCATGCCGCTGGACGCCTCACCCGGGGGCGCACGGTGCGCCGGGGCGTGCCGCCGACCGCCTGTCGGGCACCGGGCAGGGCGGCTGTCTCCGCGATGTACGCCCCGTTCCCGACCTCTGCGGCCGCCGAACCCGCCGTAGACCAGTGGCACTTGGCGAGGCGGCGACCACCGTCGAAGGCCGGCCCGGGGCCACCGCGGACACTCGCCCGCCACCTCGCGGGGCGGCGGGCAGGTGTCGCCTCGAGGGCCGCCACCGGCCCCGGCTCAGGGCTTGCGAGCCATGCCCGCGTAGACCGTGACCGGCGGGTCGTCGGGCGCCAGCTCCTCCGTCTCGGCGTCCGGCCGCCAGTGCGACACCAGGACGGGCGCCGGGCCGACGGGCTCCAGGCCGTGGAAGAACCTGGCGACCTCCGCCCGGGTGCGTGGCCGCAGGGTCACCCCGCCCTCGCGGTACAGGGCCACGACCCGCTCCGCCTCCTCCTCGCTGCCGTCGGCGGTGGCGTGCGAGAACACGAGGTGGCTGCCCGGGGCGAGCGCGTCGATCAGGCCGCGCACCAGGTCGTAGGCGCCCTGCTCGTCCGGGATGAAGTGCATGAGCGAGATGAGGGACAGGGCCACCGGGCGGTCCAGATCGAGCACCTCGGCGGCGAGGTCGACGATCTTCCCCGGCTCGCGCACATCGGCCTCGAGGTAGTGGGTGGCGCCCTCCGGTGTGCTGCGCAGCAGGGCCTCGGCGTGGCGCAGCACGATCGGGTCGTTGTCCGTGTAGACCACGCGGGAGTCGGGGGCTATCCGCTGAGCCACCTGGTGGAGGTTGGGCTCGGTGGGGATTCCGGTGCCGATGTCGAGGAACTGGCGGGTGCCGGCGCGGGCGAGCCACTCGGTGGCGCGGTGCATGAACAGGCGGTTGACTTTGGCGGAGGTGGCGACGGTGGGGTCGATGTCCAGGATCTGTACGGCCAGTTGCTCATCGACCGGGTAGTTGTTCTTGCCGCCGAGGATGTAGTCGTAGACACGGGCCGGATGCGGCCTGCTGGTGTCGATTCTGGTGAGCCCGGATTCGGGTCCGGGCACTGACGGTGCTGACATCGGGCGCTCCATGGGGGTCGGCGCGGGTGGGTCGGGAGATGCGGGTGCGTCAGGAGACCAGGAAGTCGGCCTTGCCGGCCTTGGCGCCCTGGATGAAGGCGATGATCTCGCTGCGGGTGT
Source organism: Streptomyces sp. NPDC097640 (assembly GCF_040302705.1). Taxonomy (NCBI): domain Bacteria; kingdom Bacillati; phylum Actinomycetota; class Actinomycetes; order Kitasatosporales; family Streptomycetaceae; genus Streptomyces; species Streptomyces sp. NPDC097640. The sequence continues at coordinate 81,696 of NZ_JBEOSB010000020.1, forward strand.
AGATCAGCGCCGGGCCCTCCGGATCGGTGGACTGACGGAGTGCGACCCGGCCGTCGTCCAGCTTCCTGGCCTCGACGCAGTTGCCGCCGTTGCCACCGCTCCACGGCTTGTGCCAGCCCTCGTTGCCGAGGTCGGCCGCGCGCATGCCGTTGTAAATGCGATCCATTCAGAGCTCCTTGCGGAAATCGCGGAGGATTTCCTTTGTGCGTCGTGCGGTTGCCGCCTGGGCCGCCATGCGGTCCAGGACCTCCAGGTGCGAGGCCACCTCGACACGTTCGTCGAGGTAAACGGCGCCGGTCAGGTACTCGACATAGACCATGTCCGGCAGTTCGGGTACAGCGAAGCGGAACAGGACGAAGGGCCCGTAGGTGCCCGGGTGGTGGCCCGAGGCGAACTCCGCGATCTGTAGCGTGACGTTCGGCCGCTCGGTGGCCGCCAGCAGCCGCTCGACCTGCCGCCGCATGACCTCGGGGGTGCCGACGGGCCGGCGCAGCACGGTCTCGTCCATCACCACCCACAGATGCGGGGCGTCCTCGCGGGTGAGCAGCGCCTGGCGCTCCATGCGCAGGGCGACGTGCCGCTCGGCCTCCTCGGCTTCGACCTGGCCGACGGCGCCGGTGCGCATGATGGCCCGGGCGTAGTCCTCGGTCTGGAGCAGGCCGGGGACGAAGTGCGGCTCATAGGCGCGGATGACCGCTGCCGCGCCCTCGAGGCTGACATGCACGCTGAACCAGTCCGGCAGGATGTCGTGGAACCGCTGCCACCAGCCGGGCCGGTTGGCCTCCTCGGTCAGGGTGATGAACGACTGGGCCTCGTCGCCGGTGACGCCGTAGGCGTCCAACAGCATCCGCACATACGGGATCTTCAGTGCGACCTCGGCGGTCTCCATCCTGCGGATGGTGGCGGCGGCCACGTGGAGCACCTTGGCGGCCTCCTCGCGCCTGAGACCCGCTCTCTCGCGCAGATCCCGCAGACGCTTGCCCAGGACGACCTGGCCCACGGTCGGGGCGGACCGCGGTTCACTCACTTCTACCTCCCGCAGCTGATGCCCGAAGTGTGTCATGCCCTGAATGGAGCGGACACACTGCACTTGCGACTCTGCACTTTTCAGAGTGCCTCTTGCCAAGTGCACAAGGCGTTACGCATAGTGGCGTCGTGATCCCGTCAACTCACGCGGCGCCGCCCAGGCCCCGCTGCCGACGGCGTCTGGAGCTGCCGCCCACGCTGTTCGCCGACGCCGGATACGACGCCGTCGCCCTGCCGGAGCGGCATGGGCGTCAAGTCATGGAGCTGCTGCCCCGGTCGGGCTGTGTGTATTCCGCTGCCGGACGGTGGTGGTGGATCGTCCCGCCACGGTCGGACTGCGGGCTCAACTGGCCCGCGATGGCCCTGTATTCGGTCGGCGCGGTGGTGACCGGCGGATCGTGGCGGGCGGACCCGGAGGACGAGGCGCCCCGGCTGATCCACCGGCCCGAGGGCACCGTGCCGTACACCCACCCGCTGGTGCTGCACATCGCGGTGTGCGCGGTCGCCGGGATCCCCCCGACCTGGCCCGGCTAGGCCCGCCTGGCCGGCCCGGCTGGGTCCGGCCAGGTTCTGTCGGCTAGCTTCTGTCGGCCCCGACGGGCCCCGGGACGGATCCCGGGGCCGTGTCGGCCGTCATGCCCCGCTGTCGGTCTGGAGATACGCGGCCGGGCGGGGATAGCGGCGCAGGGCGCCCCCGCCCCCGCCGGGCGGGTCGTCGCTGTCCATGGACGGCCGCGCCGGGGCCCGAGTGGCCGGAGCCGGATCCGGGGCGGGGGCCGGGTCGGCGACCACCGTCGGCATGTAGATGAGGGTGTCGTCCATCGACGAGCGGTCCGCCGCGACGGCCGCCGGGTCCGGCGCGTACACCGTCATCCGCCCGCCCGTGGGCGGCTGTTGAGCGGTCTGCGCGGGCTGGGCAGGCTGCATGGCCTGTGCGGGCTGCATCGTCTGTGCGGGCTGCGGCCCGCTCTGCTGGGCCGGCTGCTGGAGGGCCTGCTGCATGGCCTGGAGCCGGGCGTACGCGCCCGTCGCCTGCTGGGCCTGAGGGGCCGCCTGGAAGGTCTGGGTGAGCTGTGGCTGCGGCGTGGGCTGGAGGGCCTGCCAGGACGGCACCTGGCCGGCGGGGGTGTACGCGGCGGGGGCCAGCTCGGCCATCGGCTGCGCCTGGGGCTGGGGATAGGCCGCGGGCATCGCCTGCTGCCCCGCGTACAACCCATAGCCGTCCTGGACGGGCTGGACGGGCTGGAGCGGGGTGGCGGGGTAGAGCGCGGGCTGCGGCGTCTGCACGGACTGGAGAAGCTGCTGAAGCTCGGACTGCGGCTGCGGCAGCGCGTACGACGTCTGCTGCGGCAGAGCGTATGAGGGCTGCTGCGGCAGGGCGTACGACGGCTGCTGCTCCACCATGTAGGACGGCTGCTCCAGCAGGTAGGAGGGCTGCTGGTCCAGGGAGGGCTGCGGGGCGTACCAGGCCGTGCCGTACAGCACCGTGCTCAGCCCGGTCAGCAGCCGCTGCACATCGGGCTGGGAGCGCACCACCAGCCGCATGAACTGGCTGCTGCTGCCGAGCTTGTTGCCGCATTCGCGGACCAGCACGCCGTGTTCGGACAGCAGCCGGTCGCGCACCTGGGCGCCGTCGGCACCCTCCGGGAGCTTGACGAACACGAAGTTGCCCTGGGACGGGTAGACCGTCAGCCCGGGCAGGTTGGCCAGCTGGGCGGTCATATCGTGTCGGTCGCGGCTGAGCATGCGCAGGCTCTGCGCGTACTCCGGCTGGTATCGCTTCAGCATGAAGACGATGACCTCGGCGAAGGAATTGAGATTCCATTTCGGCAACCGGGAGCGGATCTGGACGGCGAGCGCCGGATTGGCGACCAGGTAGCCGAAACGGACCCCGTGCAGGCCGAAGTTCTTTCCGAGGCTGCGCAGCACGATGACATTGGGCCGCAGCACCGCCTCGTCCACCACGCTCGGATACGCCTCGGCGTCGGCGAACTCCAGGAAGGACTCGTCGATGACGACCAGATCGAGGTCCGCGAGGGCGTCCATCATGGAGACGACGGCCTGCCGGGACAGCAGCCCGCCGTCGGGGTTGTTCGGGTTGCAGATCACCGCGACCCGCGAGCCCCGGGCCCTGACGAAGGAGACGAAGGCGTCCGGGTCGAGCCGGAAGCCGTCCATCTCCGGGAGCTGGAACATGTCGACCCGCTTGCCGGTCTCCATCGGCTGGTCGGTCCACCGGCCGAAGGTGGGGATCGGCACCGCCAGGCTCTCCTTGACCAGCAGGTGGTCGATCCAGGTGATGAGCTCGGTCGAGCCGTTGCCCATCGCCATGGTCTGCGGCTGGAGCCCCAGCAGACTGGCCAGTTCGGCGGTGATGGTGTCCGCCGAGCTCGGGTAGTACGTGAGGATGTCCCGCAGCCGGACCGCCAGCACCGCGAACATGGCGGGCGTGGGGAAGTACGGGTTGCAGGGGATGCAGAAGTCGACGACGTCCTGGCCCACTCCCGCGCGGGAGAGGGAGAAGTAGGACGGGCTGTGGTTGGTGCCACGGAACAGTTCCGTGGCATTACCGGAATTGCCGACTGCGGCAACAGTCACAGCAGGACCTCCTCGGTCACGGGGCCGTGCGGACACGACCGTTGCTGCTCTGTCTCCAGAGCCTGCTGCATGATCCCTCAAACGTCACTCTGCTGAGGATTTTCGTGGGGTGTTTGAGAAGTTCGGGACAGGGGAACAAGTGGGCGGTTATCATTCCGCCTCAAAATCGTGTTCGGTTCGATGCTGTCCGGCCACCCAGACTGCCACCTGAGCCCGGGAGTTGAACCCGAGTTTGCTCAGAATGCGCTCGATATGGCCCTCGGCGGTGCGCTGGGCGATCACCAGCGCGGCCGCGATCTCCTTGTTGCTCAGCCCCTGGGCGACCAGTCGCGCGATCTCGGTCTCGCGCGGCGTCAGCGGCGAGGGCTGTTCGGCCTCCGCGGCCGGGGCCCGGGCGGGCAGCTGATCCAGGAGCGCGTATGTGAGCGCCTCGTCGTAGGAGAGCCGGATGCCCTCCTTGACCGCCGCCTGGAACGCCTGCTTGCCCAGGGCCCGCTGGGTGTCCGCCGCGCAGGCCTCGTGGTAGCGGATGAGATGTCCGTACCCCGACAGCGGGGCGCCGATGCTCTGCCAGATGGTGCGCAGGGCGCCCAATATCCTGGCGGCCCGCTGGTATCCCTTCTGCGAGGCCGAGATCCAGGCCAGCACCTCCAGGTTGACCCCGACTCCCAGCGGGTCGTCCAGTGAGCGGTTGAAGGTCAGGCTCTCCCGCTCCAGGGCGGCCGCGCGTTCGTGGTCGCCCTGGCGCCACACCTCGACGCCGAGCGCCATCGTCGCGTACGCGCGGTGCCAGCCCTCCCCGTACGCGTCGCACACCGCCAGCGACTCCTCGCCCAGCGCGATGGCGCGCGGCGAGTCGCCCAGGAAGGAGTGGGTCAGGGAGAGCCGGATGAGCGCGAGCGCCAGCCCCACCGGGTCGTCGGCGGCGCGATGGCGCACCACCGCCTCCTCGTAGAGCCCGATCGCCGACTCGGGGTCGTCCCGGCACATGGCGATCATCCCGGAGTAGAGCGCGACATAGCCGAGAACCGCGTCGCGGCCCAGCCGGACGCCGAGCGCCCGGCACTCCTCCAGCATGGCGGCGGCCGCCTCGATGTCGGTCTGGATGATGGCCAGCCAGCTGTCGGTCCACAGCGCGCGGGCGCGCGTCTCGGTGGGCTCGGCGCACAGGGCCAGGCCCCGGTCCAGCCAGCCGCGCCCCTCGGCGAGGTAGTAGCTGGTGATCCAGTGGTAGAGCAGGTCGGTCGCGATGCCGAGCCCGGCCGCGGCCTGCCCGGGCTCGGTGAAGCTGTACTCCAGCGCGGTGCGCAGATTGGCGTGCTCGCGCTGGAGCCGGGCGAACCACGACACCTGGGTGGGGCCGAACAGCTCCGCGCGGGCCGTGGCCGCCAGCCGCTGGTAGTAGTCCCGGTGGCGGCGCAGCCGCACCGGCTCCTCCCCGGCCGCCGAGAGCCGTTCCCGGCCGTAGTGGCGCAGTGTGTCCAGCATCCGGTAGCGGACCGCCTCCGGGTGGTCCTCCCGGATCAGCACCGACTTGTCCACCAGCCCGGCCACGAGGTCCAGCACGTCCTCGCGGTGGATGCCGTCCCCGCCGCACACCGCCTCGGCCGCGTCCAGGTCCAGGCTCCCGGCGAACACCGAGACCCGGGCCCACAGCAGCTGTTCTTTCTCGGTGCACAGGTCGTAGCTCCAGTCGACGAGCGCCCGCAGCGTCTGATGGCGCGGCAGGACGGCCCGCGAGCCCGTGGTGAGCAGCCGGAACCGGTCGTCCAGCCGGTCGAGCAACTGCTGTACGGACAGCGCCCGCAGCCGTACCGCCGCCAGCTCGATGCCCAGCGGGATGCCGTCCAGCTGGCGGCAGACCCGCTCCACCGCGTCCCGGTTGGTCTCGGTGACGGAGAACCCGGGCAGGATGGCGCCGGCCCGCTCCACGAACAGCCGCACCGCGTCGCACTGCGCCAGTGCCGCGGTGGACAGCCGGGGGCCCGTGGCGTCCGGCAGCGCCAGCGTCGGGACGGCCAGGGTCTGCTCGCCCGCGGTGCCCAGCGCCTGCCGGCTGGTGGCCAGGACGCGCAGCCGGGGGGCCTCGCGCAGCAGCCGGCCGGTGAGCAGGGCGCAGGCTTCTATCAGCTGTTCGCAGTTGTCGAGGAGGATCAGCGCCTGCTTGTCCCGCAGATGGTCGACCAGGGCCTCGACCGCGGGCCGGGAGGAGTGGTCCCGCAGCTCCAGGGCCTCGCTGACGCTCTGCGGCAGCAGCCCGGGGTCGGCCAGCGCGGCCAGCTCGACCAGCCACACCCCGTCCGGGAACGCGCGGCGCGCGTCCTCGGCCACCCGCAGCGCCAGCCGGGTCTTGCCGACCCCGCCCACGCCGGTCAGGGTCACCAGCCGTGAGGCGGACAGCAGCCGCTTGACCTCGGCCGCCTCGTGCCGACGCCCCACGAAACTCGTCACCTCGGCCGGCAGCCTTCCGGTGTGCCGACCGTTCGAGGTGCCTGATGCCACCGCGCTCATGGATGCCTCGAACCAGTCCCGGCCGCCGGGTCTCCTTCTCGGGCCATCGGGCCGGGCCCGACGCTTCCAGGCTATGCCTGGCCTCTTGGGGGCGCGCGGGTCGGGGGCGGAATGGGGAGAATGGTGGTAATGCGCCATTTGGAGTCGTGTGGGGAGTGCAGGCCGGCGGCCGGAGGCGGTGGCAGGACGGAAGCGAAGGACATCGCATGACGGCGACGCGTGACGAGGGCGGGCGCCGCGGCGGGGCCGGGCCCGCCCGCGAGCCGGGAGCGGCCGGTGCGGCGGTGTCGGCCGGTGCGTCCGGGCTGGTCGGCCGGGCGGGCGAGCTGTCCGAGGCCCGGCGGCTGCTCGGGCGTACGCGGCTGCTCACCCTCACCGGCGTCGCGGGGGTCGGCAAGACCCGGCTGGCGTTCGGCGTGGCCGATCTGGTGCGCGGGGACTTCCCGGACGGCGTGTGGACGGTCGAGCTCGCCGCGCTGGAGGACCAGAGCCTGCTCCCGCAGACCGTCGCGGGCGCGGTGGGGCTGCGGGACCAGGCCGCGCGGTCCGCGGTGGAGCTGCTCGGGGATCATCTGAGCGGCAAGCGGGCGCTGCTGCTCCTCGACAACTGCGAGCACCTGGTGGAATCCTGCGCGTGGCTCGTCGACGGCCTGCTGCGGCGCGCCCCCCGGCTGTGCGTGCTGGCCACCAGCCGTGAGCCGCTGCGGGTGCAGGGGGAGACGGTCCTGTGGGTGCCCTCCCTGCCCGTGCCCGAGCCGCACCGGCGGCACCGCCCGGAGGCGCTGGCACGCTGCCCGGCGGTGGAGCTCTTCGTGGCCCGCGCGGTGCGGGCCTCGCCCTCGTTCACCCTCGGCCCGCACAACGCCGACACCGTGGCCCTGCTGTGCGAGCGGCTGGACGGACTCCCGCTGGCCATCGAGCTGGCCGCCGCCGTACTGCGGACCCTCGACCCCGAGCAGGTGCTGGACCGGATGGACCGGTGCCTGGAGCCCGCTGCGGAGGAGGCCGGGGCAGCGGAGCCCGCGGCGGGGGAAGCCGCCCCTGCCCGGGCCCGCCACGAGACCCTGGGCGCGGCCGTCGACTGGAGCTTCGACCTGTGCTCCCCGGGCGAGCGGGCCCTGTGGCCCCGGGTGTCGGTGTTCGCCGGGGACTTCGACCTGCGGGCGGCGGAGGAGATCTGCTCCGGCGACGGCCTGGCCCGCGAGGACGTGCTCGATCTGGTGACCGGGCTGGTCGACAAGTCGGTTCTGGTGCGGGAGGAGCGGGGCGGCCGGGTCCGCTACCGGCTGCTGGAGACGATCCGCAAGTACGGCCGGGCGCGGCTGGCCGGATACGGGCAGGCCGCGGCGCTGCGGCGGCGCCACCGCGACTGGTACCGCGACCTGGTGCGCGAGGCCGAGGAGGAGTGGCTCACCCCGCGCCAGGAGGAGTGGCTCACCCGGCTGCGCGGCGAGATCGCGAACCTCCGCGCGGCCCTGGAGTTCTGCTGCGCCGAGCCCGGCGAGGCCCGCGCCGGTCTGGAGATCGCCGCTGGGCTGTGGCCCCACTGGATCTGCGGCGGCAGCCTCGGCGAGGGCCGCCACTGGCTCGGCCAGGCGCTGTGGCTCGCGCCCGAGGGCGGCGAGGCCCGTGGCAAGGCCTTGTGGGTGGACGCGTGGCTCGCGACGCTCCAGGGGGACACGGCCGCGGCGCTGCCCCGGCTCGACGAGTGCCGGGACCTGGCCCTCCGGCTCGGGCACGAGCCCACCCTGATCCGCGCCACCCAGCACCGGGGCGGCCTCGCGCTGTACGAGGGCGACTTCCCCCGGGCGATCCGCCTCATCGAGAAGGCGCTGGAGGGCCACCGCGCGGCCGGTGACCGCAACGGCGTCATGAGCGCCCTCTACCAGCTGACCATGGCCTGCTCCCTGTACGGCGACGCCCGGGCCTCGGCCTTCGGCGAGGAGTGCCTGGCGCTGTGCGAGGCCGGCGGGGCCCAGTGGGCCCGCTCCTACGCGCTGTGGGCGCTGGGCCTGCACACCTGGCGCCGCGGCGACCGGCGGCGCGCCACCTCCCTGGTGCGGGGCGCCCTGCGCACCCGGTGGGCGGTGCGCGACAGGTGGGGGATGGCGCTGTGCCTGGAGTTGCTGGCCTGGATCGCGGCCTTCGGCGGAGAGTCCGGGCACGGCGCGCGGCTGCTCGGCGCGGCGGACGAGATGTGGAGCTCCCTGGGCGCCTCGCCCTCGGGGTTCCGGCACCTGGCCGCCGTGCACGACGAGGTCGCCGTCCGGCTGCGCGCCGACCTGGGCGGCGCCGCGTACGCCGCCGCGTACCGGGCGGGGACGCGGCTGACGGACGACGAGGCCGCGGCCGCCGCGCTCCACGCCCCCCACCGGCCCCGCCCCCGCGGCCGCCGCGCGGCCTCGGCCGGCGCGTGAGTCCGGCGGCGGGCGCCGGCGAGTGAGCCGAAGGGGCGCGCCGCCCGCGCCGGAGGCGCTGATGTGCACCGTGAAAGGGAGAGCGCGCGGAGGCCCTGAGGAACGAAGGGCCGAGCACGGTCGACCGTCGACAGGGGCTGAGGCGCCCCGGAGGCGAACCGAGCCCTAAAAGGAGGCGACCGAGCCCCGAAAGACCACTCAGGTACCCATGCGGGGATTTCTCCCCTCCCCGGGGGATGTCCCCGGACGCATGCTGAATGTCTCGATTCCGGATTCCGCCGGAAGTCGGCGGAAGATCGAAGGCCCGAGCCATGTGTGACCACCAGCCTCCCTGCCCGCCCGCCGAAGCCACTGATCACGATTCGGCGCGTCTCGTGGCAACCCACCCCGAGCAGGGGTGGAGCCTCCTGTGCAACGGTGTGGTGATCTTCGCGGACACGGGTGAACTGCTCCCCGACGGACGCGTCGTCCCCGCCCCCCGTACCTCCCCGGACCAGACCGCATGACGAATGCACCCACCGTGGCCCTCGCGCCACCGCCCGGCACCCTCCGGCGGCCGGCGCGGCGTGGAGCCCGCGCCGCCGACCGGGGGGTGTCCTGGGTGCTGCCGTCCCATCCCTCCTCGGTGTCCACCGCCCGGCGGCTGGTGCTGTCGCAGCTGGCCGTATGGGCGCTCGCAGGCCCGGCGGACGATGCGGAACTGCTGGTGAGCGAGGTTGTCACCAACGCGCTGCGCTACACCGGGGGGCAGGTGCGGCTGACGCTGTGCCTGTGCCCCGCGGAGGACGCGCTGCGCTGTGAGGTGGAGGACGCCGACCCCACGCCCCCGTGTGCCCGTGAGGCCTGCGAGGACGACGAGGGGGGCCGGGGCCTCTACATGATCGACCTGCTGGCCCGCTGCTGGGGCAGCCAGCGGACGGGCTCGGGCAAGACGGTGTGGTTCGAGCTGCACATCCGCCCCGGCGCCGAGGGACACCCCGACGCCCCCTGATCAACAACGACATGTGACCCTCGACGAAAGGAGATGCCATCGGACGGTACAGCGCAAACACGCACTCCGTGATGCCGAATGGCCCGGGGACCGGAGGTGAGTGCCCTCCACCGCGACTTCCGGCCCCGGGCCTCGCCATGCCCGCCCGGCGGGCCGCCGCGGCTGTGGCGCGAACACCGATTCCGTAGGGCATCACCGATCACTGACGCATCGGTTGATCACCTTCGTATCACTCGTGTAGCCTTGTGATCGCATTGAGTAGCATATTTTGTCCGGCTTATCGCAGCGGGTTGGGGCGCGAGGGGGCTTGTGATGGACCGGACCGGCGAATCCTGGTTATCCGGCTCCCTGATCGGGCGCTCCCGCGAGCTGGCGACCCTGGGTGAGCACGCCGAGGCGGCGCGCTCCGGGCGCGCCGGGTTGGTCATCCTGTCCGGCCCGGCCGGTATCGGCAAGACCAGTCTGCTGCACGCCTTTGTGAACGGCGGGGCGTGCCGGGACATGACGGTGCTCCACGGCAGATGCGGCGAGGTCGTCACCAACGCGGGCTACGGCGGCGTACGGGCCCTGTTCGGCCGCTTGGGACTGACCGAGGCCGAGAAAGGCGCCGAGGATGCCGGGGACTCCCCGCTGCTGCGGGGCAGCGCCCGCCGCGCGCTGCCCGCCCTGCGGCCGCGCCCCGGCGAGGAGGGGCCGGGCACGGCCGCGACCGTCTACCCCGTGCTGCACGGGCTCTACTGGCTCACGGTCAATCTGACGGCGCGCGGCCCGCTGGTGCTCGTCCTGGACGACGCGCACTGGTGCGACGAGCGGTCGCTGCGCTGGATCGACTTCCTGCTGCGCCGCGCGGACGACCTGCCGCTGCTGGTGGTGCTGGCCCGGCGCACCGAGGCCGAGCCCGCCGCCCCCGGCGCCCTCGCGGACATCGCCGCCCACCCCCGCTCCACGGCGCTGCGTCTGGAGCCGCTGACCGAGGACGGGGTGGGGGAGATGGTCGGGCGGGTCTTCCCGGCGCCCGTGGACCCCTCCTTCGTCGAGCGCGCCGCGGCCGTCTCCGGGGGCAACCCGCTGAAGCTCGCCAGGCTGCTGGGCGAGTTGCGGGCCAGGGGGGCGTCGCCGGACGAGAAGGGCCTGGGCGCGGTCGCCGAAGTGGGCCAGGGCGTGGTCGCGCTGTCCGTGCGCGCCCTGCTGGACCGCCTGCCCGCCTGGGTGCGCGATGTGGCCACGTCGATCGCGGTGCTCGGCGAGGTGGAGTCGGAGCGGGCCGAGCACGTCGGGGCGCTGGCCGGAGTGCCCGCCGCGCTGGTCGAGGAGGCAGTGGCGGCGCTGCGGCGCGCGGAGGTGGTCGCCCCCGACCGGCTGGAGCCGGCGCATGACGTGGTGCGCTCGGCGCTGCTGGACTCGGCCGCCGCCGAGGAACTGGGCGAGCTGCGGGTCAGGGCGGCTCTGTTGCTCAGCGACGCCGGGCGGCCGGCCGAGGAGGTCGCGGGCCAGCTGCTGCTGGTGCCCGCCGTGGACCAGCCGTGGATGGCGCGGGTCCTGCGGGACGCGGCCGCGCTGGCCGAGACCCGGGGCGCCCCCGAGGCCGCGGTCCGCTATCTGTACCGGGTCCTGGAGGCGGAGCCGGACAGCGTGTCGGCGCGCGCCCAACTGGCCAGGTCGCTGGCGGAGATCAACCCGCGCGAGGCCATCGGGCTGCTGGAGGAGGCGCTGGAGCTGGCCCTGGACATACGCGTCCGGGCGACCATCGCCGTCCAGCTGGGGATGGCATGTCTGACCGTGCAGCGGGCGCCCGCCGCCGTGCGGGTGCTCGGCGAGGTCCTGGACGCGCTGGAGGCTGAGCTGGGGTCCGGCCCCCACCCCGATCCCGCCGACCGCGAGTTGCGCGCCCTCGTCCAGTCGGTGCTGCTGATCACGGGGTGCGACGAGAAGGCGACGATCACCGCCGTCCGCGCCCGCTTCGCGCGGATGGCCGCCCCGGCGGGGGACACCCCGGCGCAGCGTCAGATATTGGCCATGATGAGCGTGCTGACGGCGATGGACGGCCGCTCGGCGGAGCGGGCGGTGCGGCAGGCGCGGCGCGCGCAGCGGGGGTCGGACGCCGCGACCGGCACCCTGCCGCTGATCTTCTCCTCGCTGGCGCTCTCCCTCGCCGACGAGGTCCAGGGCTCGCTGGAGGCGCTGGACCGCTCGCTGCGCTACAGCCAGGAGAACGCGGCGGTGTGGACGTATGTGCTCGCCCTGTCCTCCCGCGCCCTGATGCTGCACGCGATGGGCGAGATCCCGGACGCGCTGGCGGACGCCCAGACCGCGGTGGAGATCATCGCCGGGGAGCGGTGGAGCGGCCATGTGACCATGCCTCAGACGGCGCTGGCCACCGCTCTCGTCGACCGCGGCGAGCCGGAGCGGGCCGAGGCGCTGCTGGAGAAGATCGACCGGCCGAACCTGGACGGCTTCGTGCTGGAGTACCACTTCTATCTGATGGCGCGGGCGCGGGCCCGCTGGGCGCTGGGCGACCGCGAGACGGCGCTCGGCCTGCTGCTGGACTGCGGCAGGTCCCTGGAGGAGACGGGGTTCACCAACCCGGCGTTCGCGCCCTGGTGGGTCGAGGCGGCCTGTCTGCTGGCCGAGCTGAAGCGCCCGGGGGAGGCCGGGGACATCGTCGAGTGGGGCGCCGGCCTCGCCGACCGGTGGGGGACGTCCCGGGCGCTCGGGCTGGCCGCACTCGCCCGTGGTGTGACCACCGGGGGGAGCCGGGGCGTCGAACTGCTCGCCGAGTCGGTCGAGTCGCTGTCCCGGTCGCCGGCCAGGGCCGAACACGCCAGGGCCGAGTATCTGCTGGGCGGGGCGCTGCTGGACGCGGGCGACGCGCGCGGCGCCCGCGAGCATCTGCGAACCGCCGCCGACCTCGCCTGGCGCTGCGGGGCGCTCGCACTCGCCAAGGAGGCCCGGCGGCGGCTGGTCGCCTCCGGCGGGCGGATGCGGGAGATCACCGCCTCGCCGCTGGATCTGCTGACCGGTATGGAGCGCACGGTCGCGAACCTCGCCGCGGCCGGGGCGGGCAACCGCGAGATAGCGGAGTCGCTGTTCATCACGGTGCGCACCGTCGAGATGCATCTGACCGGCGTCTACCGCAAGTTGAGCGTCGGTCACCGGGCCGAGCTCGGCGCCGTGCTGCACACCCGGAGCGCCCCCGATCCACGGGCGCCGGCCTGGGTTTCCGCGTCCCGCGGGCGGAGTTGAGCGGTGCGTCCCGCCGCTCGGACCGGCCCTGGCTATAAACTCAGTGTACAGTGAGCCGCATGCAGCTCTCCGGGCTCCCCCTCATCGGGCGCGAACGTGAGCGGGCGGTCCTGGCCCGGGCCGTGGCCGGCCTGAGCGCACACCACCCGGCGGTCGTCACCCTGACCGGCGCGGCGGGCTTCGGACAAGACGCGCTGCTGCGCTGGGCCGCCGGGCTCGCCGAGGACCGCGGCCTGCGCGTGCTGCGCGCCCGGGGCACCCCCGGCGAGACCGATCTCGCGTACGGAGCGGTGAACCAACTGGTGGGCCCCGCCGCCGACACCACACCCGAGGGCCCGGCCGGGCCGTTACCGGGCCTGGCCGAGCTGCTGCGCACGGCCCGGGACCGGCCGACGCTGCTGACCGTCGCCGACGTGCAGTGGCTGGACCCGCACTCGCTGCGCTGGCTCCAGGCGCTCGTACGGCGGCTGCCCGGCGCGCCGGTCGCGGTGCTCGCCGGTGCCAGTGGCCCCGCCCACCTGGTCGACCCCGGGGCCCCGGGGTCCCTCCCCGTGACCCGGCTGACGCTTCGCCCGCTGGACTCGGCCGAGGTCGCGGCCGCGGTGGCCCTGGTGTGCGGCGGCCCGGGGCAGGAACGGTTCACCGCGGCGGCGGCCGACGCCACCGCGGGCCATCCGGCCGTCCTCCACGACGCGCTGCGCCGCTTCACCGACGCCGGACACCGACCGGTCGACGCCCAAGTGCCCCGACTGCGCGCGATCACCGCCGCCGTCACCGCCGACCACGCCACCCGCGCGCTGCGCGGCCTGCCCGCCCCGGCGGTCGCGGCCCTGCGCGCCCTGGCCGTCTGCGGCGACCTGCTGGACTTCCCCCTGGTGTGCACGCTCCTCGACCCGCGCCCGGAGCAAGAGGCCGGGCTGCGCGAGACGCTGGAGGCGACCGGCCTCACCGCCCCCGGCACCGGGGCGGCGCTGCGGCTCCCCGGCCCGGAGGTCCGGGCCCGGGTGCTGGAGGAGATGCCCGCCGGCGAGCGGGCCGACCTGTACGCGCGCGCCGCGGAGCTGGCCCACCGGGCCGCGGTGGACGACGCGGCCATCGCCGCGCTGCTGCTCGCCGCCCGTCCGGTCGGCGCGCCCTGGGCCGTCCACGCGCTGCGCCGCGCCTGCGCGGACGCGCTGCGCGTCGGCGACCACGGTCGCGCGATCGCCTGTCTGACCCGCGCGCTGGAAGAGCCGCTGGACCGCGAGCAGCGGGCCCGGCTGAGCCTTGAGCTGGCCTCCCTGGAGGTCGTGGAGGCGCCGGAGGCCGGCGACCGCCGGTTCGCCCGGATCCTCCGCTCGCCGGGCCCCGAACTCGCCGGGGCGCGGATGCACGCCGCCGACCTGGCGCTGGCCCGCGGCGGCAACGATGTCGTACGCCGGGCGCTGGCGGACGCGCTGCCGGTCGCGCGGGACGGCGAACGAGACGCCCTGACCGCCCTGTTCTGGCTCGCCGAAATGGGCCGCCACGACGACACCGACCTGCTGCTGCACGAGGTTCCCGCGCTGCCCGGCCACCCGGCCTCGCCCGCCCAGTCGGGGGTGCGCGCCTGGGAGCTGGCCCTGCGCGGCGAGGACCTGCTCACCACCAGGGCGCTGGCCCGCGGCGCCTTCGCCGACCGCGGTGACGAGGGTGCGCTGCTGCTGCCCCGGCTGGTGGCGTGCCGGGCGCTGTGCCTGACCGACGACCTGGACGAGGCCGCGCGGCGGCTGGACGTCCTGCTCGCCGAGGTCCGGCGCGGCCCGGCCCGCGCCGCCGCCGCGCTCGTCCTCACCGCGCGCGGCGAACTCAGCCTGCGCCGGGGCCGGTCCGACCTGGCCGAGCGGGATGTCGCCGCCGCCGAGCGGGCCCTGCCGCAGGGCCACTGGCACCCCCTCTACGCCCCCTACGCGCGGGCCGTGCGGATCCTCGTCGCGCTGGAGAGCGGAGACCGCGAGCGGGCCCAGTCGCTCGCGGCCCTGCCCGACCCCGACGCCTCGTGGAACAGCATGGCCGGGGCCCATCTGCTGTTCGCCAGAGGGCTGGTGGCCATCGCCGACGGCAGGCCGGTCGAGGCGGTCGACCTGCTGCTGGCCGCCGGCCGGCGGCTGCTGCGCCTCCAGTACGACAACCCGGCCCTGGTGCCCTGGCGTTCCATGGCCGCCCGGGCCTGTCACGCGCTCGGCCACCACCAGGAGGCACAGCGGCTCAGCCACGACGAGCTGGCCCTGGCCCGGCGCTGGGGCGCGCCGAGCGCCGTCGGCTGGGCCGAGCTGGGCGTCGGGCGGGCCGTCCGCGAGGAACGGACGGCCAGGCTGCGCGAGGCTGTGCGCCTTCTCCGGGTCACCCCCGCCACGATGGCCTACACCGGGGCGCTGATCGAGCTGGCCACGGCGGAGCTGGACGCGGGGCGGCGGCAGATCGCGGCCCCCCTGGTGGCCGAGCTGACCCGGCTCACCGCGGCCCACCCCGGCAGCAGACCGGCCACCCGGGCCCGCGCGCTCGCCCAGCGCCTGGGCAGGCCGCCCACCTTCGCGGGCCACGACCGGCCCGCCGCCTGGGCCGCGCTGTCCGAGGCCGAGCGGCGGACCGCCACCCTCGCGGGTCTCGGCCACGGCAACCGGGACATCGCCGACACGCTCTCGGTCACCACCCGTACGGTGGAGCTGCGGCTGAGCGGCGCGTACCGGAAGCTGCGGATCAGCGGCCGGGCCGAACTGCGTGCGCTGGTGCGCTCGATGGAGGGCTACGACACGGATGTTGCATGAGCGGGACGACGAACTGGCGCAGATCGGCGAGGCGTTACGGGACGCCCGCGAGGGCCGTCCGTCCCTCGTCCTGCTGACCGGCCCGCTCGGCATCGGCCGGTCCGCGCTGCTCCAGCGGCTGCCCGCGCGGGCCGCGGACGACGACGTGCGCGTGCTGCGCGCCAACGCGGCCCCCGTGGAGGCGGAGTTCGCCTTCGGTGTGGTGCGCCAGCTGTTCGACAGCCTGCTGGCGGGCGCGCCCCGGGAGCTGCGTGAGCGCTGGACGCGCGAGTTCGCCGACGTCGCCGACGTCGCCCGGCTGTTCCCCGCCGACGAGGCCATGCCCGCGGACGACGCACCCACCGCCGCCTTCGAACCGGTGCTGCGGGCCCTGCGCTCGCTGCTGGAGGGCGTCTGCGCCGACGGCCCGCTGCTGATCCTGGTGGACGACCTCCAGTGGGTGGACACCCCCTCGCTGCGATGGCTGGCCTATCTGGCCAAGCGGCTGCGGGGGCTGCGCGCCGTCTTGGTGTGCACCCTGCGGGACGGGGAGCCGCGCGCCCGGGACCCCCTGCTGTGCGAGGTCGTCGAGGCCGCGACACACCGGCTGCGCCCCCGCCCGCTGTCGTCCCGGGCCACCGCGGAGCTGATCCGCGACCACTTCGGTGAGCCGGGCGACGAGGAGTTCGTCCGCGCCTGCCACGAGACCTGTGCCGGCAATCCGCTGCTGCTGACCTCCGTACTCCCGGACCTCGCGGACGCCGGGCCCCGGCCGACCGCCGACCGGGCCGCGGCGGCCCGCGCGTCCCGGCCCCCGCACCTGCGCGAGCGGCTCGCCCGGTGCGTGGGCCTCCAGCCGCGCCCCATCCGCGACCTGGCCGCCGCGATCGCGGCCCTCGGCGACCAGGGCGACCCTCAACTCGTCGCGCTGCTGGCCGGCCTGGACCCGATCGGGTTCGCGGCGGCGCTGCGCGCCCTCCACGCGCTGGGGCTGGTGGCCGACGAGCGGGAACCCCGCTTCGTCCACCCCGTCGTGGCGGACGCCGTCCAGTCCACCCTGTCCGTGGCGGAGCGGGAGCGGCTGCACGACCGCGCGGCGGAGCTGCTGTACCGGGGCGGGCGCTCCGACGAACAGGTCGCCGCTCAGCTGATGCTGGGCGTCACCTCCCGCCACCCGTGGTCGGTGGGCGTGCTGCGGGCCGCCGCGGACGTGGCGCTGCGCCGGGGCGCCCCCGAGGCCGCGATGCGCTATCTGCGGCGCGCGCTGCTGGACGGCTCCCTGTCGGGGGAGGGCCGGGCGCGGCTGCTGATCGACCTGGCCACCGCGGAGCGCGGCCCGGACCCGGCGGCCTGCGAACGCCACATCTCCCAGGCGATCCCGCTGCTCCCCACCGCCGCCCACCGCGCCGCCGCGGCGCTGCGGCTCTCCCCGGCCGTCATGGGCCCGACCACCTTCTCCGCGCGCGACCTGCTGCGCCAGGTCGCCGAGGAGCTCGGCCCGCCGGACGCGCTGGAGGGGGCGTCGCGCGAGGTGGCCCTGCGGCTGGAGGCGCGGCTGCGCCAGGGCGCCATCGAGGACCCGGCGGAGCTGGCCTCGGCGGTGGAGCGGCTCGGCGGGATGGGGGCGGAGCCGCCGACGGCCACGGCCGCCGAGCGCGAACTGGTCGCGGTGCTGCTCTACGCCGCCATGCTCGCCTGCCGGCTGCCCGCGGCCGAGCTCACCCGGCTGGCCGGGCGCCTCCTGGAGCGCGAGCCGGCCGCGACCGCGCGGGTGTACTCCGCGCTGCCGCTGACCACCGTCACCCTGGTCGCCGCCGACTCCGTCGACGCCCTCGGCACCTGGCTGTCCGTCGAGCAGCGGATCGGCCGGCCGCACGCGGCCGCCACGGTCGCCGACGGATTCGGCCACCTCGAGCGGGCGATGGTGTTCATGGCGTGCGGCCGGGCCGCCCGGGCCCACGCGCACGCCGAGCGCGCGCTGCGGCTGTCCGAGGCCCACTGGCACGAACTGGGCGTCACCTCCACCGTCGCCCTCATCTTCACGGCCCTGGAGATGGGCGATCCCGCGCTGATCGAGCGGATGCTGGACCGCGCCTCACCACACCGGTCCTCCTGCCTGACCCTGACGGCGGGGCTTCAGTTCCTGGGCGCGGCCGTGGACGCCCACCGCGGCCACTGGGCCGCCGCCGTGGAGATCCTGATGGCCAGCGGCCGAAGGCTGGAGGCGGCGGGCTGGCGCAACCCGGTGCTGTTCCCGTGGCGGCCCCGCGCGGCCGGGCTCTACCAGCGGCTCGGCGACATCCGTTCGGCGCTCGCGCTCGCCGAGGAGGAGCGGCTGCGGGCCGAGGAGTGGGGCGCCCCCGTGGCCATCGGCCGGGCCCTGCGGCTCAAGGGCTCGCTGCTGGGCGGCGATCAGGGGGAGGCCCTGCTGCGCGAGGCGGTCGGCGTGCTGCGCCGCTCGGCCAACGAACTCGAACTCGCCCGCGCCCTGCTGGTGCTGGGCCGGCGCCTCGAAGGCCGCGCCGAGTCCGGCGAACTGCTGCGGGAGGCCGCGGCGCTGGCCGCCGAGTGCGAGGCGCCATGGCTGGTCGAACGGGCCCGCAGCGACGGCCCGGGCGTCGCGGTCCGGCCGGAGCGGGTGCTGACCCGCACCGAGCGCCGGGTGGTCGCCCTCGCCGGCCGGGGGCTGACCAATACGGAGATCGCCGGAGAGCTGGGCGTGTCATCCCGCGCCATCGAGAAGCACCTGACGAATTCCTATCGCAAGCTGGCCGTTTCCGGGCGCCGTGAACTCATCGCCGCGCTGCCCAGGCTCCAGGCGGTCAAAGGGAGTTAACGCCGCTAATGCGCCGCCGGCCGGGCCCGCTACCCACGGGTCTCCTCGGCATGCCATGCCCGGGGGTTCGGTCCCCGCTCCCGCGCCGGGCGCCACACCCGGTCCGTCTTTCGACGGGGCAACCTGCCGAGCAGGTCAGAGCGTTGACTATGGGGACGGTACGCCCAGCGGCGACACCGTACCGAGGCACCGAAACCGCGGCCCGCGGACCGAACCATCCGCCGCACCCACCACAGGATTTGCCGACCCGCTCCGGTGGACGTTGACTCCCCTGGCCGGGGCTACCTAGTCTCCGAACCGGAATATGAAAATGCACGACAACTATTTCGTTCCCGTTATTTCCGGGGAACGGTCCACGAAGGGCGGCAGGCCATTGGCGACTCCCGCACCGGCAGGCACAGTTCAGCCAACCTCCCATGACGCAGGACGCGATCGGCTCGACTACGCGGACCTCCTCGGGCAGTTCGACCAGCCCGGCGCGTGTGTGGCCCGCCTCGACGCGAGCCTGCTCGTCCAGCAGGCGAACCAGGAGTTCTTCCGCCAGTTCGGGGGCTCCTCCGCGGACGTCTGCGGCCGGGGCTTCTGCGACCTGACACACCCCAGCCTGCGACACCCGCTCAGACACCAGTTCGCCCGGCTCGTCGACGGCAGCCGCCGCCGGTTCGCCACCCACGTCGTCGCCGTCTCGGCCGAAGGCACCGCGTTCACCAGCGCGCTCACGGCGGTCGCGGTGCGCGGGGAGACCTCCCGCGTCGCCTCCATCCTGGTGGTGATGCGCTCCGCCGACGGCTTCGAGGACGCCGACGTCGTCACCCAGCACAAGAAGGTCATCACCGAGATCGAGGCACGCATTCTGGAGGGCATCGCCGCCGGGATCTCGACCATCCCCCTGGCGTCCCGGCTCTACCTCAGCCGCCAGGGCGTCGAGTACCACGTGACGCGGTTGCTCCGTAAGCTGCGGGTCCCCAACCGGGCCGCGCTGGTCTCCCGCGCCTACTCGATGGGCGTGCTCGAAGTCGGCTCCTGGCCTCCGCGGGTCGTCCGGGACTTCGTCAAGTGACCGAGCCACGACAGGCTGGGCACGGCGGCTGCCGGGCTCAGGTGCGGGACTCCAGATCGCGCCGGGTGTCGTCGCCGTACACCCCGTCCTCGTCGCCGCGGATCCCGTACCACAGCTGGAACCGGGCCACGGCGGAGGCGAGGCTCTGGTCGTACTGGCCGTTGACCGCCCCGCCGGTGTAGACGTCCGGGATCCGCAGCAGCCGGGACTGGAGCTCGGAGACCTCCGGGCCGCTGTCCCCCAGGGACAGCACCGGGGCCTGGCCCTGCGGGCCGTCCCCGCCCGGCGAGGCGGGCGCGGCGGACTCGGTAGGGGCGGTGGGCGCGGCGGACTCGGTGGGCGCGGCCGGGGCCGAGGTACCGCGCCCCGTGTCCGACGGTGCCGCGGTGGATCCCTCGGAGCCGGACAGGAGCAGGACGAGCGCGAGCGCGACGGCCGCGCCGGCCGCCCCCGCGACGGCCAGGGCGGCGGTGCGCGGCCGGCTCCGGGACGACGCCTCGGGCTCGGGCTCGGGCTCGGCGGCGGTGGCCGTCGGCTCGGTGGCCGCCCCCAGCCCCGGCTCGAACTCCTCGGTGTCCGCGTCGGAGCTGTTGTACACGCGGGGCGGCGCCGACGCGATCAGCGGGCGGAAGAGGTCCAGCTCCTCCATCCAGGGATCGACCGGCGGGTCGTCGTCCTTGCCGGACTTGACGCCCGCGCGGAAGATCCTGGTCGGCTCGATCACCTGCCGTCCGGTGGGCTGTTCGGGATCGGTTCCGGCAGCAGCCATACAGACCTCCTCTGTCGAGACCGTCGATTCCGTCGATAGCGTCGAGACCGTCAGGAGGAGATACGGACGGGAGGGCCGGACGACTCAACGGGAGAAATCCGGGTACCTCCGTCTGGATCTGTTGCGGATGCCTGTCGATGTCCGGCTGACGAAGCTCGAGGGGGGAAGGCTCCTGACCGGCCGCTCCGTTCCCCCGAATGGCCGCGGCCGGGAGCCGAAGGGAGTGGATGCCATGGAGCGCACCACCTGTTGTGTGGTGGGCGGCGGACCAGCCGGGATGGTGCTCGGGCTGCTGCTGGCCCGCGCCGGGGTCGAGGTCACCGTCCTGGAGAAGCACGGCGACTTCCTGCGGGACTTCCGCGGCGACACCGTGCATCCGAGCACGCTGACGCTCCTGGACGAGCTGGGGCTCGCCGAGCGGTTCGCCGCGCTGCCGCAGCGTCATGTGCGCACCGTCCAGCTGCCGATCGGCCCGGGCCGCTCGCTGTTCACCGTCGGCGACATCGGCTCGCTGCCGGGCAAGTACAACTACGTCGCCATGGTCCCGCAGTGGGACCTGCTGAACCTGCTGGCCGACGAGGGCGAGCGGGAGCCCTCCTTCCGGTTGCGGATGAACACCGAGGCGACCTCCTTTCTCATGGAGCGCGGCCGGGTCATGGGGGTGCGCTACCGCACCGAGGACGGGAGCGTCGGCGAGCTGCGGGCCACCCTGACCGTGGCCTGCGACGGCCGCGGGTCGCTGGCCAGGCGCCTGCCCGAGCTGGGGCTGCGGGAGTTCCCCTGCCCGATGGACGCCTGGTGGCTCCGGCTGCCCCGGCACGAGGGCGACCCGCGGGGCCTGGTGGGGAACGCGGGCGACCGCTTTCTGACCGCCATGATCGACCGGGGGGAGTACTGGCAGTGCGCCGTGCTGATCCCCAAGGGCACCGACGCGGCCCGGCGCGCGGCGGGCCTGGACCCGTTCATGGCCGAGTTCGCGGAGATCGCCCCGTGGCTGGCGGACCGCACCCATGCGCTGCGGTCGTGGGACGAGGTCAAGCTGCTCGACGTACGGATGGACCGGCTCCGGCGCTGGCACCGCCCCGGGCTGCTGTGCATCGGGGACGCGGCGCACGCGATGTCGCCGGTGTTCGGGATCGGCATCAACCTGGCCGTCGAGGACGCCGTGGCCGCCGCCCGGATCCTCGCCGGGCCGCTGGGGAAGGGCACCGTGGGGCTGCGGGAGGTGCGCGAGGTGCAGCGCCGCCGATGGCCGACCGCCGCGGGGACGCAGGCGCTCCAGCGGATCGCCCATGCCCGCCTCATCGAGCCGCTGCTGGCCGGCCGCATCCCGCCCGGGGGCGGGGCCCGGGCGGTGCGGGTGCTGAACGCGGTGCCCTGGCTGAAGCGGGTCCCGGCGTACTTCCTGGCCTACGGCGCGCAGCGCGAGCGCCCGCCCGCCGCCGCCCTGCGCCGATCCGGGATCGGCGCGTAGGACGGCGGCGGCCGGGGTGATGCGGCGCGGCGGCGGGCGCGGTCGCTCAGTGGCCGCGCAGCCGATCCATGTCGCGGCGGTCCCGCTTGGTCGGGCGGCCGGTGCCGCGGTCGCGATGGCCGACCGCGGCCAGCTCCTCGCGCGGCGGCGGGGGAGGGGAGTTGTCGACAAAGCACTCGGCCGCCACGGCCGCCCCGACCCGCTTGCGCACCAGGCGTTTCACGACGACGATCCGCTCCCGCCCGGCGTGGAAGATCCGCACCTCGTCCCCCGGCCGCACGGCCTGGGCCGCCTTGACGCGATCCCCGTTGACGCGGACGTGTCCGCCGCGGCAGGCCGTGGCGGCCAGCGACCGCGTCTTCGTCAGCCGTACGGACCAGATCCAGCTGTCGACCCGCACGGGCCCCTCATCTGAAGCCATCCCTGAAGCCATGCTCTGACTCTATCGGCTCCGCCCTGGTCGGTACGTCCTGCTTTATCCGGGATTGCTGTCTAAGGTGCGACGCATGAGCGCACACTTTGACGTCGTGGTCCTGGGGGCGGGGTCGGGCGGCTATGTGGCGGCGATCCGCGCCGCGCAACTCGGGCTGTCCGTGGCCGTCGTGGAGGAGCGGTTCTGGGGAGGGGTGTGTCTGAACGTGGGCTGCATCCCCTCCAAGGCCCTGCTGCGGAACGCCGAGCTGGTCCATCTGTTCACCGAGGAGGCCCAGACCTTCGGCATCCGGGTGGACGGGCAGGTGATCCCGGACTACCGGGCGGCCTATGAGCGCAGCCGCAAGGTCGCGGACGGGCGGGTCAGGGGCGTCCACTACCTGATGAAGAAGAACGAGATCGCGGAGTACGACGGCCGGGGCACCTTCCTCGACGACCGTACGCTGCGGATCGACCTGGCCGCCGGGGGAACGGAGACGCTCACCTTCGGCCACTGCGTGATCGCCACAGGCGCGGTCACCAATCTGCTGCCCGGCACCTCGCTCAGCGAGCGCGTGGTGACGTACGAGGAGCAGATCCTCAGCCCGGAGCTGCCCGAGAGCGTGATCATCGCGGGCGCGGGCGCCATCGGCGTCGAGTTCGCGTACATCATGCGCAGCTACGGGGTGCGGGTGACGCTCGTGGAGTTCCTGGACCGGATCGTCCCGCTGGAGGACGAGGAGGTCTCCGCGGAGCTCGCTCGCCGCTATCGCAGGCTCGGCATCGACGTCCTCACCTCCACCCGGGTCGAGGCGATCAACGACGCGGGCCCCTCGGTGAAGGTCATGGTGACCACGGGCGGCCAGCGGCAGACGCTCCAGGCCCAGGCGGTGCTCCAGGCGATCGGGTTCCGGCCGCGGGTCACCGGCTACGGCCTGGAGAACGCCGGCGTCGGGCTGACCGAGCGGGGCGCCATCGCCGTCGACGCCTACTGCCGCACCAACGTGCCGCACATCTTCGCGGTCGGGGACGTCACCGCGATGCTGATGCTCGCCCATGCGGCCGAGGCGATGGGGGTCGTCGCCGCCGAGACGATCGCGGGCGCGGAGACCATGGCGCTGGACTATGTGATGATCCCGCGGGCGACCTTCTGCCAGCCTCAGATCGCCAGCTTCGGCTGGACCGAGGCCCAGGCCCGGGAGCTGGGCTTCGATGTGCGGGTGGCGAAGTTCCCGTTCACCGCGAACGGGAAGGCGCAGGGCCTCGGGGACCCGGTCGGCTTTGTGAAGCTGATCGCGGACGGCCGCCACGGCGAGCTGCTGGGCGGCCATCTGATCGGCCCGGAGGTCACCGAGCTGCTGCCGGAGCTGACGCTGGCGCAGCGCTGGGATCTGACCGCCCACGAGGTGGCGCGCAATGTCCATGCCCACCCCACGCTCTCCGAGGCGGTCAAGGAGGCCGTGCACGGCCTCGCGGGCCACATGATCAACATGTGACCCGGCCCCGGCGGGCCGTGGCCGCGGGCGCCGACGGGGTGCAAATGTCCTAAATGTGCTAAAAAGACCAGATGAAGGTGGGTTCGGCGCTACGCTCCCGCAGTGTCGCCGGACAGGCGCTCGTCCTGATGCTGGTGATCACGGCCCTGCTCCTGGTCGCCACGGGCGCCGCGCTGTTCCTACAGGCCCGGAGCAGCGGCGAGAAGCAGGCCCGGGGCCGCGCGCTCGCCGTCGCGCACTCCTTCGCCCGCGCCCCGGGGGTGCTCGGCGCCCTGGAGTCCCGCCACCCCACCGCCACGCTCCAGCCCTTCGCCCAGCGGGTCACACGCGACGCCGGCATCGACTACATCGTGGTGACGAGCCCGAGCGGCATCCGCTACACCCACCCCAACCCCCACCAGATCGGCAAGCGCGTCGACCAATCCCTGTACCCGGCCACGGTCGGCCGCGCCTTCACCAGCAAGGTCCCGGGCGTGACCCTCTCCGCCCCCTCCATCCGGGCGGCGGTCCCGGTCACCGATGCGAGCGGAAAGGTGATCGGCATCGTCAACGCCGGGGTCACCATCCCCAACGTGCGCCGCTCGGTCGACCGCCAGCTGCCCTTCATGCTCGGCTCCCTGGGCGTGGCCCTCGCGCTCGGCGCGGGCGGGGCGGCGCTCGTGAACCGGCGGCTGCGGCACCAGACCCGTGGCCTCGGGCCCGCCCAGATCGCCAGAATGTACGAGCACCACGACGCCGTGCTGCGCGCCGTACGGGAGGGCGTGCTGATCGTCGACCGCGACGGCAGGCTGCTGCTCGCCAACGACGAGGCGTGCAGGCTGCTCGCCCTTCCGCCCGGCGCCCAGGGGAAGCAGGTGGCCGACGCCGGGCTCCCGCCGGACACCGCCGGCCTGCTCGCCTCAGGCCGGCCGGCCACCGACGAGGTCCACCAGGTGGGGGAGCGGCTGCTGGCCATCAACCAGCGCCCCGCCAGCCGGCGCGGACAGCCCTGGGGCAGCGTGGCCACCCTGCGCGACACCACCGAACTGCAAGCCCTGACGGACAAGGCCGACCGGGCGCGGGAGCGCCTTGAGCTGCTGTACTACGCCGGGGTCGAGGTCGGCACCACGCTCGACATGGTGCGCACCGCCCAGGAGCTGGCCCAGGTCGCCGTGCCGCGCTTCGCCGACTTCGTCACCGTCGACCTGCTGGAGTCGGTCCTGCGCTATGAGGAGCCGGACCCCGCCGACACCCGGATGCGCCGCGTCGCGGTCAGCGGCGTCCGCGAACCCTCGTCGCTGCGGCTGATGGGCGAGCCGATCGGCTCGGTGGCGGTGCCGCTCACCGCGCGCGGCGTCATCCTCGGGCAGGCCGAGTTCTGGCGCTCGGCGCGCGCCGAGCCCTTCGAGGACGACGATCTCACCCTCGCCGAGGAACTGGTCAGCCAGGCGGCCGCGTACATCGACAACGCCCGCCGCTACGCGCGCGAGCACGCCGTCGCCCTGGCCCTCCAGCGCAGCCTGCTCCCCCGCGACCTGCCCGAGCACGAGGCCGTCGAGGTCGCCCACCGCTATGTGCCCGGGCACGCCGGGGTGGGCGGCGACTGGTTCGACGTCATCCCTCTCTCCGGCGCCCGCATCGCCTTCGTCGTCGGCGACGTCGTCGGCCACGGCCTGCACGCCGCCGCCACCATGGGCCGCCTGCGCACCGCGGTGCACAACTTCGCCGCCCTCGACCTGCCCCCCGATGAGCTGCTGACCTACCTCGACGAGGTGGTGGACCGCCTGGACCGGGAGGAGACCGCCGCGAACGGCGCGAGCGGGCCCGGGGTCGCCGGGGCCACCTGCCTGTACGCGGTCTACGACCCCGTGGCCCGGCGCTGCGGCCTGGCGCGGGCCGGCCACCCGCCGCCCGCCCTGGTGCGCCCGGACGGCACGGCGACCCTCCTGGACCTGCCCGCCGGACCGCCGCTCGGCCTGGTCGGGCTGCCCTTCGAGGCCGCCGACATCGACCTCCCCGACGGCAGCCGGCTGGTGCTGTACACCAACGGGCTCCTCCAGGCCGGCGACGTCGACGTCGACACCGGTCTCGAGCGCCTGCTCGGCGCACTCGCGGGCACCGGCGCCGACCCCGAGCAGACCTGCCGGGCGGTGATGGAGGCCCTGCCGCAGGACCACCCCACCGACGACGTGGCGCTGCTCGTCGCCGGAACCACTGGCCTGGCCGAGGACCACGTCGCCTCCTGGGACCTCCCGGCGGACCCCGCGGTCGTCTCCGACATGCGGGCCGCGGTGGCCCGGACCCTCGACGACTGGGGCCTGGACGAGGCGGCCTTCACCACCGAGCTGGTGGTCAGCGAACTGCTCGGCAACGCCATCCGCCACGCCTCCGGCCCCATCCGGCTGCGCCTGCTCCGCGACCGGTCCCTGATCTGCGAGGTCGCCGACGGCAGCACCACCGCGCCCCATCTGCGCCGGGCCGCCACAACCGACGAGGGCGGGCGCGGGCTGTTCCTGGTGGCCCAGATGGTCCAGCGCTGGGGCACCCGCTACACCAGGAGCGGCAAGGTCATCTGGACGGAGCAGACACTGCCGTCCGAGTCGTCCCCGTGGCCCCTCTCGGCCGCGCTCGCCTTCAGCTGATCACCGCCGCCGTGGTGGTCAGCAGCTCGGGGAGGGTGCCGGTGAACTCGGGCATCAGCCGCAGGGCCACCGCCCAGGCCTCCGGATCCTTGCCCAGGTGGGAGGCGACCAGATCCACGGCCTCCCGGCGGGCCCGGCGGAACTGCTCGTCCGTGCCGCCGGCCCCGGCCTCCTGGGGGCGGTTCGCCGGATATTTCGACAGGTAGGTCGCGGCCACGATGGCGGGCCGGGCCTCGTGCAGGACCTCCGACAGGGACAGCTGCCCGTAGGACACCGCCTTGTCCAGCCACTCCTGCCGGAAGTACCGGGGGAGCTGGTGGTGGCGCAGCAGCTCCAGCGCGGTGGGGCGCGGGCCGGTGAGGCGGTGCGGATGGGCGTTGTGCTCCAGCCGCACCTCCGCCAGCCGCACGTCGACGCGCAGCTCCCCCGGGAAGTCGTCCCGCTTCGCCAGCTCGACCAGCAGGGCGTCGGTCAGCGGTTCGCGGCCGTGCTCGGCCGTCAGCTCCTCCCAGGGGAGGCCCGGGCCGGTCTCCTCGGCCAGCCGCTCCATCGCCGCGGCGAGCTGGTCGCGCCGCCCCTCGCCCGCGGCGCGCAAGAACGCCGCCCGGCTCGCGGGCGACTGCGCCCGCGCGAGCTGCTCGCGCAGCTCGGCCAGGCCGTCCGCCGACTCCAGGGCGGAGCGGGCGATCTTGTGGGTGGCCGCCGGCAGCGGGTGCTTCTTGCTGCGCCGCTCGGGGAACTCGGTCTCGTCGAGGAGCGCGCGCACCTCCTCCGCGCCGTGCTGCGTCCACAGCCGCTCCAGCAGCCGCAGCTGGCCGGCGAGCGTATGCAGTTTGACCTTTCCGAGCAGGATGCGGGCGAGGCGCGGATCGCCGGCCTCGCAGGCCGGCAGCAGCCAGTGGCGGCGCCCGCTGTCCCGCAGCTCGGCGAACACCTCCTCGGTGAGCGGCAGCGGCCCCTCCCCGCTGTCGGGGTCGGTCCGCTGCCCGGACAGGATCTGCCGGCGCTGCTCGGGGCTGAGCGGGGTGTAGATGTACAGCTTGGCGTTGATCTCCGGGTCGTCGTGGCGCAGCAGCTCCGCGATGGTGTCCTCCGGCAGCTCCCAGCTGGAGGCGATACCGGCCAGCACGGAGACCCCGTGCAGCGCGATGAAGCGGTCGCGCAGCGCCGCCGAGGGCCGGCGATGGACCAGCAGATGCTGGATGGTGCGGAGGTCCAGGTGCTCGGCCAGCGCCAACTGGACGTCCTCGGTGGCCAGACCGTACAGCTGGAGAAACACCGCGCGGGCACCTTCCGGCGCGCTGACCGGGTACTCGGGGGCCAGCGGCCGGGGCCAGGTCTTGCCCCGGTGCTTGGCCGACTGCTCGCGGGCCGCGGCGAACAGCTCCGTGCTCGTCCCGGTGAAGCGGGGCATCAGCGAGTACAGGGCGCGCCATGTGGTGAAGTCCTCGCCCAGCTCGGCCACCAGACCGGTCAGCGCCTCGCGGACGGAAGCCTCTTCGCACGGCAGCGAGCCGAGCACCGCGCGGGCGGGCCGGATCTCGGTCAGCACCCGCCCGACCGGGTAGGCGCCGTCCTTGGCGCCCCGCCGCAACAGCTTGGACAGGTTGAAGTGGGAGTAGCTGTCACCCCAATCGGAGTCCGACAGCAGCCGCCACGGCAGCCGGGAGGTGGCGGGAAAATGCTGGGGCGACTTCTTGTAGGCCGCCAGCATGAGGTCGTCCGGGCAGTCCCGGTGGGCCGCCAGGATGAGCAGCGCGCCGTTCGGCAGGGGCTCGCGCCCGTGCTCGGCCAGCAGCAGGTCCCAGTCCACGCCGTCCAGCGGGATGTCCTCGCGCGCCCACCTCGCCTCGCGCAGCCGGCCCACCAGCGCCGCTCCGGACAGGGCCGGGACGCTCGGGACGCGCTCGGAACCGGCGGGGTCCGCGGGGGCGGCCGGGGCCGCGGTGTTCGCGGGGGCGGCGGGGTCCGCGGTGTCCTCGGCCACCGGGGCGGTCTCCAGCACCGCCGCCGGGTCCGGCGCGGCCACCGCCCGGCGCACCAGCTCGGCCACCGCCGGGCGCAGCACGGGCAGTTCGGCGAGCTCGGACAGCTCGGCCACGCCGCCGTAGGCGAGCACCGCCCGGCAGGCCGCCAACTGTTCGTTCGCGTCCGCTTTGTAGCCGACGGACTTCAGGGCGTGGCGTACGACGCGGGGGAACGGCGCGCGCAGCGCCGGGCGGAGCTCGTCCGGACCGCTGGTGTTCAGCAGATACTCCACCAGCCCGTCCGGCTCGTGCCAGTCGGGGTCGTCCAGATTCCGCTTCGCGCCCTCCAGCACCGCGGCCCGCAGTTTCCGGCGGTCACCGTACCCCCGGTAGAGCCGCGGGCCCAGCGCCGTGTAGCCCAGCGCGGCAAGGCGCAGCAGCACCGGCTCGCGCTCGTGCGTCAGCGGGCATCCGGACAGGGTCCAGATCATTTCGGCGTCGCCGGTGGCGAACATCTCGTCCACCAGATAGTCGGGCAGCGGCTCCCGCCCGGCCATCAGCGCCATGGCCTCCTCGCGCAGCCGGGCCATCAGCTCCGGGGCGAGCGCGGGTCCGGCCAGCCGGAACGTGGCCGAGAGCAGGGATTCGTCGAGGGTCGCCACGCCGGGTGTTCTCCGATCGTTGAGAAGAGCAGAAGAGAGCGGCTCAAGAAGTGAACGGGGAGGGGAAGGGGAGGAGCGGGAAAGCGCGGGGAAGCGCGGGGCTCAGGAAGTGGCGGGCAGCTCGGCCATCTTGGACAGCGCGCCGATCCAGAACCGCTGCCGCTCCGGGGTCTGTCCCACCAGATGCGCGGCGCGCAGCTTCGGCGGCATATGGCGCAGCAGCCGCGCCACCGCCTCGGCATGGCGCTTCAGCTGGGAGACCTCGGCGTTGGCGAACACCTGGTGCACCAGATCGGTGTCGTTGGTGCCCTCGGCCGAGCTCTCACAGGCCGCCGCCAGCCTGGCCTCCCACTCCGCCACATCGCGCGCCAACTCGCGCAGACCGATGACCTTCTGCCCGGAACTCTCCGACAGCCGCGCCTCGAGCCGGGACAGCGGCACCGGGGCGTACTCCCCGTCGCCGAGGTAGATCAGCCCGGTCTCCAGCGGCTGTCCGGCCCGATGCAGCTTGATCAGCCGCTCCAGGGTCCGCTTGGTGATCCACTCCCGGCCCTCGTCGTCGATGTCGCTCTTCCACCACTCCAGCACCGTCTCGGCCACCTCGCCATAGGTGTCGATCAGCCACTGATTGGCGGGGATGTCCTGCGGGCTCACCTCGTAGCTGACCGTGAAACGGCTGGCCTGCGCCACGTTGTTGCTGCTGACCAGCAGCTTGCGGCCGAGGTGGTACGGCGGGTTCTGGAGCGCTATCTGGGCGCACAGCCCCGGAATCGGCCGGCCGGCCAGCGACCACTCCTGGGTGATCTCCATCAGCTTGGCGAAGGTCGCCTTGTCCTTGGGCCGGTTGTACTCGTCCCAGACGATCACCTTGGACTCGGGCCCCATGAGCGAGCGGCTGAGCAGCGTGTCCAAGGTGCCGTCCGGTGTCGGGATCGGCACACACAGGTCCTCGACGTTGGTCACCGGCAGCGAGAAGTACACCGGGTCGCTGCCGGTCTCCTCCCGGACCACCGCCTTGGTGATCTCGGTCTTGCCGCACCCGGGCGGGCCCTGGAGCAGCACGGACCAGTTCTCCCGGACGGCGGTGCGCAAAATGGCGCGCACCGGATCCGCGATGGTCGAGGGGTTCGGGCAGCCGACGGCGGCCGCGATGCCGTCCAGGATCTCGGCCGTGCGGTCGGGGCCCGGCTTGCCGTCCGACTTCACATCCCGCAGGCGCAGCCGCTGACCACCGACCAGCGGCAGCCCCCAGGAGAGCGGAAACCCGGCGCGGGCGCAGTCCAGGACGTGCTGGAGGGTGCGCGGGGACAGCAGCGAGCGCAGCCGCGGGGTCAGCCCGGCCCACAGCCGGAACACCTCGGTCAGCTCCCAGTCCGCGTAGCGCTCGGCCAGCTTCTGCCGCCAGGCCGTGTCATTGGCGGTCACCCGCAGGGTGACCATGCGGTCCAGGACGGCCAGATCGCTGCGCCGGGCGCTGGTCTCGGCGAGCGACTCGTTGTCGGCGAGGAAGACCCCGACACAGCCGAGCGCGCGCAGATCGTGCTCGCCGAGCGTCCAGTTGCAGGCGATCTGCATCAGCTGCGACTGAATGGTCTCCCCGGCCTGAAGCGAGTCGTCGATCAGCAGCACAAAGGGCCTGCCGGGGGAGAGCTGGCGCATGATCAGCTGAGTGAGGACCAGCTCGCCGCTGCGGTCGTCCCGTACCGGCGCGTTGACCAGCAGATCGTCCGGGGTGAGATTGGCCGCCGGGATCAGGATCACCTCGGTGCCGGGGTGCGCCTCGGGCACGTAGGAGAGAAACGTCGACGTCTTGCCGATGCCGTGCTCGCCGAAGACCTGCCCGGTCTGTCCCATGGCGATCATCGCGCTGATGAACTGCTCCAGCCGGGAACCGCCGGCCGGCCCGGCCCCCTGCCGCGCCTTCTGGGTCTTCTGGACCTTCTGGACCTTCTGGGTCTTCCGCGCCGTCCGCCCCGCTCGCCCGGCGGAGGCGCCTTCCGCGGTCGGTGCCATCGTCTCCACGCTGCTCACAGTGGCCTGTTCCCTCGTTGTGTGTCTGTCGATTGTCCGGAACGGCCGGCCGGCGGCCGGCCCACGGTCAGCTGTCGCCGGTGACCACGCGGTGGCAGGCCATCGGCGGATCGTGCCGCTCCGGCCAGTCGTCCCCGCCGTCCGTGATCAGCCAGATCCAGCGGTCGGGGTGGGCGGGGGTGACCTCGGGCGCATATCCGTCGGTGACCATGATCACCGCGTCGGCGCGCTCCTCGAACCGC
This sequence comes from Streptomyces sp. NPDC097640, assembly GCF_040302705.1. Classification (NCBI taxonomy): domain Bacteria; kingdom Bacillati; phylum Actinomycetota; class Actinomycetes; order Kitasatosporales; family Streptomycetaceae; genus Streptomyces; species Streptomyces sp. NPDC097640. The sequence goes on from NZ_JBEOSB010000020.1 coordinate 112,816, forward strand.
CGCCCGTTCACCGCCAGTCGGCCCTCGACATAGTCGACGACGTGCTGGAAGTTCGTCCCCCCGCCGCCCAGCACCCGCTCCCCGGGGACGAAGGGCATCACCGCGCCGTCGAAGCTCAGCCAGTGGCTCTCCACCCCGTCCGTCCGGCCCACCAGCGAGGTGATCCAGTCGACCACGGCCTGCGGCATCGACCCCGAGGTGTCCAGCGCGACCACCACCACCTTGGTGCGCTCCGCGCCCCGCCGGGAGAGCATCGGGTCATGGCCCAGCGCCAGCAGCACCGCCCCGTGCTTCTTCGGATAGACCAGCCGCTCGCCCTCGCGCAGCTTGGAGGCCAGCACATCGGAGAGCCAGCGCCGCCACCACTCCACACGCCGGGTCCGCGGGGTCTCCCCGCGCAGCGCGCCCAGGCCCATCCGGCCCCACATGCGCTCCACCCGCTTTCCGCCCCCCGCGCTGCGGTCCGCCAGGCCCAGCATCTCCTCCCGGGCGATGCCCTCGCCGCGCAGCGCCGCGCGCATCGCCTCGGCCAGCGTCGCCTCGACGACCGAGGAGAGCGTCTCGTCGTCCAGTGGCAGCTTCCGGCCCGCCCCTTCGCCCTCGCCCGCCCCGGCCGGCCGCATGTGCACACACACCGCGGGCGGCACCGGGGGCCGGCGCATCCGCTTGAGCTCCCCGTACACCCCCAGGTCGGTGTCGACGAAGTCCTGGTAGGACAGCGGCGTCAGGCCCTGCTCGGCCAGGTCGGCCACGTACCGCTGATGCACCTCGCGCGGATCGACGCCCACCGGCTCACGGCGGGTGCCCCCGAGGCCGTCCGGCACCTCCTGGGTGGGCAGTTCCGTACGCCCCAGCCGGACCATGGCCACATGGTTGATCGCCACCTCGGCGGCCAGCTCGAACACGGGGTCGGCGCGCAGGTCCTCGTCCACGTACAGATGGCGGTGGATCAGATGGCGCGCCTCGTGGAACAGCACGAAGCGCACTCCACTCGGCCCGATCCGGACGAAGAACTCCGGGTTGTACAGCAACAGGCAGCTGCCGTCGCCCACGGCCACCACCGCCGCCGTGTCCACCGCCGCGGTGGCGATCTGGTGGTGGCACTTGGCGTACAGCCACGAGCCCACCACGCTGTCCTTGACCCCGAAGTCCAGCAGCGCCGCCTCCTTGAGCCGACGGCCCTCCTCGGCGACCTCCGGGTCGGCCACCTGACACTCCAGCAGCGCCCGGCGGTCGCCGAGGTCGATCACCCCCCGCGCCGCGGCATGCCGGCTCTCCCCCGTCACCCGTGCCACTGTCTCCCCCTCCTGCGCATGGCTGTTACACCTGCGGCTTTCCGGTGCTCGTGCCCGGCCCGCTACCAAGAACGTTATCCACCGGGTACGACAGTGGGCCCCTGGGGCCGAGGGGCGGGAGCGCCGGTGGCCGGCCCGCCGCTCAGGCCACCAGCGGCCGGTCCGCCGGGGTGACGGGGGCGGGGAGCGTGGTGGAGCCCGAGAGATAGCGGTCCACGGCCGCGGCGGCGGAGCGGCCCTCGGCGATCGCCCACACGATCAGCGACTGGCCGCGGCCCGCGTCACCCGCCACGAAGACGCCCTCGTGGCCGGTGGCGTACCCCTCGTCCCGGGTGATGGTGCCCCGGTCGTCGAGTCCCAGGCCGAGCTGGCCGAGCAGGCCGCTGTCCGGCTCCGGGCCCGAGAAGCCCAGCGCCAGCAGGACCATGTCGGCCCGCAGCACCCGCTCGGGGCCCGGCTCGGGCCGCCCGTCCGCGTCGACCCCGACCAGCCGCACCGCCCGTACGCAGCCCCCCTCGCCCCCCTTGCCCCGCTCGTCCCCCTCGAAGCGGATCGTCGCGGCCGAGAAGACCCGCGCGTCCGCGTCGGCGTCCGGGGACGCGCTCAGCACCTGGGCCTCCTCGTGGGCGGCGGACATCCGGTAGATCTTGGGATAGACCGGCCAGGGCTGGCTCTCGGGCCGCTCGGCCCCGGGCTGGGCATGGATGTCCAGCTGGGTGACGGAGGCCGCGCCCTGGCGCAGCACGGTGCCCAGGCAGTCCGCGCCGGTGTCCCCGCCGCCGACGATCACGACATGCCGGCCCTCGGCCGTGATCGGCGGCCGGGCGAAGTCGCCCTCCTGGACCCGGTTGGCCAGCGGCAGATACTCCATCGCCTGATGTATTCCGGCCAACTCCCGCCCCGGCACCGGCAACTCCCGCCAGGCCGTCGCCCCGACCGCTATCACCAGCGCGTCGTAGCGGGCCCGCAGCTCGGCGGCGTCCACGTCGGTGCCCACGCCCACACCCGTACGGAACTTGGTGCCCTCCGCGCGCATCTGCGCCAGACGGCGGTCGAGGTGGCGCTTCTCCATCTTGAACTCGGGGATGCCGTAGCGCAGCAGCCCGCCGACGCGGTCCGCGCGCTCGTACACCGCCACCGTGTGTCCGGCGCGGGTCAGCTGCTGGGCCGCGGCCAGGCCCGCCGGGCCCGAGCCGATGACCGCGACGGTCTTCCCCGACAGCCGCTCGGGCGGTTTGGGGGACACATGGCCGCTCTCCCACGCCCGGTCCGCGATGGCCCGCTCGACGTTCTCGATGGTCACCGCGGGCTGGTTGATGGCCAGCACGCAGGCGCTCTCACAGGGCGCCGGGCACAGACGGCCGGTGAACTCGGGGAAGTTGTTGGTGGCGTGCAGCCGCTCGCTCGCCCGCCGCCAGTCGTCGCGCGAGACCAGCTCGTTCCACTCGGGGATGAGGTTTCCCAGCGGGCAGCCCTCGTGGCAGAACGGGATGCCGCAGTCCATGCAGCGCCCGGCCTGGGCCCCGACGATCGGCAGCAGGCCGCCGGGCACCTGGACCTCGTGCCAGTCCCGCACCCGCTCGGCCACGGGGCGGCGTGGCGGAAGCCGGCGAGGTGTGTTGAGAAAGCCCTTCGGGTCGGCCATGACGGCGTTCCTTACCCGTGTCTGCCCGTGTTCCGTGTCTGCCCGTGTTCTGCCCGTACGCGGCACCCCACGCGGCCGCGCTCGCATCTCGGCAGGGGCTCGGCCTGGGCCATGTGGTGGCGGGCGCCCCGCGGAACACCACGCCTTCCCCCACTGTACGTCCGGGTGCAAGGGCGCCCGGCGCCGCCACCTGCGGCCACCTGCGGCCACCGCGCGGTCGGCGGACGAGCGATCGCCGCCCGGTGATGTTCCCGGCAGGCTGGAGGAAACCGGGTACCGGGCACCGGATACAGGGAGCGAAGGGAGCACATGATGGCCTGTGGATCGACGCCTCTGTGGGCGGGCGAGGCCAGCTGGTTCTGCTGCGGCAACTCCTGGGGCCCGTGCGCCGACGAGGGCGGCGGGGCCTGCGGCACCTGCCGGTCGAGCGAGCCGCAGGCCGCCTGGCCGAACGCCTCCCCGGAGTGCTGGGAGATCACCCGGCCGGACCTGTGCGGGGAGGACATGCCGCGGCGCGGCTGCGGCAGCGTCCTGACCGTCCGCCACCAGTGCTCCGGCGCGTCGGTGTGTGTGACGATCACCGACTGCGGCCCGCGCACCAGGAGCTTCTGCTCCGAGTCGACCTGCTGCGACGGGGTCTGCCGGACCAACCGCGTCATCGACCTCACGCCCGCGGCCTTCGCCGCCCTCGGCAGCCTCAGCTCCGGCACCCTGCCGGTGCTGATCGACGAGTGACGGGGGAGCGGCCGTGACCTCGCCCCGACCGGCCCCCGGCGGCCTCGAAGATGTCGGCAGACGGCGGTTTCTGACCACCGTGGCCCTGAGCGGCGCCACCATCGTCGGCGCGACCTCGCTGGGCGCCGTCGACGCGGAAGCCGCCTTCGCCGCACCCCTCACCCCCCTCGACCCGGCCGTCCCCCGGAGCACCTTCGTGGAAGGGCGGATCCTGCGGATCGACGGCAGCGTGCTGTGGGTCGCCGGATCCCACGGCGACGCGGCGCGGGTGCGGCTGACCAACGCCACCAGCGTCTGGAAGGCGGGGGTGGCCACCGCCGAGGCGATCGAGGCCGGTGACGGGCTCTACGCCCGCGGTGTCCCGATGCCCGACGGCACCGTCGCCGCCGACGCGGTGTGGGTGAACATCGTGAACCTCTACGCCACCGTCCGCCGCATCGACAAGGACCGCCTCCATCTGACGCACGGGGCGCACCGGATCGTCGGCCATCTGCTCCCGGTCACCACCAGCGCCTCGTACCCGGGCACCGCCGCCACCTCGGACCTGTCCCGGCTGCGGGTGGGCGACGGCGCGCAGGTCCTCGGCGCCTGGCGGGCCGCCGACCGAGCCGTGGACGTCGTACGGGTCTCGGTCGGGCCCCCGCCGGGGAGGAGGCGGTGATCGCCGCGTCTGCCGGGGCGGCCACGTTGCTGACCGCCGGGCTGCTCGGCCGGACCGGCGCGGCCAAGCTGCGGCCCCGCCGCGCGGCCCACCCGCCCCCGCCACCCGCCGCGCTGGTCCGGCTGGTACGCGGCGCGGGCCGGGCCGCGCTCGCCCTGCGGCTGCTCGGCGCCCTTGAACTGTTGCTCGCCGTCGCGCTGCTGGCGCCCCCCGCCACCGTCGTCCCGGGGGTGGCGGCCGCCGTTCTCGGCGTGGGCTTCAGCGGCTATCTGGCCTACGCCCGCCGGGCCGCGCCGGGTTCGTCCTGCGGCTGTACGGGGAGCGGCGCGGCCCCCGTCACCTGGCGCACCTTCGCCCGCGCCGCCGCCCTGGCGGCAGGCGGCGCCACGGCGGCCGTGGCGGCGACGGCGGCGGAGCCCTGGTGGGCGGCGGTGGCCCGGCGGCCGGTCGCCTCGCTGGTGCTGGCCGGCGTCGGCGCGCTGGCGCTGGTGGCGCTCTCGGCCGACGCCGGCGTGGGCCTACGGTGGCGGCCACGGCCGCGCGGGCTTCCGCTCGTCCGGCCCGCGGACGGTGGCGCGGTTCCGGTGGCCGCGACGGTCGAGCTGCTGGAGCGCTCGCTGGCCTGGCGGACGGCCGCCCCGGTGGTGCGCTCCGCGCTGCTGGACCACTGGGACGACGGCGGCTGGCGCGTTCTCCAGTTCGCCGGGGTGTACGGCGAGGGGGCGGGCGCCAGGCCGGTCTTCGTGATGTTCGCCCTGGACGCGACGGCCAGCCTGGACACGGTGGCCGAGCCCGCGGTCCGAGTCGGAGCCGTGGACGCGGACACCGGCACCCCAGTGCCGCTCCCACCCCACCCACCCGCGAGCCCCGACGAGAGCCCGGGACCCGGCGGGAGCCCGGTGCCGGGCGGGAGTCCGGGGACTGGCCGAGGCTTGGCGTCGGGCCCGAGTCCGGCACCTGGCGAGAGGCGGCACCTGGTTTGACCCGCAGCCCGGGACCCGGCGGGAGTTCGGGACCTGGCCGGGCTTGGCGTCGGCCCGAGCCCGGGGGTCCGGGCTGAGCACGGGGCCCGACCGGGCCCAGCACCTGGCGGGGCCCGGGAGCCGGCGGGGCCTGCCGGCCTTCAGGAGCCGGCCGACGCGGCCAGGAGCGCGGTGTCGTCGTCGACGTGGCCGGGGGCGCCGAGCAGCTCCATGGCGCGGTCGATGATCCGCTGCGGGTCGTGCCGCGCCGCCTCGGGCAAGTCCGCGCAGGCCGTCCGCAGGGCCGCCAGCCCGTTGTCGAGGGAGAGCCTGCTGTTCTCCACCAGGCCGTCCGTGAACAGCAGCAGCCCGGCGCCGGCCGGCAGCCGCGTCTCGTGGTCCTCGGGCGCGCCCTGCGTCAGCCCCAGCGGAGCGCCCGGCCGGGTCTCCAGGAAGCCGGTGGCCTCGCCGGCCACCACGAGCGGCGGCAGGTGTCCGCTGGACGCGTACCGCAGCCGCCGGGTCCCCGGCTCGTACACCGCGTACAGACAGGTCGCGAAGTGTTCGACGTCCAGCGACCGCAGATACGCGTCGAGCTTGGCGAGAAGCGAGCCCGGCGAGGCGCCGTCGAGCGCGAAGCCGCGCAGGGCGGGCCGCAGCCGGCCCATCACGGTGGCGGCGGCGACGTCATGGCCCATGACGTCGCCGATCGCCAGCCCCATGGCGCCGTCGGGCAGCGCGATGACGTCGTACCAGTCGCCGCCGATCTCCGTGCCGGTGGTGCTGGCCCGGTAGTAGGAGGCGGTGCGCAGCCCGGGCACCTGGGGCAGGTGCTGGGGCAGCAGCGCCCGCTGGAGGGTGAGGGCCAGTCGCCGCTCGTTGCGGAACCGGGCGGCGTTGTCGTAGGCGAGGGCGAGCCTGCCGGCGAGGGAGTCGAGATAGCTCCGGTCCTCCTCGCGGTACTCCCGCCCGCGCCGGGCGATGGCCAGGGCCCCCAGCGTCCGGCCGTGGGAGACCAGCGGCACGGACAGCACGGTGCCGGGGGCCGTCACCCCGGTGCCGTCGTCCTGGTCGAGGCAGTCGCCGAGGGCGCGGTCGAGCTCTTCCTCCCCGGCCGTCGGCTGGCCCGCGGTGAACTCGGACCGGCCCGCGCGCGGGTCGGTGACGCGGATCCGGATCTCGTCGGCGAGGGCCGGAATCAGCACGTCCTTCGCCGTCTCCAGCACCTGCGGCGGGTCGAGGCTGTCGGAGAACAGCATGCCCGCCTGGGCGAGCGAGGTGAGCGTGGCCGCGTGGCGGCGGCTCTCGGTGAGTACCTGCTCGCGCAGGCGCGACAGCTCCAGGTTGGCGCGTACCCGGGCGAGCAGCTGACGGGCGGAGAACGGCTTGGCGAGGTAGTCGTCCGCGCCCGCCCGCAGCCCTCGTACCGTCGCCTCCTCACCGGCCCTGGCGGTCAGCACGATGATCGGCAGGCGGGTGGTCCGGGGATCCTGGCGCAGCGCCCGTACGAGCGCGAATCCGTCCAGCCGGGGCATCATCACATCGGTCAGCACCAGGTCGACCGGGTGTGACAGGGCGGTCTCCAGCGCCGCCCGGCCGTCCCCTGCGAGCAGCACGTCGTGCTCCGGGGCGAGCAGGTCCTTGAGGTAGCCGCGCACATCGGCGTTGTCGTCGGCGACCAGCAGAAGCGGCCGGTGGGCGCCGTCGCCCTCCGGTGACATCGCGGGCATGTCCATGCCCATGGTGTCCAGGCCGCCCACATCGGCCGCGTCGCCCACGTCGTTCTGTAGCCAGTGCAGCGCCTCCCCGGCGTAGGCGGCGGTGCGCTTCTGCCGGACAGGCCCGCCGTACGCGCCGCCCTGGTCGGCAGCCGTGGCGACGTCCGGCGCCGCCAGGTGGGCCGTGCCGAACGGCACCTCGACGGTGAACGTGGTGCCCTCGCCCGGCCTGCTGCTCACCGAGACGGTGCCCGCGTGCAGCTCGACCAGGTCCTTGACGAGCGCGAGGCCGATGCCGCTGCCCTCGTGCGAGCGCGAGCGAGCCCCGCGCACCTGGTGAAAGCGGTCGAACAGATACGGCACCTCCTCCGGCGGGACACCGGTGCCGGTGTCCGTCACGGTCAGCCGGGCCCGCTCCCCGGCGGCCGCCATCCGCACCGTGACCCCGCCCGCGAAGGTGAACTTCAGCGCGTTGCTGAGCAGATTGAGGACGATCTTCTCCCACATCTCCCGGTCCACATGCACCGGCCCGGGCAGCGGTGGGCAGTCCACCCGCAGGCTCAGCCCCGCCAGGTCGAAGGCGGAGCGGAACACCGCCGCCAGATCCGCCGTGACATGCGACAGATCCACCGGCTCGAAGTGGCCCTTCAGCCGCCCGGCCTCCGCCCGGGAGACATCGAGAAGCGTGTTGACCAGCTTCAGCAGGCGCAGCGCGTTGCGCTCGGCGAGCTCCAGCTGTCTGCGCCGCTCGGGTTTGTCCTCCTCCGCGAGGGCCTGCTGCACCGGCCCCAGCAGCAGGGTCAAGGGGGTGCGGAACTCATGGCTGACATTGGAGAAGAACGTCGTCTTGGCGCGGTCCAGCTCGGCCAGCGCCTCCGCGCGCCGACGCTGCTCCTGCTGGGTGTGCGCCGCCGCCAGCGCCGCGCTGACACCGGAGGAGAGCACATCGTAGAAGTCCCGGTAGGACGCGTTCACGGGCAGCCTGGGGTTGACGCCCATGACGAGTACGCCCGCCACCTCGCCCGATCGGACGAGCGGATGGGCCAGCGCCTCCTCTCCCGGCCGCCCGAGCAGCGCGCCCGGGAGCCAGGCCGGGGCGGCGTCGCCGACCACCGTGGCCAGGCGCGCCGCGAGCCCGTCGCCGTCCCCGTCCCCGACGGTCTCCCCGGCAGTCTCCCCGGCGGTCCGGTCGAGCCGGAGCTCCCCGGGCGGCCGGGGGGCGTCCTCGCAGGCCGTGGCGGCGGCCAGGCACAGCTCTCCGGGCCCCGACGCCAGATAGACGGCGGTGCACGGCACGTCCTCGCGGTGGGCGTCCAGCACCTCCACGAACGTTCGCGCCACGTCCTGCGGGCTGCTCAGCCCGGCCGTCCTGGAGCCCAGCGTGGCCAGCAGCCGCAGCCGCCGCTCGCTGAGCACCCGGGCCGTGGTCTCGGTGACGACGGACAGCACCCCGCCCACCGTGCCGTCCGGCAGCGACATGGGCTGAAAGGAGATGTCGTAATAGGACTGTTCCAGGAAGCCGCGCCGGATGAGCTGGAACCCCATGTCGTTGACCAGGAACGGCTTGCGACCGTCCATCACGGAGCGGAACAGCGGACCCGTGGTCTCGGCATAGTTCTCCGGGAACACCTCGACACACGGCTTGCCCAGCGCCCCCGGGTGCTTGCTGCCGATGAGGATGGCGTAGCCCTCGTTGTACAGCATCCGGAATTCGGGGCCCCAGAACAGCGCCATCGGCTGTTCCGAGTCGAGGACGATACGGAGGGCCTCGGTCAGCCGGGCAGGCCACGCCTCCGTCCGCCCCAGGGGGGTCGCCGCCCAGTCGATGCCGCTCATCAGCCTGCCCAGCGAACCGCCCTCGGTGAACAGCTCCTCCACCCCTGAGTGCTGCCTCTCGGGCCCGTTCATGGAGTCGGCTCTCCTCAGTCACAGTGTGGCACAGCGGTACGGCCGGACCCCGGGCGAAGCGGGCCGGTAGAGGGCGGGAACAGCGGGCGTCAAGAGCTCGGACCGGCCACCTGTCATGTGCCGTTTGGCCTGTTCGGGTCTGGCGCGTTTTCGCTCCGGCGGGACAGATTATGCAGCGCATGCGCCCAGGTTCAACCGTGTGTGAAATTCGGGAGGGTGGTTGCGCTACATCCGGTTCCTTGCCCTGGGTGCCGCCTGCTCGGCGTACGGCAGCTACGTGAACATGGTGGCCCTGAGTCTCTTCTCCTACGCCGTCACGGGAACGGCACTGGGCACCGGCCTGTTCATGGCGCTGCGCCTCTCCGCGAGCGTGCTGGGCGGCTCGGTCGCGGCCCTGCTCGCCCGGCGGCTGGACCGCAAGGTCCTCATGATGACCGCGGATCTGACGCAGGCCACAGGGCTGTTCACGCTGCTTCTGGCCCCGGACGGCGCCCGGGGGTATCTGCTGTACGGGCTCGCGGTGGTGACCGGGCTGTGCGCGACGGTTTCCTCGGTCTCGCTGCGCAGCGCGGTGCCGGACATCGCCGGACAGGAACTGCGAGTTCCGGCCAACGCGCTGCTGGCCACCAGCCGGTCGATGGCCATGGTGGCCGGGTTCGCGTCCGCCGGGCCGGTGGTCGCCTGGCTCGGCTTCACCGGCGCCATCGCGATCGACGCCTGCACCTTCCTGGTGTCCGCGGCGAACCTGGCCCTGCTGCCGCTGCGGATCCGCCCCACGGCCGGGGCCACCGGCGCCGACGGCGGGCCGGACGGCGACAAGGCGGCGGGCCAGGGCGGGGCGCCGGAGCGGCGGACGACGAGGTGGCTGTTCTCGCTGACCCCGCTGCTGCTGTTCATGGTGTCGATCCGGGGCCTGGACGCGTTCGGCTCCTCCTCGCACAACGTGGGCCTGCCCGTCTACTCCAGCGAACTCGACGAGGCGCACCCGGCCTCGTTCATCAGCTTCTTCTGGGCCACCTGGGCGCTGGGGAACATCGCCACCCAGCGGGTGGTGGCCTATCGCGCCAAGCGAAGCGGGCGGGCGCTGGGGGAGTGGGCCTTCGCCCTGGGCACCGTGGTGATGTCCGCGACCTTCGTGCTGGGATTCGCCGGTCTGCCGATGCCGCTCACGGTCGCCATCGTGTTTCTCGCGGGCATGGCGGACGGGCTCAGCGAGATCGCCTACACCTCCAGGCTTCAGACGGTGCCCGACGACCAGCGGACCCGGGTGTTCGGGATCTCGGCGACGGTGGAGAGCGTGGGCTTCGGCTCCGGCATGGTGATCAGCGCCGCGCTGATGGAGCGCATGTCGCCGTTCGGGGTGGTCGGGGTGATGCACGGGGTCGCCCTCGCCGTCGGGGTGGTCTTCATGTTCTTCCTCGTCCGCATCGGCCGCGCCGCGCGGGAGAGGTCCGCCGCCCAGGACGGCGCGACAGGCGTCGAGGATCGGACACTCGCGGAAGAGGGGAAGGGCGCCCGGTGACGGTGCCGCCCCACAGACGCGTAGCGATCATCGGCATGGCCCTGCGCCTACCGGGCGCCAACACCCCGGAAGGGTTCTGGCACACCATCCACCGCGGAATATCGCGGATCCACCGGTTCACCGAGCGGGAGCTGCTGGCGGCGGGGGTTCCGGAGACGACCTTCCGGGCCGAGGACTTCGTCGGGGCGAGCGCCCCGCTGCGGCGCGTACCGGAATTCGACGCTGAGTTCTTCTCGATGAGCGCCCGGGAGGCGGCGCTCACGGATCCACAGCAGCGGATCTTCCTCGAGTGCGCACACCACGCCCTGGAGGACGCCGGCTACGCGGGCACGGGCGCGCAGGTCGGGGTGTTCGCCAGCACCGGCTACCACCTGTTCCCGTACCACACCTACGGACACCGCAACCTGGCCGACGAGCCCCTCGGCGACACCTGGGTCCCCACACTCCAGCGCGACATCGGCAACCACCCCGACTACACCGCCACCCGCGCCGCCTTCCGGCTCGGGCTGACCGGGCCGGCGGTCGGCATCCAGAACGCCTGCTCCAGCTCCCTGGTCGCGGTGCACCTCGCCCGGCAGGCCCTGCTCACCGATGACGCGGAGCTCGCGGTGGTGGGAGCGGCCGCCGTCCATGTGCCGCAGATCCTCGGCTACCGCCACGCCCCCGGCTCGATCCTCTCCCGTACGGGACGGTGTCTGGCCTTCGACGCGGCCTCCGACGGAACGGTCGGCGGCAACGGGGTGGCTGCCGTCGTGCTCAAACGGCTGGACCGGGCGCTCGCCGACCGCGACACGGTCCACGCGGTGATCCTCGGCAGCGCCCTGAACAACGACGGCGCTGCGAAGAAGAACTACACCGAACCCTCCGTGGACGGGCAGCGGGCGGTCATCCGGCGCGCGCTCGCCTCGGCGGGGGTGTCCGCCGACACCGTCGGGTACGTCGAGACCCATGGCACGGGGACGTACAAGGGCGACCCCATCGAGTTCGCCGCCCTCACCGGGGCGTTCCGTGAGGACACCGAGCGGCGCGGCTTCTGTGGCATCGGCTCGGCGAAACCCAACATCGGCCATCTGGACGTCTGCGGGGGACTGGCCGGGCTGATCAAGGCCGTGCTGGCGCTGCGGCACGCCACCATTCCGCCCCTGGCCGGCTTCACCGCCCCCAACCCGCTGCTCGACCTCGACACGAGCCCCTTCTATCTGCCGTCGCAGGCGCGCCCGTGGCCCGCGGGGGACACCCCGCGCCGGGCCGGTGTCACCTCCCTGGGGGTGGGCGGCACCAACGCCCATGTCCTCCTCGAGGAGGCGGGGGAGGCCCCGCGCGCCCCGCGCGGGGCGGTACGCCCGCCGGGGGCGGTGCCGCTGGCCCTGGCGCCACCCGGCATGGTGCCGCTGTACGGACACAGCGCGGCCGCCCTCGACGCCAACGCCCGCGCGCTGCGCGCCCGTCTGCGGACCGGGCCCGAGCCCGCCATGGCCGACCTGGTCACCACCCTGGCCCTCGGGCGGCGCGCGCTCCGCCACCGCGTGGTGCTCCTCGGGGACACGCCCGCGGCGCTCGCCGCCGCGCTCGACGACTGCCTCGACGATCGGTCTGCCCCGCGCCGGTACGTACGGGGCGAGGCGCCGCACTCGCCGCCGACCCCGCCCGTCTGGCTGTTCAGCGGCCAGGGCGGCGCCTCCGTACGCGGGGCCGCCGCGGCCCTCTACGCGCGGTTCCCCGTCGTACGCGAAGTCCTGGACGCGTGCGAGGAGCAGTACCGCGATGAGTACGGCGGCTCGCTGCTGCGTGTGCTCACCGCCCCGGGAAGCGAGGCCGGACCGGCGCGGTACGCCGACGACGAGTCGACGGAAACCGTCCAGCCCGCCCTGTTCGCGCTACAGGCGGCGCTGACCCGGCTGTGGCAGCGGCTCACCGGCCCGCCGGCCGTCGTCGCGGGCCACAGCGCGGGCGAGTGGGCGGCCCTGTTCGCGGCCGGCGCCCTGTCGCTGGCGGACGGGCTGCGGCTGACCGCGGCGCGCGGACGGCTCATGCGGCGCGACGCGGCCCCGGGCGGCATGATCGCGGCGTTCACCGACGAGGCGACGGTCCGGCTCGCTCTGGCGGACCTGGCCGGCCTGGAGCTCGCCGTGGTCAACGGCGCCCGCCACCATGTGCTGGCCGGGCCGCACGCCGCGCTGGCCGAGGCGGACCGGTGGTTCGAGGCGCGCGGCGTCCGCCGACAGCGGCTGCCCGTCGACCGGGCGTTCCACAGCGCCCTCCTCGACCCGGCCCTCGACGGGCTGCGCGAGGCGGCCGGGGCGGTCCGGTTCGGAGGCGTCCAAGTGCCGTTCGTCAGCGGCCTGGACGGGCGTACGCGGCCGCCCGGCTGGGCCCCGGACCCGGACTACGCGGTGCGCCAGGCCCGGTGGCCGGTCCGCTTCGACCTGGTCCTGCGGGAGCTGGCCGGGGGAAGCCCGGCGGCCCTGGTCGAGCTGGGGCCGGGCGAGGTCCTGACCGCCCTGGCCCGGCGCGAGCTCGCGGGGGTGCGGGCCTTCCCCACCCAGCGCCGCCGCCCCGGGCTCAGCGCCCTGTGGGACACCGCCGCCCGGCTGCACTGCCAGGGACACGGGCTCGACTGGGGGGAACTGGCGGCCGGTTGCGCGGGCGGACGCGTCCCGCTCCCCGGCTATCGATTCCAGCGCAAGACGCACTGGATCGGCCCCGAGCTGGTGGAGGCCACGCCCGCCGAGGGCGGCTCCGTTGGGCCGGGACCGGGGAGCGACATGGGCGACCGAGAGATTGGGGCGGCATTGGATCAGGTGCTCGGCAGGATCATTGAGTTGACGGCACATCAGCTGGGCTTCGGCGAGGAGGAAGTGGGGCCCGACGTGCCGTTCTTCGACCTCGGCGCCGACTCGCTACAGATGATCAACATGCTGCGCGAGGTGGAGCGGGAGTTCGCGGTGAAGGTGGCGATGCGCGAGCTGTTCGAAGAGGCCGACACGCCCCGGCTGCTGGCCGAGGCGATCGTGGCCCGGATGAGCCCGCCACCCGCCCCCGAACCGCCACGGCCCGAGCCGGTGCCGGAGGTCGCGGCGGCGGCCGACGCGCCGTACGTCACGCGGGAGGCGTACGACGAGCTGGCCCGGCAGGTCCAGGAGCTGGCCCGGAACCAACTCCTCCTGATGAGCCAGCTGTCCCAGCTGCTGGAACGCTCGCTGCCGGGCGATGGGGCGCCGACCCTGAACGGAAGGGCGGACCTGAGATGACGCAGTCACCGACCGCCGCGGTGGCGCGCGACCTGGCCGAGATGTCGCGACTGTCCCGCCGCATTACCGAGCAGATCGAAGCCCTGAGCGCAGCCGCGCCCGCCGCACCCTCACCCGCGCCCGCCACCCCCGAGCCGACCGTCTCCGCGTCGCCCGTGTCGGCGTCGGCCGTGTCGGTTGCGTCTGCTCAGGCAGCGTCCGCGACGGCCACGCCCGCACCGCGGGCGGCTGCGGCGGCCGCGTCCGCGCTGCCGGGGCCCGCACCAGCCGCACCTGAGTGGCCAGCGGTCGCGTCCGCGCGGGCAGCCTCCGCGTCTGCTGTGTCCGCTCCGGATGTGCCCGCATCGCCGACGGCCGTGTCGGCCGCGCCCGCGCCGTCGGCGCCCGCGTCCCCCGCCTCGGAGTCGGCTGCCACCGACAGCGCACCCCACGTCCACGGTCCCCGCGTCTCCGTCCCCCGTACGGCCGGGATGGCGGCCCAAGGCGGGCAGGCGGCGCGCGGTCACGCGGACGAGCTGATACGGCGCTATACGGCCAGGACCGCGGCCTCCAAGGAGCTCGCCCAGCGCCACCGCCGTGCGCTGGCCGACAGCCGGGCCTCCGTCGGCTTTCGCAGCGCCACCAAGGAGATGCTGTATCCGCTGGCGGCGCGGCGGGCCCGCGGGTCACGGCTGGAGGACATCGACGGCAACGCGTACGTCGACATCACCATGGGCTTCGGGGTGCTGCTCTTCGGCCACGAGCCGGAGTTCGTCACCGAGGCGGTGCGTGCGCATCTGGCCGACGGTCTGCGCCTGGGGCCGCGGGGCCCCGAGGCCGGGGAGGCCGCGGAGCTCCTCGCCGAACTCACCGGCACGGAACGCGTCGCCTTCGCGAACTCCGGCACCGAGGCCAACTCCGCCGCCATCAGGCTCGCCCGCGCCGCCACCGGCCGGGACAAGATCGTCACGTTCCGGGGGGCCTACCACGGACACGCCGACAACGTACTCGGCCGAACCATAGGCGCGGGACGCGAGACCGTCCCCGTCTCCTCCGGCATCCCGCAGCACGCCGTCGCCGACCTCCTCGTCCTCGACTATGGCGCCCCGGACAGCCTGCGGCTGATCGAGGAGTCGGCGGGCGACATCGCCGCCGTGCTGGTGGAGCCCGTCCAGAGCCGTAACCCCGCGCTCCAGCCAGTGGAGTTCGTCCGCTCGCTGCGCGAACTCACCCGCCGCCACGGCATCGTCCTGCTCTTCGACGAGATGCTCACCGGCCTTCGGCCGCATCAGCGCGGCGCCCAGGACCTGTACGGCGTGGTGCCCGATCTGGCCACGTACGGCAAGGTCCTCGGCGGCGGTTTCCCCATCGGCGCCATCGCCGGGCGCGCCGACCTCCTCGATGGGGTCGACGGTGGCTTCTGGCGCTACGGCGACGGCAGCTACCCGCCCCGCGATACCACCTTCTTCGGCGGCACCTACCTCCAGCACCCCGTCTCGATGGCCGCCGCGCGCGCCGTGCTCACCCACCTCAAGGAGCAGGGCCCGGACCTCCAGCGCGGGCTCAACGCCCGCACCCAGCACCTGGCCGACACGCTCAACGCGTTCTTCGCCGAGGAGGAGTTCCCGCTCCGGCTCGCCCACTTCGGCTCGATGTTCCGCTTCGAACACCGGGCGGACATGGAGTTGTTCTACTACCACCTGCTCGTGCGCGGTGTGCACGTGTGGGAGTGGCGCAACTTCTTCCTCTCCACCGCCCACACCGACCACGACATCGAGCGGATCACCGACGCGGTCACCGGCTCGCTGCGCGATCTGCGGCGGGCGGGCTTCTTCCCGCGCACCACCCCCGAACCCGCCCGCCCGCGCGCCGCACGGCAGCCCGCCCCGCGCCCCGCGCCCGAGGTGAGCCTGTACTTCTTCGGCGACTACCCCGAGGGCACCGCCCCCGAGGACTCCTACGAACTCATCGCCGACGCCGCCCGCTTCGCCGACTCCCACGGCTTCCACGCCCTGTGGCTGCCCGAGCGCCACTTCCACACCTTCGGCGGGCCGTTCCCCAACCCGGCCGTGCTCGCCGCCGCCCTCGCCCGCGAGACCAGCCGCATCCGCCTCAACGCCGGCTCCGTCGTCCTCCCGCTGCACGACCCGATCCGGGTGGCCGAGGAGTGGTCGATGGCCGACAACCTCTCCCACGGCCGGATCGGCATCGGCTGCGCGAGCGGCTGGCACGCCCGGGACTTCGTCTTCTTCCCCGAACGGTTCGGCCACCACAAGGAGCTGATGTACGAGCAGGCCGAGCAGGTCAGGGCGTTGTGGCGGGGCGAGCCGCTGCGCCGCCCGGGAGGCGCGGGCGAGACCGAGGTCCGGCTGTTTCCCCGCCCGGTCCAGCACACCCCGCCGATGTTCACCGCCATCGTCGGCAACCCCGACTCGTACGCCCGGGCGGCCCGGCACGACATGGGCGTGGTCACCAACCTGATGAGCCAGTCCCCGGAACAACTGGCGGAACACATCGCCCTGTACCGGCGGACCCGTGAGGAACACGGCCTCGACCCGGACGCGGGGCGCGTCGTCGTGCTGCTGCACACCTACCTCACCGACGACCCGGACGAGGCCCGGCGCGAGGCCTACGAACCCCTCTCCCGCTATATGCGCTCCTCCCTGTCCCTGTTCGGGCAGGTCGCGAACAGCCTCGGCCACAGCGTGGACATCGACGGTGTCGGCGACGAGACGCTGGACGCCATCTTCCGGCGCGCCTACGGCCGCTACTGCGACCAGCGCTCTCTCATCGGCAGCCCCGAGAGCTGCCGGCCCGTGGTGGACGCGCTGCGCGAGGCGGGCGTGGACGAGATCGCCGCCCTTGTCGACTTCGGCGTGTCCCCGGACCGGCTGCGGGCCGGGCTGCCCCACCTGGAGCGGCTGCGCCGGGCCCTGCACCCGGAGACCACGGAGACCACGGAGGCCATCGCGCCCCCCAAGACCGACGCCGCCGCCGGGGGCGTTGCCACGGCGCCGCCCGTCCCCCTCTCGCCGGGCCAGCGGCGCATCTGGCTGCACGAGCGGCTGCTGCCCGGCGGCACCGCGTACAACGAGGCCACCGCCATCCGCCTCGACGGCCCCCTCGACCTCCCCGCCCTGCGCCACGCCCTCACCGGTCTCGCGGAGCGGCACGAGATGCTGCGCACCGTGTTCCCCGCCGTGGAGGGCGAGCCCCGGCAGGTCGTACGCGACCGCATGGCGCCCGACTTCGCGCTGGTGGACCGCGCGGGGACGCCGGAGGAGGACGCCGTGCGCGAGGCCATGGCCATCGAGAGCGCGCGCCGGTTCGACCTCGCCGACGGCCCGCTGTTCGTGTTCCGGCTGCTGAGACTGGGCGAGGCGCGGCATGTGCTGGTGTTTTCCTTCCACCACATCGTCGCCGACGCCCACTCCGTCACGGTGCTCACCCGAGATCTGTCCCTCCTCTACCGCGCGGCAGTGGACGGCGGCGCCGTCGCTGGTCTGCCCGAACTGCGCTCCAGCTACTGTGAGTTCGCACGAGACCGGGCCGCTGTGGGGGACTCGGATCCTGCCGTGGCCCGCGATCTGGCGTACTGGACCGGGAATCTGGGCGGCGAGCCACCGGCGCTCGAACTCCCCACCGACCGGCCCCGCCCCGAAGTGATGACCTCCCGTGGCAGGACCGTCTTCCGGTCCCTGCCCAAGGACCTCACCGAGCAGCTGCGCGAGCTGAGCCGCCGGTCCCGCGCCACCCTCTTCATGACGCTCCTCACCGGCTTCGCCACGCTGCTGCGCGAGGTCACAGGACAGGAGGACATCGTGGTCGGCACCCCGGTGTCCGACCGGCCCGAGGGCACCGAAGACCTCGTCGGCTTCTTCCTCAACACCGTCGCGCTGCGCTTCGACCTCAGCGGCGACCCCGCCTTCGAGGAGCTGCTGGCCCGGGTGCGCGGTACCGCCGTGGACGCCTACGACCACGCCACCGCGCCGTTCGACGCGGTCGTACGGGCCCTGGCCCCGCCCCGCGACGCCTCGCGCAACCCCGTCTTCCAGGTGCTCGCGGAGTACGAGAGCGGCCCGCCGCTCGCGCTGGACCTGCCCGGGGTGTACAGCACCGCGCTGAACCACCGCCCGGACAAGTCGCTGACCGACCTGACGGTGTACTTCACCGCCCGCTCGGACGGTGTCGGCTGCCACCTGGAATACCGCACCGACCTGTTCGACCCGGCCACCGTCGACCACTTCTTCGACCGCTTCCGGGACATCCTCGAAGCCGCCGTGCGCGACCCCGCCACCCCGCTGTCGCGGGCGGCCGGCCCCGCGCCCGCCTGCGCGGGGCCGCGCCGCCCGGTGGCCGACGCGACGGTGCACGGGCTGGTGGCCGACCGTGTCCGCAGCGACCCGGGGCGCCTGGCGGTGTCCGACGGCGCCACGCGCCTCACCTACGGGGAGCTGGACGCGCGCGCCGCACACCTGGCCGCCCGGCTCCGCGCGGCCGAGTCCGGCGCTCCGGGCGGTGAGCGCGTGGTCGCGCTGTGGCTGCCGCGCTCCGCGGACCTCGTCGTGGCGATGCTCGCCGTTCTGCGGACCGGCGCGGCGTATCTGCCGCTCGACCCCGCGCTCGGCCCGCAGCGGGTGGGCGCCATCCTCGCGGACTGCGGCGCCCGCACCGTGCTCACCCGCGCCGACGCACCCGCCCTGCCCGCTCTGCCCGACGGCGTCACCGTCCTCGACATCTCCGCAGCACAGATGCCGGAGGACGTTCAGGACGGGCGTCCAGAGGGGCCCGTCGGCCCCGATTCGCTGTGCTACGTCATCTACACCTCCGGCACCACCGGACGTCCCAAGGGGGTGATGGTCACCCACCGCAACGTCGCCCACCTCTGCCAGTGGCACCGCGAGCGCTTCGCCTTCACCCCCGACGACCGCGCCGCCGTCGTGTCCAGCCAGAGCTTCGACGCCTCGGTGCTGGAGATCTGGCCCGCCCTCACCTCCGGCGCGTCGATCGCCGTCGCGCCCGAGGCCGCCCGGCTCGACCCGCCCGCGCTGGCCCGCTGGTACCACGAGGAGCGGGTGACGTTCTCCATGCTGCCGACCGCGCTCGGCGAGTCCGTCCTGGCGCTGCCGGCCCACCTTCAGCCGCCGCTGCGCCACTTGGCGCTCGGCGGCGAGGTGATGCGCCACAGGCCGGGCCCGGGGGTGCCGTACGAGACGGTCAATGTGTACGGGCCGACGGAGACCACGGTCCTGGTCACCACCGCGACCGTCGCCGACGCCGGGAGCGACCCCGGGCCCATCCCGATCGGCCGGCCGATCGACAACACCACGCTGTATCTGCTGGACGAGGACCTGCGGCCGGTCCGGGACGGTGACGCGGGCGAGCTGTACATCGGCGGCCCGGGGGTGGCGCGCGGCTATCTCGGCCGCCCCGAGGACACCGCGCGGCGGTTCCTCGACGGCCTCGTCGGCGGCGCGCGACTGTACCGGACGGGCGACCTGGCCAGGCGCCGCCCCGACGGCGCCCTGGAGTTCGTCGGTCGCACCGACGACCAGGTCAAGATCCGTGGCTTCCGGGTGGAGCCGGGCGAGACGGCCCAAGTGCTGCGCGAGCTGCCCGAGGTGGGTCGGGCCGCGGTGGTGGCCGTCCGCGACGGCCGGGGGGAGGCGCGGCTGGCCGGGTATGTGGTCCCCGACGGCGGCGCGCCCGCCGACGAGGCCGCGTTCCTGCGGCGGGTCGCCGGGCGCCTGGCCGAGCGGCTGCCGGACTACCTGGTGCCGCGCGCCTGGGCGGTGCTCGACGCCCTGCCGCTGAGCGCACAGGGCAAGCTGGACCGCGGCGCGCTGCCCGAGGCGGCTGTACCGTACGCCGATGCCGTGCCGTACGAGATCTCCGGAGAGGCCGCGGCCGAGGCCTCGCTGGTGACCCTGTGGGCGGCCGAACTGGGGCTCGACGCGGCGCGCATCGGGCCGGACGCCTCGTTCTTCCGGCTCGGCGGTGACTCGATCGCCGCCATGCGGCTGCTGCACCGGGTCCGCGAGGAGCTCGGCGCCGAGTATCCGATGGTCCGCTTCTACCAGCGGCCGACCGTACGGGCCATGACCCAGGCTCTGGCGGCGACCGCGGCGACCGCGGCGACCGCGGAGGAGCCCTCGCGGGTCCGGGGGGAGATATGACCCCCGACGCCACCGTGGAGGAGCTGCTGGAGTACGTCGCCGCGCAGGGCATCGTGCTGGCCCGGGACGGCCACCGGCTGCGGTACGACGCCCCGCGCGACGCCTTCGGCCCCGACGTGCTCGCCGCGCTCACCCGCCACAAACGCGAACTGCTCGCCCGCCTCGAACTCGAAGACCGGAGCCGGGACACGGTGGTGGCCACCGCCCCGGTGTCCGTCCAGCAACTCGGCCTGCTGGGGCGGAGCCGGCAGGACCCCGTGCCTCAGGTGTGGAACATCCCCCTGCGGATCACCCTCACCGGGCCGGTCGACCCCGCCGCGCTGCACACCGCGCTGGACGGGCTGGTGGCCAGGCACCACGCGCTGCGCTGCCGCTTCGCGCAGGTCGAGGGGGAGCGGTGGCGGCAGGAGGTGCTGGCCCCCCGGTCCGTGCCACTTCCGGTGCGCGACCTGACCGGCCTGGACGCGGCGCGCCGGGCCGCGCGGGTCGAGGAGGAGTGCGCGGCCGCCGTCGACACGGCGTTCGACCTCACCTCCGGCACCTGGCCGGCGTGCCGTCTGCTGCGCACGGGCGACGACACCTGGGTGCTGATGTTTGTGGTCCACCACATCTGCGTCGACGGCTGGGCGGTGACGGTCCTGCTGCGCGACCTGGCCGAGTTGTACCGGGCCGTGGTCCGCGGCCGTCCGCCCGAACTGCCCGAACGGGTGGCGCAGTGCACCGACTACGCCCGGGAACAGGCCGCGAAGGCGGCCGGGCCGGGCGGCCACGGGCGCGAACTGGCCTACTGGGCAGGCCGGTTCGACGATCTGCCGGCCGACCTGGACCTGCCGCTCGACCACCCCCGCCCGCCGCGGGCCAGCGGCCGCGGCCGCACCGCGCGGCTGACCCTGGAGCGTGGGTCGGCCGATGCCCTCCGCGCGCTGTGCCGCGAGCGTGGCGTTACCCCGTTCGCGGTGACCACCGCCGCCTTCGCGGTCCTGCTGTCCAGCCTGACCGGCCGGGACGACCTGCCCGTCGTCACCAACTACGCCAACCGGCCGCGCGGGAACATGGAGCACCTGGTGACCACCACCGCCACCGGGGTGGTGCTGCGGCTGCGTCTGGACCGGGCCGCGCGCTTCGCGGACCTGGTCGACCAGGTGGTCAGCCGCACCATGGAGGGCATCGACCATCTGCTGCCGCTGTCCGCCCTCCGCCGCGGCCTGCTGGAGGAGTACGGCCTGCGGTTGCCCGGGGCGTTTCCGATCGGCATGACCTTCCAGAACTCCCTCGACTTGACCCTGGACCTGCCCGGGATCCGGGCGGAGGTCATGGATCAGCCGACGGAGGGCGCGCGCAGGGATTGCAGCTTCGGGGTCGTGCCCCAGGGCGACACCTACGAGCTGTACGTCGAGTACGCGACCGACCTGTGGGACCCGCCGACCGCCGACGGGTGGCTCGGCGGGTACGCCGCCGTCCTCGACGCCGTCTGCCACCGTTTCGATGCCCCACTGGACTCGCTGCCCGGCATGGGCGCAGGTGTCAGGTGAACAGCCCGAACACCACGATGAGCAGTGCGTAACACGCCGTCACCAGTGCGGCGCCCGCCACGTGGACACCCACCGTGCGGGCCCGCCCGGGCAGCAGCCAGAAGGCGAGCGCCCGGTTCACCAGCGGCATCATCAGCCAGGTGAGGGCGCTGACGCTCAGTACGTTTCCGATGAACAGGGCCAGATACCCGGGCGTCCCGAGCGAGTCGAGCCCGCGACCCACGGTGAGGTTGAGGATCATGACGGTGGGATAGAGGGCGAGCACCACCGACATGGCCTGTTTCCAGTTGGGGGGAACGCCCTCCTGCTCCCCTTCCCCGAAACGGAACCAGCCGCTGAACGGTGAGGTGATTTTGCGGACGTCGTACGTGGAGAAGTACTCCCGCCCCTCATCCAGGAGCTTGGCGCGGGCGTCGGACCCGAGCCACTCGTCGAGGTGTTCCCGGGTGTCGAAACGGAAGACCACAACCCAGTTGTCCTGGATTCCCGCCACCGGCTCGAAGAGCTCGGAGCCCATGAACCCGGGGCACTTCTGCTGCGCCCTGAGCATCTTCTGCTGCCAGCGCGCGAAGTCCGCTTCCCGGCCGGGCCGTACCTCGTGCGAGATCACCGCCGTGACGGCATCCCGGACCGGGGCCCCGCCGCTGAGCACCTCCTGGGTGGGTGGTTCCTCGAACAGCGCGCTGCCTTCGTCGAGCAGCTTCTGCCGGACGCCGGACCGCAGCCACATCGTCAACTGATCGATCCGGGAGAAACGGAATACCACCACCCACTCGTTCTCCTCTTCGGAGTCCGGCGGGTACTGCTCGGTGCCCTCGAAGCCCTCGAAGTCGCGGACGGCCCGGTCCGTCCGCTCCTGCCAGCGCTGGTACTCCTCGGTGCGGCCGGGCCGTACCTTCTGCGAGGTCACGACCGTGGCGCCGGTCCCCTCGGAGCCCTGGCTTGCACGGGCACTCATATGGAGTAGTGTATTTCAAAGGGTAATTAAGGCGCAAACGGTGAGTTGAGCGAATTACGGGACAATAGTGGACCAAATGGTATGGTGTCCCGCGCGGAACCCGGGCAGCGGCCGAGCGGAGGTTCGAGATGGGGAACAAGGAGTTCCTGGCTGAAGCCGTGCGACTGGCCACCGAGTCGGTCGAGAAGGGCTGGGGCGGGCCGTTCGGGGCAGTCCTCACCCGGGACGGCGAGATCCTCGCCCGGGGGCAGAACCGCGTGCTGCTCACCGGCGACCCCACCGCACACGCCGAAGTGGAGACCATCCGAAAGGCGTCCCAGGTGCTCAACCCGGAAGCGCCGACCATATCGGAGGAGCACCAGAACGAGAGCACGCTCCAGTACGTGCCCCGCCCCGAGGGATCCACCGACGTGGTGCCCGAGCGCGCGCGCATGCTCCAGGGCTGCTCGATCTACATCAGCGGGGCGCCCTGCCCGATGTGCATGAGCGCCATTTACTGGTCGCGGATCGACAACGTCTTCTTCAGCTGTGATTTGGCCGCCACCCGCGAGATCGGATTCGACGACTCCTTCCAGTACGAGGACTTCCAGCGGCCCTTGGACGAGCGGAGGATCCGGATCGAGCAGATCCACCCGGAGCTGGGCGCCGGGGCCTACCAGGCGTGGATGGAAAAGCCGGACCGGCACCCGTACTGAGTGGCCGGACCCACGCCGCGGGACGGCGGATCACCACAGGACCAGGACGACCACGCGTCACTCTTCAAACGGCTGCACGACGGGTTCCACGCCTCCGCGATGGGGCGGGGGTGGCGGCGCGGCAGCGAGTTCGAACTGCTCCACCGGGCCATGGGGTTTGCCGCGCTCGGGTTTCTGACCCTCGTACCGCTCCTCATCGTGGTCGCCGCGGCCGACCCGGTGAATCCCCAGGGCTTCCCCCAGTGGCTGGCCGAGGGCCTCGGAGTGTCCAAGGAGTCGCGGGACGAGGTGCGGCGGCTGTTCGCCGCGCCGCGGCAGGCGTTGGAGACCACCACCGCCTTCGGCCTCGCCACGCTGTGCGTCTTCGGCCTCCGGTTCGGCGCGGCGGTGCAGACCGGCTACGAGAAGGTGTGGGAACTGTCCCCGGGCCGCTGGCACACCGTCTGGCGGCATCTGGTGTGGCTCGCGGTGCTCATCGGCTACCTCCTGGTGTCCTCGCACCTCACTCCGGGGTGGCGGCTGTGGATCGGGATCGTGGGGACGGTGACGTTCTTCTGGTGGTCTCAGCGGGTGCTGCTGGGCGGCCGGATCGGCTGGGGCCCCCTGCTGCCCGGAGCGGTGGCCACGGCGGCCGGGCTGCTGGGGCTGCGGATCTTCTCCCGGCTGGTGTTCTCGCCGCTGATCGCGTCGAGCGCCGTCTCCTACGGCCCGGTCGGCACGGTCCTGGTCGTCCAGTCCTGGCTGGTCGGCGTCGGTTTCGTGGTGTTCGGCGGGGCGCTCCTCGGCAGGGTGCTGCACGAGGAGTGGGTGCTGCTGGTGAACCGGCGTCGGCACGGAAAGGCCTGACGCCGACCCACCGGGTCCGGAGCGTTCCGCTCAGAAGCGGTACGGGGTCAGATAGTCCGGCAGCAGGATCCGTGTCCCCGGCGCGGCGGCCCGCACCTGGTCCCGGAAGCCGGCCAGGTCCATCGTGGGGTCCTCCTGAGGGCCGTCCTTCAGCGGGTTCTCGAACACGTCCCAGTGCACCGGCACGACGGTGCCCGGGTATCCGAGGGTCTTCAGCAGCCGGGGCACATAGCGGTGCGTCGAGACGCTGTTGGGCACCGCGACCATCGCCACATCGGGCCGCAGGCCCTCGGCGTCCCGTGCGCTGAAGTCGCTCGCCCCCATGAGGAACGCCGACGGGCCGTCGCCCACCGTCACCTGGAACGCCAGCGTGTCCCCCTCGGGCAGGTCGGAGATCGTCTCCGGCCTGGCGGCGGGCGGGGCGTTCAGCGTGCCCGGGGCGAAGTAGCTCTGGGCCTTGTTGCGGCTGTGGCGGCTGGAGACGACCTCCACCACATATCCGCCGAAGTCCAGCACCTCCCCGCCCTTGACCACGATCATCCTGCTCGTGTCGATCCCGAAGGCCCGCAGCAGGTGGTACGTGGTCTCGGTGCCCACGATCCGCGCCTCGGTGGAACGGGCGATGAACGGCACGTCGTTGAAGTGGTCCCAGTGGCTGTGGCTGACCAGCACCAGTTCCGGGCGGCCGATGTGCTCGCCGACCAGCGCCTCGTCGGTCTCCAGTTCGGTGCGGGCGTTGAAGGAGCCCTCGAACAGGCCGGTCTTGAAGCGGGTCAGATAGGGGTCGGAGAGCACGGTCCGCCCGTCGAAGTCGATCCGCCACCCGGTGGTCCCCAGCCAGCGGAACTCCGCCCCCGACGCCTTTCCGGTCCGGCTTCCGGTCCGGCTTTCGGTCCGGCGCGGGGTGGTGGCCGCGCCCGGGGCCGCGGACAGCATCGGGACGGCCGCCCCCGCGGCGGCTCCCCGGAACAGCAGACGGCGGTGGAAACATGATGTCTTCTCGTCGTTCATGGCCACAGCAGAGCAGGCGCCGACCGGCCCCGTCCAAGATCCAAACCTTTCCCCATCGATATCCGGGTGGATATCACACCAGGTCAGAACCTCTGAGGTGGTCCACGGCCAGCCGGGCCGCCCGGCCGATCGCCGCGTCCACGGCGGTGTTCACGGTGCCGGGCTCACGGGTCTCGGCGAACACCGCGACCGCGTACCGCCCGCCGTCCGGATAGTGGGCCACCCCCGCCTCCATGTGCAGGCTCGGCAGGGTCCCCGTCTTCGCGGCCACCCGTACGTCTCCGGGAAACCCGGAGACCAGCCGGTGGCGGAAGACCTGCCGGGCCATCAGCTCGCGCACCTGCGCGCAGGCCTGCGGCGGACCCGCCTCGTCCCGCCAGATCAGCCCCAGCAGCCGGGTGATGTCGCGGGC
Organism: Streptomyces sp. NPDC097640; assembly: GCF_040302705.1. Classification (NCBI taxonomy): domain Bacteria; kingdom Bacillati; phylum Actinomycetota; class Actinomycetes; order Kitasatosporales; family Streptomycetaceae; genus Streptomyces; species Streptomyces sp. NPDC097640. The sequence goes on from NZ_JBEOSB010000020.1 coordinate 138,122, forward strand.
CGTGCTGCTGGTGGTCCGCCGCGGGTCGAGCACCCGCAGCCCCCGCACCCGCTCGGCGCCCAGGGTGGGGAAGACGGCCGCGAACTCGGCCTCGTCGCGGGCGCCCACGTCCTCCAGCATGGACTCCAGCAGCTCCCGGGGGCCGCCCACGACCACCGTGTGCTCCAGCCCGAGCTCGGCGGCCAGCAGCCGCACCGTGTCCAGGCCCACCCGGTGCATCAGCACATCGGCCGCCGTGTTGTCGCTCACCGACAGGGCGAAGTACGCCAGGTCGCGCAGCGACATCTCGACGTCGTCGAGGCATCCGGCGGTGCCCCAGCCACCGAGCCGGTCGGCCGCCGTCAGCAGCACCCGCTCCCGCGGGTCGAGCTGACCGGCCGCCGACTGCCGGGCGAACTCCAGCACCAGCAGGATCTTGAACACGGACGCGATGACCACCGGTTCGTCCGCGCCGACCGCGACCTCCCGCCCACCGCCGATCCCCACGGCGTGCAGCCGTCCCCGGGCCCCCGCGGCCTCGAAGACCGCCGCTACGTTCTCCTCGATTCTCTCCTCGGTCGAAGCCAATGCCACGGTCCCTCTCGCGCGTCACGTATGGTCGCCCGGTGGATCTGATACGCCACCTGCGGCTGTTCATTGTCGTCGCCGAGGAGCTGCACTTCAGCCGCGCCGCCGAGCTGCTCGGCATGGCGCAGCCCCCGCTGAGCCAGGCCGTCCGCAGGCTCGAGAGCGAGATGGGGGTGGAGCTGTTCGACCGCTCCCGCCGCCAGGTGCGGCTCACCGCCGCCGGCGCGCTGCTGCTCCAGGAGGCGGGTGAGCTGCTGGCCCGCGAGGAGCGGCTGCGTACGGTGATGCGCCGCGCCCGCACCGGGGAGCCGGCCACCCTCCGGGCCGGAGTGCCGCCCCAGATGCCCGCCCGTACGCTGCACGCGCTGCTGGCGGCGTGTGCCGAACGGTGTCCGGGGCTGCGGATCGATCTCCAGGAGGTGGACACCGCCGAGCAGTTGCGGCTGCTGGCCTGCGGACAGCTCGATGTGGGCTGGGTGCAGCATCCTGTCGAGTGCGGGGACGCCACCGATCTGGCGCTCGGACCCATGGTCGGGGTCGAGCTGGGCGTGGTGCTGGCCCGTACGTCCCCGCTCGCCCGGCTGCCCGAGGTGTCCCTGGCCGACCTGGCCGGCCATGACCTGGTGCTCTTCCCCCGGGCCGGCGCCCCCGGCTGGTACGACCGGATGCTCGGCCTCTGCCGGGCGGGGGGCTTCGCCCCGCCCGCCGTCCGCCACGCGCGCAACCCCGAGTTCCTGGTGGGCCTGGTCTCCGCGGGGTGCGGGGTGGCCTTCGACGACGGCCGGGTGGCCGGGCGGGAACCGCGGGTGATGTGGCGTCCGCTGGCGGGGCGCCCGCTGGTCCAGCAGATGTCCGCCGTCTGGCCGGAGCAGCGGCCCCACCCGGCGGCCCGGCGCTTCGCGCGCATCGCGGCCGAGGTGGTGGCCCGCGACGCGACGACGGCACGGCGGCTGCCCGCGGCCCCGGCCGGGGAGCGGTACGGGGACGAGCGGCGCGGGGAGCGGTACGAGGGACGGCCGAGGCCGTGGTCGGTGGTGTTCGAGCCGGCCGTCCCCCGGGCCTCGGCGTCAGATCTCGCGGGCGCGGGCCATCAGGGAGCGTCCGATGAGGACCCAGGCGACGGCCGCGATGCCGAGCAGGATCAGCATCCACGGCCAGGCGGCGCCGAACCCGAAGAGGGCCCCGTCGCGGATGCAGCGGATCCCGTAGCTCACCGGGTTCGCCCATGACAGCCAGCGCAGCAGGGGTGCCATCTGTGCGGCGGGGTAGAACGAGGGGCTGGCGAACAGCAGCGTGGGCGCGAGCACGTTGATGGTCACCGAGAAGCGCTGGAAGTCCTTGAACAGGGTGGCGAGCAGCAGATAGAGGCCGTTGAAGGCCATCGAGGCGACGGCGATCCCGCACAGCACCGACACCCAGTGGCTCGGCGGCCAGCGGAAGGTGAACACGAGGAGCGAGACGCCCAGCGCGGCCAGGCTCTGGAGAAGGATGAGCAACGTGCTGACCAGAAGCTTTCCCGCCACATAGCTGCCGCGCCGCAAGGGGTAGGACCAGAGTTCGACATCCATCCGCCCCAGGCGCTCCTGGAACAGGGAGGTGCCCGCGGTGGTGGCCGCCGCGAGCATCGACGAGAGCAGCAGCGCTGGAACGGCGAACTCCGGATAGCTGATGACACGGTCTTCGTAGCGCACATCCCCGACCAGGCGGGACAGGGAGGTGGCGAACAGGAGCAGATAGACGGCGCTCGGTGTGATGGCGAGCAGCAGGTTGGTGCGGTTGCGAGTGAGGAGGAGGTACTCGCGGTACATCGTGGCCGCGACATCGCCGCGCGGCCGGGGCGGTGGGGCCGGTGCCGGGGCGGTCTCCCCGGACGGCCCCGGGGCGAGGTCAGCCGTCATGTCCGGCCCCCACGAGCGTGAGAAAGGCGTCCTCGAGCGACGGGGTGCGGTACTCGACGGGCCCGACGCCGATCCCCAGCGCCTCCGCGTCGCTGAGCAGGGCGGGCAGGCGGGTCCGGGTGGCCTGGCCCCGCACCTCGACATGTCCGTCGCCGGCCGTCACCCGCAGCTGCGGCCGCCCCCGGCCCAGTACGGCCAGCAGCCCGTCGGTGTCCCGCGGGCTGTCCGGGCGCACCAGCGCCACCTGGCCGCCGAACCGGTCGGCGAGCTCGCGCGGGGCCGCGAACTCCACCAGCCTGCCGTGGTTGACCACCAGGACCCGCTGGCAGTTGCGCTCCAGCTCCTCCACGTAGTGGCTGGTCCACAGCATGGTGGTGCCGTGCCGGCGGCGCAGCTCGTGCAGCAGGGACCACACCTGGAGGCGGCCGCCCACGTCCAGCCCGGCGGAGGGCTCGTCGAGGAGGAGCAGTGGCGGGTCGCCGAGCAGCGCGCGAATGACCTGAAGGCGCCTCATCTCCCCTCCGGAGAGGGTGAACACGAGCTGGCGGACCTTGCCGTCCAGGCCGAAGGCGGTGAGCAGCTCGTCCACCCGCGGTCGCACTTCGCGCCAGCGCAGTCCCTTGTACGCGGCGGTGATGCGCAGGTTGTCCAGGGCGGGCAGCATCATGTCGAACGGCCCGCTCTGGTGGACGACGCCGATCCCGCGTTTGGTGGCGCCGCTGGGTGCCGCGGGATCGGCCCCGAACACCTCGACGGCGCCCCGGGTGGGCACGGTGGCTCCGCAGATCATTTTGATGAGGGTCGTCTTGCCCGCCCCGTTGGGGCCCAGCAACCCGATGGCCGCGCCCGGCTCGATGTCGAAGGACAGCCCGCTCACCGCGTCCCGGTCCATGCCGTCGTACCGCTTGACCAGGTCATGAGCGTGGACCGCGGGCGTCATGCCGGTGGGCCCGGGGTCCCGGACGGGGCGACGTCATCGGCCAGCAGCAGCCCCTGCCCGGCCAGCGCGTCCAGGAAGTCGCGCACGTCCTGCACGACCACGTCGGTCTGCCCGGTGTCGGCGGCGGCGTACCGCCGCGCCATCTCCGAGGTGATGGCGTCGACGGGCTGTCCTTCCGAGACGAGGATCCACAGCTCGGCCCCCGTGCTGTTGAGGGTCCGGAACTCACCCGAACCCGCGTCGTAGAGCCGCACTTCGCCGTCGTCGGCCATCCAGACGACGTCGGGGGCGATCCGGTAGCGCATGGACGATTCCCTTCAGTCGACGAGCGGCAGGAGACGGCGGCCGGAGGTCTTCCAGTCCTCGTACACCGGGTGGACCGTGTCGTCCCGGACCAGATGGGGCCGGAGCATCTCCTCCTGGTGTTCGGCGAGTTGGCGCCCGGACACTCCGGTGGCCCGCCACCAGTTGGAGATCATGGAGTGGCGCAGCATCCGGCACAGATGCCGGCCGTTGCGATTGACATCTCCGGTCTCCGCCATGTGGTACGCCCGGCAGCCACCGCCGCAGGCGCCCCGGATATAGCAGCGGCGGCAGTCCTTCAGATTCTCGCCGCTGAATACGTTGTTGCCGCGCATGTCGGCGAGTACCGGGGACGCGAAGAGTTCGGTCAGCCGGCGCTGCCGGACGTTTCCGGCCTTGTGTATCTGCTCGGTGACCAGTTTGCAGGGATAAACATCGCCCAGTGAATTTACGTAGATTTCATTTCCGCCCATACCGCAGTTGCCCTTGATCGAGCACGGCTTGCTGGACCTGGGGCCGTCGGGGAGAAGCTTGTCGGCCATCGGATTGGTCCAGAAGAAATTCTGGATCTTCTGGAAGTCCAGCCATCCGAAGTCGTATCCGTCGGTGGCCGCACGGCCGAGGTCGGAGTGATACATGAGACGTACGCGACGCACTTTGAGATCGTCGACGAATTCGCAGACCTTCTCCAGGGCGTCCACGTTTTCCGGGGTCACCACATGGTTGATGACCGGGGCGACGCCCGCGTCGTTGAGCAGCCCGAGCCCCTTTCCGGTGCGGGCGAAGGTGCCCTTGCCGCGGGTCCGCTCGTGCAGTTCCGCCGTACCGCCGTCGACGCTCACGGTCACCGTGCCGAAGATCTCCGCGATCCGCCGCGCGATCTCGGCCGTGCGGATCAGCGTGCCGTTGGTGATCATGTTGACCGTCAGTCCCCGGTCGCGGGCGTGCGAGGCGACCTGGAACAGATCCTTGCGCAGCATGGGCTCGCCGCCCGTGAAGATGAACTGCTCCACGCCCATGTCGGCCGCCTGGTCGACGAGGTCGAGCGACTCCTCGGTGGACAGCTCCCCGGGCAGGCACTTCTCCGAGGAGGCATAGCAGTACGGGCAGCGCAGATTGCAGCCGTCGGTGATCGCGTAGTAGACGGTCGTGAGGTTCCCTTTGGGAGGGCGCACCGCCGGGCGGTGCCCGGGCAGATAGACGATCCACTTGAGCACCAGTTTGGCCAGGGCGCGCTCCACCTCGGCGGATCCACCGCCGGGCGACGGGGGCTTCAGGCCCCGGCTCAGCGCCTCGAGCACCGCCAGTTCCGGCTCGGTCAGCACGCACCAGGCGGCCAGTTCGGGGTTGGTGACCAGGCGCTTTTCCGAGTACCGGAAGTAGACGAGATCTTCCGGAACGATCAGGTCGTGCCACTGCTCCAGCAGCTTCATCCTGCACCTCCGATGAGCAGGCGGGGCTCCGGGCGCGCCGGGGCCCCGCCTGCCGGCTGACGGGGACTGCCGACAGCCGTCGGTCAGATGTCGAGTCTCGGCTCGGACTCCGCGTTACCGGATCCGGCACCGGCACCGCCCGAACAATCACAGGAGCACGGCTGGTCCACATCGAACTCGACGGGCAGCATTTCCGGCTTCACCCAGGCAGGACATTCCATGATTGGTCCTTTCTTGTGATTGGTTCTTAAGGTCACCGCGCTACGCAGCCGGGCCCCGATTTCCGGGCGCGCCGGAGGATGGGCGCATGGCGTATTCCCATCGCAAGGGGAGGCATGGTTTGCGGCGGATCTGCACCGAACCCTCACAGCATTGGGGTGGCTGGTCGTGGGTGTCAACAGGAATAGGCAAATCCGGATGGCCCGTGATTGGGGCGCCCGTTCGGGCAGAAGTATTCGCGCCATTACCCCTTCCCACCGGTTTCCGCGTGGCCGGGAGATCCTTGTGTCCGCGCCTCGATCTTTCAGGCATTCGGCGGAGAGCGCGGAGCGTGACGCAAGTGACGGGTGTGACGGGACTTTCTGGCATGCTGGCCATGTGAACGGACCCCGGATCCATGTCAGCCTGGCCCCCGAACTGCGGATGTTCGCCGTCCCCGAGCGGCGCCGGGAGCGCACGGCCGTCGTCACCGACGGCGCGTCCACGCTCGGACACGTCATCGAGTCGCTCGGCGTCCCGCTCACCGAGGTCGGCGGATTGCTCGTGGACGGCCGCGAGACCCCGGTGTCCCATGTGCCGCGGGCGGGGGAGACCGTGGAGGTGTGCGCGGTGGCACGGCCGCAGCGGGTGCCCGGCGCGCCGCTGCGTTTCCTGCTCGATGTGCACCTGGGAACCCTCGCGCGGCGGCTGCGGCTGCTGGGCGTGGACGCGGCCTACGAGAGCGAGGACCTCGGCGACCCCGTCCTGGCCGCGCTCTCCGCGGCGCAGCGGCGGGTGCTGCTCTCCCGGGACCGCGGGCTGCTGCGCCGGCGCGAGCTCTGGGCCGGGGCGTATGTCTACAGCGACCGCCCCGACGACCAACTGCGGGACATACTCGGCCGGTTCACCCCGGAGCTGGCCCCCTGGACGCGCTGCACCGCGTGCAACGGCCCGCTCGAGGACGCCGACAAGGACACCGTCGGCGAGCGCCTGGAACACGGCACGCGCCGCACCTACGACGTGTTCGCCCAGTGCACCGCCTGCGAGCGGGTCTACTGGCGCGGCGCGCACCACGCCCGCCTGGAGGCGATCGTCCAGCAGGCGGTGGGGGAGTTCGGCGCCGCCGTGCGTTAGTCGCTGGTCCGGCGGCCGTTCCGCCCGCCGGACCCACCGCGCCGTATGAATCGTGTCAACTTCTTAGGGCGGCACAACTCTTGACGCACCCCGCTATGCGCCCATAGCTTCCTGGCAACCAAATCGAAACGTTTCAACTTCGGTCCCGGGAACCGCTCCGCCCCGCCCTGCCCCCGAAGGAGACGCACCGCCATGACCGGATCCGGATCAGCCGCAGGGTCCCGTATGAGCCGCAGACGGGTGCTGGCCGCGAGTGGCGCGGCCGCGGCCGGGTTGGCCGTGGGGCTGCCCGCCCCCGCCTTCGCGGAGACACCCGCGGAGGCATCCGCGGAGACGCCCGCGGAGGCACCCGCCGAGGCCGCCCCCGCGCGGCTGACCCCCTTCCCGCTCTCCGCCGTGCGACTGCTGGAGAGCCCCTTCCTGGCCAATATGCGGCGCACCCTGTCGTATCTGCGCTTCGTCGACCCCGAGCGGCTGCTGCACACCTTCCGGCTCAATGTCGGACTGCCCTCAACCGCCGAGCCCTGCGGCGGCTGGGAGGCCCCGAATGTGCTGCTGCGCGGCCACACCACCGGGCATCTGCTCTCCGCGCTGGCCTTCGCCCACGCGAACACCGGCGAGGAGGTCCACGCGGACAAGGCGCGCCGGATCGTCGCGGCGCTCGCCGAGTGTCAGGCGGCCTCGCCCGGCGCGGGCTACCGGACGGGCTATCTGTCGGCGTTTCCCGAGCGGATCTTCGACGAGCTCGAGGCGGGCGGCAAGCCGTGGGCCCCGTACTACACCATCCACAAGATCATGGCCGGGCTGCTGGACCAGTACCGGCTCAGCGGAAACGAGCAGGCCCTGGAGGTGGCGCGGGGGATGGCGGCCTGGGCCGACTCCCGCACCGCCCCGCTCGACGAGGCCACCATGCAGCGGCTCCTCGGCGTGGAGTTCGGCGGCATGAACGAGGTGCTGGCGGGCCTGTACCTGGTCACCGGCGACCCCGCCCATCTGCGGACGGCGCGCCGCTTCGACCACGAGTCGCTGTACGGCCCGCTGGCAGAGGGGCGCGACGAGCTGGACGGGCGCCACGCCAACACCGAGATCGCCAAGATCGTGGGCGCGGCCGAGGAGTACCGGGCCACCGGGGACCCGCGCTATCTGCGGATCGCGCGGAACTTCTGGGACATCGTCGTACGCGACCACTCCTATGTCATCGGCGGCAACTCCAACCAGGAGTTCTTCGGCCCGCCCGGGCAGATCGTCAGCAGGCTGTCGGAGGACACCTGCGAGAACTGCAACAGCTACAACATGCTCAAGATCGGCCGCCTGCTGTTCCTCCAGGACCCGGGCAGGGCCGCGTACATGGACCACTACGAGTGGACCCTGTACAACCAGATGCTCGGCGAGCAGGACCCCGACTCCGACCACGGCTTCGTCACGTACTACACCGGTCTGTGGGCCGGTTCGCGCCGCCAGCCCAAGGGCGGCCTCGGCTCCGCGCCCGGCACCTACAGCGGCGATTACGACAACTTCTCCTGCGACCACGGCACCGGCCTGGAGACCCACACCAAGTTCGCGGACACCGTTTACTTCCGCGACGAGAAGGCCGGGGCCCTGTACGTCAACCTCTTCATCCCCTCCGAAGTGACCTGGGCCGAGCGCGGCTTCCGGCTGCGGCAGCACGGTGGCCACCCCGACACCGACACCGTCCGGCTGACCGTCACCGAGGGCGGCGGGCGGCTCGCGCTGAAGGTGCGGGTGCCCGGCTGGCTCGCGGACGGGGACCGCCGGGCCCGGGTGCTGGTGGGCGGCCGCCCCGTGGACGCCAGGCCGGTGCCCGGCCGCTATCTGACCATCGACCGGCACTGGCGCACCGGCGACACCGTCGAGCTGACCTTTCCCCGCGAGCTGGTGTGGCGCCCGGCGCCGGACAACCCGCACATCAAGGCGGTGTCCTACGGCCCGCTGGTGCTGGCGGGCGCGTACGGCGAGACGGGCCCGCGCACCATCCCGGACATCGAGCCCTCCTCGGTGCGGCCGGTGGCGGGCCGCGGTGGGCCGGAGTTCACCGCCGTCGCCGAGGGGACAAGGGTGCCGCTGCTGCCCTTCCACCGGGTGCACCACCAGCGCTACAACGTCTACTTCGCCGTCCCGCCGCGCGGCCCGCGGCGGCGCGAGATCGCCCGCTTCCCGCTGGCCGAGGGGACGGGGGCGACCAGCGCGGACGCCCTGCGCCGCTTCCCGGACGCCCGGCTGGCCGGCGGCGCCACCTGGACCACCGCGGCGCCGCACGGCGCGGCCGTCGCGCTGGACGGCAAGGACGGCCATGTCGCCCTGCCGCCCGGGCTGCTCACCGGCCTCACCGAACTCACCCTCTCCGTCCGGGTGTTCCTGGACAGCGTGACCAACTCCGCGCGCGTCTTCGACCTCGGCTTCCACAAGAACACCTACCTCTTCCTCACCGCGCGCACCGGCGCCGGGAAGGCCCGCGCGGCCTGGAAGATCGCGGGCATGCAGGCGGAGGATTACATCGACGCCGCGGCCGCCCTGGAGCCGGGCCGGTGGATCCAGCTTGCGCTCACCCTCGGCGGCGGCACCGGCGTGCTGTACGTGGACGGCGAGCAGGCCGGGCGCAACGACGCGGTGGTCTCCGGACCGCTGCTGCTCGGCGCCACCACCCGCAACTACCTCGGCCGCTCCCAGAACCCGACCCACCCGTATCTGCACGGCGCCGTCGCCGACTTCCACGTCCTGGGGCGCGCCCTGACCGCCGCCGAGGTCGCCGCGCTGCACCGCGCCAACGGCTGACCCCTCCCCCTCCTTCCGCCCTTGTCCCTACGGGAGCGCCCCCATGCCTGAAACCGGCACCCCAGAGCCCGGAAGACCGATCCGACCGACCAGGCGCCACTTCGTCATGGCCTCCGGGGCGGTCGTCGCCGCACTCGGCACCGGCCTGCCCGCGGCCCACGCGGAGTCCGCCGCCGCGGCCGGCTTCCCGGCGGCCCGGTTCACCGACCCCCGCCGCGACAGCCGCCCCACGGTGTACTGGTACTGGAACGGACCGGTCACCCATGAGCTGATCGACCGCCAGATGGCCGAGCTGCGCGACAAGGGGATGTACGAGGTCGTCCTCTTCCCCTTCGACAACGCCGAGATGAGCCCGGTGTTCTTCAGCGAGGACTGGTTCGACGTGGTCGGACACGTCCTGGCCGTCGCCGAGCGCACCGGGATGCGGGTGTGGGTGTTCAACGACAACCACTTCCCCAGCGGGCGCGCCGCCGGGCTGATCGTGAACGGCGGCACGGTCGGGGGCCGCCACTACCCCGCCCGCCCCGAGCTGCGCCTCAAGGCGCTGTGGCGATCGACCACCGTGGTGGAGGGCCCGGCCACCGTCGACCTGTACGAGACCACGGGCGTCGGCGTCGAGAGCGGGCGGCTCGTGGCCGACGCCGCGGTGCTCGACGGCGCGGCCGTGCTCCGCCGCGGGGCCCGATGGGGCGACTGCACGGTCACCGGCGGCGCCAAGGCCGAGACCGCCGCCGCCGGACTGCTGCTGCGCGCCTCCGCCACCGGAGACGACGGCTATGTGGTCGAGTTCGACCAGACCGGGGTGGTCACCATCTCCCGGCTGGACGGCGGCGAGCGATCCGAACTAGCCCGCAGCGCCCGCACCGACGGCTTCAACCGGACCAAGTTCCACACCCTGCGGGTGGCCGTCAGCGGCGCCACGCTCACCGTCCGCCTGGACGACAAGGACAAGGGCACCGTCACCGACGACACCCACCCGGCGGGCAGCGTCGGTGTGCACGCCACCGGCACCCAGCGCGCCCTGTGGGAGGACCTGACCGTCACCGCCGCCGACGACACCGTCCTCTACCGCGAGGACTTCGCCGACCCCGCCACCCCCGGCGAGTTCGCCACCCGCCGGAGCCCCGGGACCGCAGCGCCGGTGGCGGCCGCCGCCCGCCCGGTCGGCGCCGACGACGCCGCGCGGCTGGTCGAACTCACCGAGCGGCTGCGGACCACCCGCCGCTGGGAGGTGCCCGCGGGGCGGTGGCAGATCGACGTGTTCGGCGGGACGACCCTGGCCGACGACACCCAGGGCTACAGCCGCGCGTATGTCGACCTGCTCGACGAGAAACCCATCGAGCTGATGCTGGACATGGTGCCCGGCGAGTGCCACCGCAGATTCGGCCGCTACTTCGGCACCGTGGTGCCCGGCTTCTGGGACGACGAGCCGTTCTTCGCCTCCGCCGAGCCGCACTTCAAGCGGGCGCCCTGGTCGCCCACGCTCGAGGCGGCCCTGCGCGCGGTCGGCGCCGAGCCCGGCCGGGCGTACGCCGCGCTCCTGGACGACGGCCTCGGCCGGGAGGGCCGGGTGCTGCGCGGACGGTTCTGGCAGGCGGTCTCCGACCGGTTCGCGCTCTCCTTCCGCAAACAGGCCGGCTGGTACGCCGAGCGCCGCGTCGCCCTGATCACCAACCCCCTGTACGACGAGGCCGCCCCCGCCAGGCGCATCGCCTCCACCGGCGATCTGCACAAGGTCAACCAGTGGGCGCAGATCCCCGGCGGAGACATGATCACCGGCGAGTATGTGGCGGGCAAGCCCAGCATGATCCCGCGCAACCCGGCGAGCGCCGCCCACCAGGCGGGCCGCGAGCGGGTGCTGCTGGAAGCCTTCGGCAACATGGGGTGGCAGGTCGCGCCCGCCTTCGCCCACGCACTGCTGGGCGCGGGCGCCGCCCGGGGCGTCAACCTGACGGTGCTGCACGCGCTGTGGACCGACGAGACCCGGGTCTACTTCCCGCCGCCCATCGGCCCGCGCGCCCCCTGGTGGTGGGCCATGCGCCCGCTGGCCGACTGGACCGGGCGCGTGATGGAGTCCGTCCGCGGCACCTCCGCCGCCCGCACCGCCCTGATCCAGCCGCAGCGCGCCGCCGAGCAGTGGCGCGGCACCGACCAGGGCACCGCGCTGGACACCGCGTTCGGCGCGGCCGCCCGGGCGCTGGAGACCGCCCAGACCGACTTCGACCTCGTCCACGAGGGCGCCCTGTCCGGCGACCGGGCGCTGCGCGACCACGCCAGGACCGACGGCGGCACCCTGGCCGTCGGCCACGCCCGCTACGAGCTGGCCGTGGTGCCCAACACCCCGGTCCTGGACGCCGCCACCGTCCGCACCCTCGCCGACTTCGCCCGCGGCGGCGGCACGGTCCTCGCGGTCGGCGAGCTGCCCGACCAGGAGGCGAACGGCGACGACGCCGCGCTGCGCCGCGCCCTGCGGGCCCTGTTCCCCGAGCAGGTCCCGGGCAGCCGCCGGGTCGGCCGGGGGCGGGCCGAGCGGGTCGCGGACCCCGCCGGCCTCGGCGCGGCGGCCCGCGCCGCGGGCGTCGCCGCCGCCGTGCTCGATCCGCCCGCCCCCTCGGTGCTCGTGCTGCGCACCACCGCCGGCCGGGACACGGCCTTCCTGCTCAACAACGAGAGCGCCGAGACCGTGGACACCGAGGCGGTCTTCCCGGCCGGCGGCACACCCGAGCTGCGCGACCCGGCCACCGGCACGGTCACCCCCGCCCCCGTCCACACCACCGCCGGCCGGCCCGGCGCCGAGGCCACCCGGCTGCCGCTGCGCCTGCGCCCGTACGAGACGCTGGCCGTGGTGTTCCGCGCGGGCACCACGGCGCGCGCCCATCTGACCCGGGCCGACCTCCCGGTCACCGCCGTGACCGCCGAGGGCGGCGGGTTGCGGGCGAAGGCACTGGCGGACGCACCCGGCCGCTACGCCTTCACCGGCACCGACGGGCGCCACACCTACCGCGGCGAGGCCGAGGTCACCGACCCGCTGCGGGCGATTCCGCTCGACGGGGACTGGACCCTGACCCTGGAGCGGGACGGCGCCGAGCCCGTCGTACGGCCGCTGGGCAGCTGGGCCGACCTGGACCCGCGCTTCTCCGGCAGCGCCACCTACACCAAGGACATCACCCTCACCCGCGCCGACCTCGACGGCCGCCGTCTCCATCTCGACCTCGGCGAGGTGCGCGAGGTGGCCCGGGTGACGGTGGGCGGCACCGCGCTGCCGACCGCGCTGTGGGCCCCGTACTCCGTGGACGTCACCGAGCTGCTGCGCCCCGGCGTCAACACCATCGCCGTCCGCGTGGCCAACACCCTCTCCAACGAGCGCGGCAAGCCGCTGCCGTCCGGGCTGCTGGGGCCGGTGACGCTGCGCCCGCTGCGCCCGGTGACGGCCCGTCTGACCCGCGCCTGACCAGCGGCCCGGAGCCGCGGCCCCGGGCCGCGCCCGCTTCGCGCCCGTTTCGTGTTCCGGCGCGCCCGACTTCTGCCCGTATCCCTCTTGGGCCCCCGACCACTCATTCGGAGATGCTCCATGGACAGACCCGTCCGACCTCCGCGGCCACCGCTGCGCCGCAGACGGCTCGCCCGGCTCGCGACGACCGCCGTCGCGGCCCTCGCCGCCCTGGCCACCACCGTGCCCTCGGCGGCCCCCGCCGACGCGAGTGGCGCGGGCCGTCCCAGTGCGCTGCGCACCGGGGCCCTGAGCCAAGCGCTCGGCATCGACGACACCACCCCCGAGCTCAGCTGGCGGCCGTCCGTCACCGGCCGGGACACCGTGCAGCGCGCCTACCGCGTCCAGGCCGCCACCAGCGCGGCCCGGCTGGACGCGGGCCGCCCCGACCTGTGGGACTCGGGCGAGGTCCGCTCCGACGCGCCGCGCGCCACCTACGCGGGTGACCGGCTCGGCCCGCGCACCCGGGTGTACTGGCGGGTCAAGGTGTGGACCGGGGGCGGCGCGGGCCGGGCGTCCGGCTGGAGCGCGCCGTCCGTCTTCGAGACCGGGCTGACGTCCCCGGAGGACTGGTCAGCCCAGTGGATCGGCCACCCCGACTGGCAGCTGAGCGGCCGTCAGGTCACCCCCGTGGTCGTCGACCTGCCCAAGACCGACGCCCGCTATGTACGGCTCGACGTCACCCGGCTCGGGCTGCCGCTCGCCGAAGGCGACTTCCCCACCCTCACCCGGCGGCTCCAACTGGCCGAGATCGAGGTGCGCGACTCGGCCGACCCCGAAGGCCCCGACCTCGCCAAAGGGGCGGCGGTCACCGCCTCCGAGAGCAACACCGTCCGCAAGACCTGGGAGCCCGCCCTCGCCGTGGACGGGCTCACCAACAGCGGCGCGCAGACCGCCGCCGGGTACGCGAGCAAGCCGCACCCCGACGCCGATGTCTCCGCCACGCCCATCACCCTCACCCTGGACCTGAAGCAGACCGCCCGCTTCGACCGGGTGCTGCTCTACCCGCGCGCCGACGTCCTCACCGCCGACGGCCGGGTGCCGGACTTCCCCGTCGACTACACCGTCTCCACCTCGGACGCGGCCACCGGCCCGTTCACCGAGTCCGCCCGCGTCACCGGGCAGACGCCGCCGAAGCCGTACCTCCCGGCCGGACTCCCGCTGTTCTCGAAGGACTTCACCGTCCCCCAGGGCATCCGCTCCGCCCGCCTCTACCTGACCGGCCTCGGGGTCTACGACGCGCGGATCAACGGCCACCCGGTGGGCGACGCCGTACTGGAGCCCGCCAACACCGACTTCGCCGACCGCGTGCAGTACGCCACCTACGACGTGACCGAGCGGCTGCGGCGCGGCGCCAACACCATCGGCGTCGAGCTGGGCAACGGCATGGCCAACGTCGTGAGCACCGCCGACCGTTACCGCAAGCTCTACGGCAACCTCAGCGACCCCAAGCTGCTCGCCCAGCTGGAGATCACCCTCGCCGACGGCACCGTCCGGCGCATCGCCAGCGGCCCCGACTGGCGCACCACGCTCGGCGCCACCACCTCCTCCAACTGGTACGGGGGAGAGGACTACGACGCCCGCCGGGAGCTCCCGCGCTGGGACCGGCCCGGCGGGGACCGCACCGGCTGGCGCGCCGCCACCGTCGTCGCCCCGCCCGGCACCGCCACCGACCCGGCCCAGGTCAGCGCCCGCGAGACCGAGCCGATCCGGGTGACCGAGACTCTGAAGGGCACCGAGGTCGCGAACTCCCCGGCCGGCAGCCGGGTGTTCGACCTCGGGCGCAACATCGCCGGATGGCCCGAGATCACCGTGCGCGCGCCCGAGGGCACCGCCGTGCGGGTCCACCCCGCCGAAAGCCTCAAGGACGGCCACGCCCACCAGTCCATCAGCAACGTCGGCGCGCCGCTGTGGGACAGCTACACCACGGCCGGCCGCGGGGCGGAGACCTGGCATCCGCGCTTCAGCTACCACGGCTTCCGCTATCTGGAGCTGAAGGGGCTGCCCGCCGGCGCCGAGGTGTCCGTACGCGGCCTGGCGCTGCGCACCGACAACGCCTCCGCGGGCGAGTTCACCAGCTCCAACGAGCTGCTCAACGGCATCCACGGGCTCATCAGGGGCGCCATCGAGAGCAACATGATGAGCGTGCTCACCGACTGCCCCAGCCGGGAGAAGCTCGGCTGGCTGGAACAGGACCAACTGGTCTTCCCCGCCCTGGCCGCCAACTACGACATGCAGTCCCAGCTGCGCAAGATCGTGCGGGACATGGCCGACGCCCAGACCCCGGACGGCCTGATCCCCAGCACCGTGCCGGACTACACCCTGCTGCCCGGCTCCTACCGCAACGACGCCAACTGGGGCGGGGCGTTCGTCCTCGTCCCCTGGCAGCTCTACACCACCTACGGCGACCAGGAGACGCTGCGCGCCTACTACCCGAGGATGAAGCGGTACGCGGCCTTCCTCGCCCAACAGGTCAGCGACGGCATCCTCGACTACGGCCTGGGCGACTGGATCACCCCCGACCGCACCTTCCCGCGCGCCGTCGCGGGCACCTACGGCTACTGGCGGGTCGTCGACACCCTCGGCCGGATCGCCGGTGTGCTCGGCGAGCGCGAGGACGCCGCCGCGTACCGGGAGAAGGCCGACGCCTCGGTCGCCGCCCTGTCCGCGAAGTACTACGACGCCGCGACCGGCACCTTCGGCGGTGGCGGACACGGCGCGGAGGCGCTCGCGCTGGACATGGGCGCCGTACCCGACGGCCAGCGGCAGCGGCTGTTCGACCACTTCGTGCACAGCGTCGAGCAGGCCGGTGACCACCTCGTGCTCGGCGAGATCTCGCTGCCCGCCGCCTTCCGGGTGCTGTCCGCCGCCGGGCGCGACGACGTGGTCTACCGGATCGCCACCCGCACCGACAGCCCGAGCTACGGCTACCAGGTGGTGCACGGCAACACCACGCTCGGCGAGACCTGGGACGGCGGCTCCGGCCAGTCCCAGAACCACTTCATGCTCGGCTCGGTCGACTCCTGGTTCACCGGCTCCCTCGCCGGAATCCGGCAGACCGACGACTCGATCGGCTACCGCAAGCTGCTCTTCGCGCCCGCCGTCGTCGGCGACCTGACCCAGGTGGCCGCCTCGTACACCACCCCGTACGGCCCCGCCCGCAGCGCCTGGCGGCGCGACGGCTCCGCGTACCGGCTGACCGTGACGGTGCCCGCCGGGACCACCGCCGAGGTGCGGGTGCCCGTCACCTCCGGGGCCGTGGGGGCGCCGGACGGGGCGCGTCCGCTGCGTACCGAGGACGGCGCGCGGGTGTACGCGGTCGCCTCCGGGACCTGGACCTTCACCTCCGTCTACGAGCCGCCGACCGGGAGTGACGCATGAGAGACGACAGAGGCGGCCCGCGCCGCCGGGCGCTGCTCGGCCTGGTCGCGGCGGCCGGCGCGGCCGCGGTGCTCCCGGCGGCCGCGACACCCGCCGCGGCGCGCGGCAAGGCCCCGCGGCCCGGCTTCGCCGCCGCGTTCGCCTCGCCGGGCCGCGCGGTGCGGCCCAAGTTCCGCTGGTGGTGGCCGGACGGCCTGGTGGACCCGGCCGAGGTTGCCCGGGAGGTCGACCAGATCGCCGACGCCGGGTTCGGCGGGGTGGAGGTCGCGGCCGTCACTCACAGCCTCAGCGAGCCGATCGACGCCGAGCGCTACGGCTGGGGGACCGCGGCCTGGGTCGCCGGTCTGGAGAGCGCCCTGCGCCAGGCCGACCGGCGTGGCCTCACCGTGGATGTGACCATCGGCCCGGCCTGGCCCGCCGCCGTGCCCACCATCACCCCGGACAGCGCGGCGGCGGCCTCCGAGCTGGCCCACGGCCTGACTGTCTTCCAGGGGTCTCAAGGCTCCTACGCGGGCCCGGTGCCGCCACCGGTGGTGCCCGCGGCCGGTGCCGCCACCGCGCGGCGGCTGCTGTGGGTGCAGGCGGCCCGTATCGGCGCGGCCGCCGCGGCCCCGGCGCCGCTGCAACTGGACCGGGACTCGGTGATCGATCTGACCGCGCTGGTCCGCGACGGGGCGCTCCAGTGGACCGCGCCCGACGACGGACAGTGGGCGGTGATCTCGTACTGGGAGCGCGGCTCGGGCCAGCGGCCCGAGGGCCCCGCCCACACCTCCCCGCTCGCCTATGTCGTCGACCACTTCAGCGCCGCCGGCACCCGCGCGGTCACCGACTTCTGGGAGCGCCGCATCCTCACCCGACGGGTCCGGGAGCTGCTGCGCCGGGCCGGGGGCGCGCTGTTCGAGGACTCCCTGGAGATCGAGACCGACGCCACCTTGTGGACCCCCGGCCTCGCGGAGGAGTTCGAGCGGCGGATCGGCCACCCCCTGCTGCCGTATCTGGCCGCGGTGATCGAGAAGGACGAGAAGTATGTCTTCGCCTTCGACGCCGCCACCAACAAGGCGGTGCGCCGCGACTACATGCAGGTCATCACCGATCTGTATCTGGAACACCACCTGCTGCCGCTGCGCGACTGGGCCCACTCGCTGGGCCTCGCCCTGCGCGTCCAGCCCTACGGCCTGGAGACCGACGCGATCCACAGCGCCTCGCTCCTGGACATCCCCGAAGGCGAGTCGCTGGGCTTCAAGAACCTCGACGACTTCCGCTGTCTGGCGGGCGGCCGGGACATGGGCGGCGGGCGGGTGCTGTCCAACGAGGCGGGCGCCACGGCGGGCGGCGCGTACGCCACCACCTGGGACGCCACCCTGCGCAAGCTGGTCACCCAGTACTGCGCGGGCGTCAACCAGGCGGTGCTCCACGGCTTCGGCTACGCGACCGCGCCCGGCGCCGCCTGGCCGGGCTTCGCCGCCTTCTCCCCGTACCACGGCGGCCCCGGATACGGCGAGGCCTGGGGGCCGCGCACCCCGGCCTGGCGCCATGTGTCCGACGTGGCCGGATACCTGGGCCGGATCCAGGGCGTGCTCCAGACCGGCAGCCACCGCGTGGACGTGGCCGTGCTGCGCCAGAAGGGCTACGCGGGCTCCGGGCTCGGCGCGCCCTGGTTCACCGCGGACGGGGTGCCGCTCGGCTGGACGCACACCTTCCTCAGCCCGCGCTCGCTCGGCCTGCCGAGCGCCGTGGTCCGGGGCGGGCGGCTGGCGCCCGACGGGCCCGCGTTCAAGGTCCTGGTGCTGGAGGGCGACGTCATGATCGGGCGTGAGCGCACCCTGGAACTGGGGACCGCCCGCAAACTGATCGAGCTGGCCGAGGACGGCCTTCCGATGATCGTGGTGGGGGACTGGTCCGACGGGCATGTGCCCGGGCTGCCGCACGACGGCGACGACGACCAGTTGCGCGCCCTGATCACCCGGCTGCTCGCCGTCCCCGGGGTGCGCAATGTCGCCGACCGGCCCGACATCCCGGCGGCCCTGGCCGACCTGGGCCTCGGGCCCGAGGTGGCGTACGCGGCCCGCTCGCCGCTGCTGCACTGCCACCGGGCGGCGCGGGACGTGGCGTACCACTTCTTCGCCAACGGCTCGGCTGCCGAGACGGTGGACCACGAGGTGGCCATCGCCGCGCCCTGGGCGAAGG
This sequence comes from Streptomyces sp. NPDC097640, assembly GCF_040302705.1. Taxonomy (NCBI): domain Bacteria; kingdom Bacillati; phylum Actinomycetota; class Actinomycetes; order Kitasatosporales; family Streptomycetaceae; genus Streptomyces; species Streptomyces sp. NPDC097640. The sequence goes on from NZ_JBEOSB010000020.1 coordinate 156,446, forward strand.
CCACCCCGTACGCGCTCGACGCCTGGACCGGCGAGGTGGCGCCGGTCGCCGTCCACCGCCGCGACGGGGACCGGGTCACGCTGCGGATGACCCTGGCGCCCGGGGCCACCGCCCTCGTCGCGCTCGCGCGCGGCGCCGGGCCGCTCCACGCGGTCAGCACCGACGCCGAGTCGGCGCGGGTCACGGACGGTGTCCTGGAGGTGGTGGACACCCGCCCCGGCGCCCGCGAGACCGTGCTGAGCGACGGCCGGAGGGCAGTCGCCCGCATCGGCGAGCTGCCCGCGCCGCTCGCCCTGGACCGCTGGTCGCTACGGGTGGCGGACTGGCGGCCGGGCCGCTCGCCCGACCGCCATGTCACGGTGGAACACCGGCTGGACCTCGACGCCCTCGCGGCCTGGCCGGACCTCCCCGGCCTCCAGGACGTGTCCGGCGTCGGGCGCTACCGCGCCACGGTGCGGCTGGGGCGCGGCTGGACCGGCGCCACCGGCGCCCGGCTCGAGCTGGGGGAGGTCTTCGACACCTACCGGGTCACGGTCAACGGCACCGCGGTGGGCCCCGTGGACCAGGTGACCGGCGTGGTGGATCTGGGGGGCCTGCTGCGGCGTGGAGACAACGCCATCGAGGTCGAGGTGGCCACCACGCTGCTCAACCGGCTGCGGACCGTCCGCCCCGCCGAGTTCGGCGCCGCGAAGCGGCAGCGCTACGGCCTGATCGGCCCGGTCCGCCTGGTCCCCTACGGCCGCGCGACGCTGCCCGCCGGCTGACGCCGGCCTCGCGCCCCCTAGGGCTCGCCGGGGGCGGGGGCCGTGACGGCTCGTTCGATCAGGATCATCGCCGCGTCGTCCGCCAGGTGCCCGTCCGCGTGCCGGACGAGCGCCTGGCGCAGCCGCTCCAGGTACTCCTCCGGAGTCGCGCCGTCGAGTATCTCCAGGGTCTCCGACAGCGGGAAGAACTCGTGGGAGCGGTTGCGCGCCTCCAGCACCCCGTCGGTGTGCAGCAGCATCCGCTCGCCCACGGCGAAGGGAAAGGTCTCGGTGCCGATGGGCGGCCCGGTGAGGAACTCCTCCAGGCCCAGCGGGGGCAGCGGACGGGTGGGGGAGAGGGTCCGCACGCAGCCGCCCTGGACGATCAGCGGCGGCGGATGGCCGCGGTTGATCACCTGGATCGTCGCGTCGTCCGGCACCTGCGCCAGCAGCACGGTGACGAACTGCTCGGCCTGCTCCTCCCAGTTCCGCGGGTCGGTGCGGTCCATCAGCGCGTACTCCCGCTGGAGCGCGGCCGCGCAGCGGTGCATGACCTCGGCCAGGTCCCGCTCGTAGTGCACCGCCTCGCGGAAGGCGCCCAGCACCGCCGCGGCCGACCGCACGGCCGCCAGCCCCTTGCCCCGTACGTCCCCGACGATCAGGCGCACCCCGAACCGGGTGGTCATCGCCTCGTAGAGATCGCCGCCGATCTGCGCACCCCGCTCGGCCGCCAGATACACGCTGGCGGCCATCACCATGCCCATCCGGGTGGGCAGCGGCCGCAGCACCACGTTCTGCGAGACCTCGGCGATGCGCCGCACCTGGGTCAGCTCCTGTGTCCTGCGGACCCGCACGGCGCTGCCGACCACGCTCGCGAGCGCCACCAGCAGCAGCGCGGCCATGTTGGCGTACACCTGCTGGGTGCCCCAGGCGTGGTTGGCGGTCGCGGTGGCCGAGCTCACCCCGAAGGCGAGCAGGGCCACCGCGCTGGTGCCGAGCGGCCCCATGGTCACCGCGGCCAGCGCCGGGGCCGGGGAGAGCAGGGGGCCGGTGTATATGACATGCGCTGGTGAGAGCTCGATCGTGATCACCGCGACGAGGGCCACGAAGGGCAGGCACCGCGCAACCGCGAAGAGCCTACGGCTGTGACCGTAAGCTCCCCGGTCCGCTGAAGAGCGGAGGAATCGCATAACCTGCTACTTTAATCGGATTACGGACTTTTCCGGAGTTAACGTGCTGTAAAGGCCGCGAATCGTGGGGGTGGCGCTATGCCCGAGCTACCCGATGTGGAGGGTTACCGGCGGGTGCTGGCCTCCTGCGCGGAGGGCCGCCGGGTGGAGCGGGTCGAGGTGAGCGACGCCGGAGTGCTGCGCGGGGTGACGCCTCAGCGGCTGCGGCGGGACCTGACCGGCCGCCGCTTCGGCGCACCGGAGCGGCACGGCAAATGGCTGATCGCCCGTACCGACGGTCCCACCGTACTCCTGCACTTCGGAATGACCGGCGATCTGCTGTGCCGCCCGCACGACGACCCGCCCCATCCGCACGACCGTGTCACCCTCGCCCTGGACGACGGCCATGACCTCCGCTACCGGGACCAGCGCAAGCTCCAGGGCCTGTGGCTGGCCGCCACCGAGGCCGACGTGGACCGGATCCTGGGCGACCAGGGCCCGGACGCGCTGTCCGTGGGCCGCGCCGAACTCGACCGGCTGCTGGCGGGGCGGCGCGGGCGGGTCAAGGCGACGCTGACCGACCAGTCCGTCGTCGCCGGGCTCGGCAATCTCCTCGGCGACGAGATCCTGTGGCGCGCGGGCATCCACCCGGCGCGGCCGACCGCCGGGCTGAGCGCCGAGGAGCGGGCCCGGCTGGAGCGCGAGATGCGCGGCGTGCTGCGGACATCGGTGCGGGCGGGCCATGTGCCCACCGGCCCCTCCTGGCTCACCGGCCGCCGCGACGACCCCGACCCGCACTGCCCGCGCTGCGGCGGCCCGCTGCGCCGCACCCGGATGGCGGGGCGGACCACCGCCTGGTGCCCCCGGTGCCAGCCGGACGGATCATGACGAATGGGTCATGACGCGGCGGCGCGCCCTCAACTCCGCAGCTCCGGGACCCGCACCGTGGGGAAGGCCCCCTTCAGGTCGAATCCGGACGCGGCCCTGCCGCGCAGCGCCTCCCGCGTGTAGGTGCTCCAGACCTTCGCGAGGACGTCGGTCCCGGTGTCCTTCAGCCGGATCTGCTTCCGGCTCTTCGCGTCCTCACCGAAGAAGGCGACCGTCGTGACCAGGTCGGGGGTGTAGCCGACGTACCAGGCCGACTTCTTGTCGTCGGCGGTGCCGGAGATGCCCGCGGCGGGCCGGGCGAGGCTGCGCGCCGCCAGCGGCCCTTCGCCGTTCCGCACGAGGTCGGAGGTGACGGCGTCGGCGGTCGCGCGGGTGACCGCCCGGTCGCCGATGGCTCGCGGCGGCCCGGCCGTCTCGGCACCGCGCCGCGCGGACTTCACGATGACCGGCGTGACGCGCTCGCCGTGGCGGTCGAACGTGGCGTAGGCGCCGGCCATCCGCAGCGGACTCACGCCCGCCAGGCCCAGCGACACCGTCAGCGGGTCCGTGAGGCCGGTGGTGTCCGGGGACATGCCGAGGGCCACCGCGATGTCCTTCACCTCCGCCCGGCCGTTCTTCCGCCCCTGTTTGTTCTCCAGCGCGGTGGCGGTCACGACCGGCAGGAAGACGGGCCCCACCTGGTAGTCGGCGCGGGCGGCGTTGCTGAGGTAGTGCTTGGTGTAGTCCCGGCCGCCGTACAGCGCCAGCAGCCGGCCGCTCCCGGGGTCCACCGAGACCGCCGCGCCCTGTGTGTCCTTGTCGCGCAGCGCCGGCTTCATCGTGCGCTCCAGGGCGCGCTGCTTGTCCGGGTCGATGTTGAGGGTGATCGTCCAGCCGCCCGCGGCCAGCTCCTGCTCGCTGACCCCGGCCGCGATGAGTTCGTTCCGCGCGGCGTCCACCAGGTAGCCGGCCTGCCCGCCCAGGCCCCGGGTCGGCTGGGGGGCGACCGGTTCGGGGAAGCGCAGGGTCCGCCGCTCGCCCGCGTTCAGCCAGCCCATCTCGACCATGTTGTCCAGGACGTAGTTCCAGCGCCGGGTCACCAGCCGCTTCGCCGCCGGGGTCGCGACCGCCCAGTCGTACTGACTGGGGGCCTGCACCAGCGCCGCGAGATAGGCGCCCTGGGCGACGGTCAGGTCCTCGACGTCCTTGTCGTAGTACGCCCTGGCCGCGGCCTGGACGCCATAGGCCACCCGACCGAAGTAGCTGGTGTTCAGATAGCCCGCGAGGATGTCGTCCTTGGAGTTCCGCTGGTCCACCTTGAGGGAGATGATCAGCTCCTTCACCTTGCGGGTGACGGTCTGCTCCTGGCTCAGGTAGTAGTTCTTGACGTACTGCTGGGTGATGGTCGAGCCGCCCTGGGTGCCCTTCCCGGTCACGGTGTTGACCAGGCCGCGGGCGACGCCCATCGGATCGATGCCCGGGTCGTCGTAGAAGGTCTTGTTCTCGGCCGCGACGAACGCGTGCTGCACGGCCTTCGGCACCCTGCTCAGGGGCACCGACTCGCGGTTGATGTCGCCGGTGCGGGCCAGGACCGTTCCGTCGCTGTACCGGTAGACATTGCTCTCGGCCTTCGCCAGGGCGTTGGCCCTGGGGATGTCGATGAGGAAGTAGAGGACCGCGAAGGTCCCGACCAGCAGCGCGCACAGCGCGATCACGTAGGCCAGCAGCTTGCGCCAGGTGAAGAAGCGCCGCAGCCCGGTCGGTTTCGCCCGCTTCCGCTGCTTCCCTTGTTTTACCCGCCTTCCCCCTCTCGCTCTCGTCCCTTCAGCGGCCCCGGCCGTCTCCTCGCGGGCCGCCGCGCCGTCCGGCTCGCGCCGAGTGCGTAACGCCATACGCGGACCTGTCATACCGGGAGCACCTCCGTCGAGCCCCGCGAGATATTCGCGGGCGGAGCCATCCTCGACAGCGGAGATCTTGAAAACCGCAAAGCCCGGTAACGGCCCCGGCTCGGCCGGGCCTCGAATCCCGCTCGACGATGTATCAGCCGTGTATCGGTGCCGCCGCCGCTTCGACCGGCGCCGCTTCGGGGCCCTCGGGGAGACGCAGCGTGGCCACCGCCCCGCCGTCCGGCGCGTTGGAGAACGCCAGCGCGGCGCCGATGACCTCCGCCTGGCCCAGCGCGATGGTCAGCCCCAGGCCGTGGCCCCGGCCGCGCTCCCGCGCGCCGGTGCGGAACCGCTGCGGGCCGTCCCGCAGCAGATCGTCCGGGTAGCCGGGGCCGTGGTCGCGCACGGTCACGGTCCTGCGGTCCGGGTCCACCGTCACCTCGACCGGGGAGCGGCCGTGGCGATGGGCGTTGACGACCAGATTGGCCACGATCCGCTCCATCCGCCGGGGGTCCGTCCACACCGTCGGTCCGTCCCCGGCGCCCTCCTCCGCCCCCGGGCCGGTGCCCAGCCGTACGTCCAGCGCGGTGCGGGCGACCGCCTCGGCCACCAGGGCCCCGAGGGGGCAGGGGGACGGATCGGCCCGCTCCGCTCCCGCGTCCAGCCGGGAGATCTCCAGCAGGTCCTCGACCAGCGTGCTCAGCACCCGCACCCGGTCCCGCACATACCCGGCGGCCTCGCCCGGCGGCAGCAGTTCGGCCGCGGTCACCAGACCCATCAGCGGGGTGCGCAGCTCGTGGGCCACATCGGCGGTGAACCGCTGCTCGCGGAGCAGCCGTTCCTGGAGCGCGGCCGCCATCGAGTCCACGGCCCCCGAGATCTCGGCGATCTCGTCGTGCGGGCGGGCGGTGGCCGCGATACGGGCGTCCAGGTCACCGAGGGCGATCCGGCGCGCGGTCGCCGCGGCGGTACGCAGCCGCCGGCTCATCCGCCCGGCGGTCACCACCCCCAGCGGCAGCACCACGGCGGTGGCCATCAGGCCGGCCAGCACGATGTTGGTGTCGAGCGCGCTGATGTCGCGCATGGAGGTGCCCAGGTCCACCCGGACCGACAGGATCTTGCCGTCGGCGGGTCTGGCGGCCCACATCGTGGGCCCACCGGCCCCGGTGGTGAACTCGGTGCCCTGGTGTCCCTTGCGTACCAGGCCGCGCAGTCCGCCGGGGAGTCCGGGGGCGTCCAGTGCGGCTCCGGAACCCTCGACGTCGCCCGTGCGGGCATAGATGGCGGCGGCCCGCTCCAGCGTGGTGCGGGCGGCGTCCCGCGCCTGCGACAGCTCGCGCTCTTGTGAGGCGCGGTGCACCAGCACGCCGACCGCCGCGGCGACCGCACAGGCGGCCGCCGCCACCAGGGCGGCTATCCGCCATCTCAGTGCCATCGTCAGCGCCGCAGCTTGTAGCCGAAGCCGCGGACCGTCTCGATCCGCTCCGCGCCTATCTTGGCCCGCAGCCGCTGGACATGGAGGTCGACCACGCGGGTGTCCCCGTGCCAGGCGTGGTCCCACACCCGGCTGAGCAGCGTCCGGCGCTCCAGCACCACGCCGGGCGACGCGGCGAACTCCAGCAGCATCCGCAGCTCGGTCGGCGTCAGGGCCAGGAGCCGGCCGGCGCGGCGCACCTCCATCCCGCGGGGGTCGATGGTCAGGTCGCCGAAGGCGAGCGTCCGCGGCTCCTCCTCGGCCGTCTCCCCCTCCGGCCCACCGGGCGCGCTCCGCTGTACGGGGGCGAACGAGGCGCGGCGCAGCAGGGAGCGGATACGGGCCACCAGCACCGCGCTCTCGACCGGCTTGACCACGTAGTCGTCGGCCCCCGCCTCGAGACCGGAGACCACGTCCAGGGCGTCGCCGCGGGCGGACATCATCAGGATCGGGGCCAGGCTCAGCTCGCGGATCCGGCGGCACAGCCCGATGCCGTCCAGTTCGGGCAGCATGACGTCCAGCAGCAGCAGATCGGGCTGCCGCTCACGGAACAGCTCGAGGCCGGTGAGGCCGTCCCCGGCGGTGGACACGGTGAAGCCGTAGCGCTCCAGGAGCATGCGCACCGTGTTGCGGATCACCTCGTCGTCCTCCACGAGCAGGAGGTGGGCCTCGGTGGTGGGGCCGGGCGCCGCGGGGCCCGGCCCGGCGGGCGCGGGCGGGGGGAAGGCGGAGGTCATGGCGTCCTCCTCGGCGGGGTGGTCTCGGCCGGCACGGCGCCGGGGCGGGTCTCCGCGACGTCCGGGGCGGCGGGGACGGGAACCCCGGCATCCGGGGCGGTGGAGGCGCCGCGCGGGGTGACGGCGGCCAGGACGTCGCCGTTCCAGCGGTAACGCGCGGTCAGCCGGCCGTCCTCGCCGGTCGACGTGATGACCAGGTCACGGCCGTACGTCTCGCCGGTGACGCCCAGCTGGCCCCAGTAGATCAGCACCGGTCTGATGGTCCGGCCCTCCGCCGAGTACACCTGGACCAGCGTCCGCTGGAACTTCGGCAGGTCGACCGCGGTCACCAGCTCGTCCCGGCCGTCGCCGGTCAGATCGCGCAGGACCGGCTTGCGCAGCGGGCAGTCGGCGCGCGGACACGCGGCCAGCGCGCTCTGCACCACCTTCGGCACATTGGGGTCCCTGTCCAGCAGCCGCTTCGGGGACACCCCCGCCAGCCCGCCGGCGGGCGCGGACACGCCGTCGACGGGCAGATAGCGGACGAAGCGGGGGGCCTGCCCCTCATGTTCGGGTGTCGGCGGCGGAGTGAAGTCCGGCCACAGCGGCACGGCGCTGGTGGGCGCGGACAGCCGGGGAGCGGCGCCGTCGTCCCGGGCACCGGTCCCGGAGGCGCAGCCCGCGAGCCCCACGGCCGCGCCGGCGGCGGCGAGCGCGGGCAGCAGGAGCCGCGTCCGCCGCTGGGAGACTGAGGAGTGCATAGGCCGATCACCCTATGACACCCCCGCGCCGCACGGATGTTGAGCGGCCGCGTCGGAGCGAGCGCTCAGGACAGCCAGGCCGTGTACGAGAGCACGTCGCCCGCCGCGATCCGGTACTCGGGGTCGTCGCGGGTGTACGTCTCCTCCATGTCCAGCACCCTCCCGTCGTCCGGGTCGAGGACGACCATCTGCCGCAGCCCGTCGGTGGTGCGCACGAACGCCTGGCCCTCCCGGCCCATCCGGTCGGTGACCCGGCCGGCCGGGCGCAGGCCCGCGTCACGGGAGATGAGGGTGGCGAGGTTCGCGGTCTCGCGCGGGCCGGGTGTCCACACCCGGAGGAAGTCCCGGACCGCGCCGAGCAGTTCGTCCGGGTCGCGGTCCGCGCCCGGGTGCCAGACGGCGAGGTAGTCGCGCAGCGCGGCGGCGCCGGCCGGCGGCGGCTCGAAGAAGCTCTGGTTCGCGCCGCCGATGCCCGGCGGGTAGCTCTCCCGCTGCACCACCTTGCCGTCGTGGACCGTACGGGGTGGCACGCCGTCGTCGATGACCGGGCGGCCCGGGTGGCGGGGGTCGGTGGCCACCACGAGAAGCGAGCCGCTGCCGTCCGCGTTCCAGCGGGTCAGCGTCTCCAGGGGGACCGTCACCGCGTCCTTCCCCGACTCCAGGCCCAGCGACCAGTCCTGGACATGGCTGCCGTGCACCGACGTCCCGGGCTCGGCGGCCGCCGCGGCCCGGGCCCGGCGGGCGATCTCCGCGAGCGGCACATCGGCGGCGGAGGCGTGCGGCCGCAGCGCCACCGGGGCGGCCACGGCCGGGGAGGAGGCAGGGCCCGAGACGGTCAGCGCGATGGCGGCCACCGCGCCCGCCGTCGCCGTGGCCGCACCCATGACGATCCGCCGGACGGTGCGGCGCCGCCGGGCGCCGGACACCAGCTGCCGCAGCCGCCGCTCGCCTGCGAAGTCCAGCGGGCGGTCATGCCAGCGCTCGTCGCCGGCGGGGACGGGGTCGGCGCCGCGGAGCAGGTCGAGTTCGTCGGTCATGTCCCTTGTTCCTCCGTGCTGGTCCCCGCCGGCACCGGGACAGTCCCGCGCACCGTGTCGATCTGCGCCCGCAGCCGCTGCCGGGCCCGGTGCAGCCGCATGGCCGCGGCCGACCGGCCGCATCCCAGGACGGTGGCGAGCTCCTCGACGGTCAGCTCCTCCCACGCCGTCAGCTTCAGCACCTCCTGGTCGGCCTCGGTGAGCCGGTCCAGCGCCTCCAGCACCCAGGAGCCCGGCCGCTCGGCGTCCGGGCCCGACACGGTGCGCCGGCCGCGCGTCACCTCGTGGTGGCCGAGTCTGGCGAGCAGCCTGCGGTACCGGCCGCGCCCGCGCACCGCGTTGGCCAGGCAGTTCCGCGCCACCCCGTACAGCCAGGGCAGGGGCGACCCGGGCAGCTCGCGGCGGCGCCGCCAGGCGACGGCGAACACCTCCGCGACCACTTCCTCGACCTCGCTCGGCTGCCCGTCGAGCCGTCGCGCGACGAAGCGGCTCACCGCCCAGTAATGCTCACGGTAGGCGGTGTCGAAGGCTTCGTCGGGGCTCATGCCCGGTAGGTGTCCGGCATGCCCCCGATCATCACACCCCCGGGAAACTTTCTTTTCCCGGCCTCCCCTGTGACGGTCGGGAGGGGTGCCGGACACCTACCGGGCATGAGTAACAACAGTGTTGTCGCGGCACCGGCGCCCCTGCCCACGCGCCGTCCGAGCCCCGGATCCGCGGCCGTGAGGTGGCTGACGACCACCGACCACAAGACGATCGGGACGCTCTACCTCGTCACGTCGTTCGCGTTCTTCTGTATCGGCGGGATCCTGGCGCTGCTCATGCGCGCCGAGCTGGCCCGCCCGGGCCACCAGCTGATGTCGAACGAGCAGTTCAACCAGGCGTTCACCATGCATGGCACGATCATGCTGCTGATGTTCGCCACGCCGCTGTTCGCGGGCTTCGCGAACTGGATCATGCCGCTTCAGATCGGCGCGCCCGACGTGGCGTTCCCGCGGCTGAACATGTTCGCCTACTGGCTGTACCTGTTCGGCTCGCTGATCGCGGTGGGCGGGTTCCTCACCCCGCAGGGCGCCGCCGACTTCGGCTGGTTCGCGTACTCGCCGCTGTCGGACGCGGTCCGCTCGCCGGGTGTGGGCGCCGACATGTGGATTATGGGTCTGGCCTTCTCCGGCTTCGGCACGATCCTCGGCTCGGTCAACTTCATCACCACCATCATCTGCATGCGCGCTCCGGGCATGACGATGTTCCGCATGCCGATCTTCACCTGGAACGTGCTGCTCACCGGTGTGCTGGTGCTGCTGGCCTTCCCGGTGCTGGCCGCCGCGCTGTTCGCCCTGGAGGCGGACCGCCAGTTCGGGGCGCACATCTTCGACGCGGCCAACGGCGGGGCGCTGCTGTGGCAGCATCTGTTCTGGTTCTTCGGCCATCCCGAGGTGTACATCATCGCGCTGCCGTTCTTCGGGATCATTTCCGAGGTCATTCCGGTGTTCTCGCGCAAGCCGATGTTCGGCTACATCGGGCTGATCGGCGCGACGATCTCGATCGCGGGTCTTTCGGTGACGGTGTGGGCGCACCATATGTATGTCACGGGCGGCGTGCTGTTGCCGTTCTTCTCCTTCATGACGTTCCTGATCGCGGTGCCGACCGGGGTGAAGTTCTTCAACTGGCTCGGCACGATGTGGAAGGGGTCGCTGAGCTTCGAGACCCCGATGCTGTGGGCGGTCGGCTTCCTGATCACGTTTCTCTTCGGCGGTCTGACCGGTGTCATCCTGGCCTCGCCGCCGATGGACTTCCACGTGTCGGACACCTACTTCGTGGTGGCCCACTTCCACTACGTGATCTTCGGTACGGTCGTCTTCGCGATGTTCGCCGGCTTCCACTTCTGGTGGCCCAAGTTCACCGGCAAGATGCTGGACGAGCGCCTCGGCAAGATCACCTTCTGGACGCTGTTCATCGGCTTCCACGGCACGTTCCTCGTCCAGCACTGGCTGGGGGCGGAGGGGATGATCCGCAGGATTCCGGACTATCTCGCCGCCGACGGTTTCACCACGCTGAACACCGTCTCGACGATCTTCTCCTTTGTGCTCGGTCTGTCGGTCCTGCCGTTCTTCTACAACGTCTGGAAGACCGCCAAGTACGGCAAGAAGATCGAGGTCGACGACCCGTGGGGCTACGGCCGCTCGCTGGAGTGGGCCACCTCCTGCCCACCGCCCCGGCACAACTTCACCGAACTGCCCCGGATCCGCTCCGAATCCCCGGCGTTCGATCTGCACCACCCCGAGGTCGCCGAGCGGGAGCCGGTGGCATGAGGCCGGCAGGCGCCCCGTATTCCGGCGACATCGCCATGGGCATCAACCAGCTCGAGGGCTATCTGCTGCTCCAGGCGGAACGCGACCTGGCCTCGGAACGGGCGCGCCGCTTCGCGGACCGGCTGGACTGGCTGACCGTCGCCCAGCGCCAGGAGGTCGAGCGCCGCTACACCCAGGACCAGTTGGACGTCACCGAGCGGATGCTGCGCAAGGTGGCGTGGCGCTGCGAGGAGTTGCGCGCGGAGTATCAGGCGGTCCATCTCCGGCTGCGGTGCCGGCTGGTGGCCGCGCTGCTCGGCGGGATCGCCCTGGCCGTCGTCGCCACGGCGTCCGTGACCGCCGCGCTCGTCGCCGGATAGCGACGGAGCGACCCGCGTCGGCGGCACGCCCCCGGACGTGCCGCCGACGGGGGCTATTTGATGTACTCCGGGAGCACCTGGGCCGGCCAGGTGCCCACGGTCAGGATGCCTGCCGCGTAGGCGCGGGACACCAGGGCGGCGCGGTTGGGCGCCTTGAGCTTCCGCAGCATCGAGCTCACGTGGTACTCGACGCCCTGCCTGCTCAGATAGAGCTTGGAGGCCAGCTGCACGGTCGAGGCGCCGGTGGCCACTCCTTCGAGTATCCGGGCCTCGATGGGGGAGAGCAGCAGCCCCCGCAGCGTGGACACCTCCTCGGTGGCCGGCTCGTCGTCCGGCCTGACCAGGACGACGATGGAGGACGCCTGCCGGGACGGGCCCTCGATGGCCGTGCCGGTCAGATCGCCGGAGAACACCTGCCCGTCCGAGCGGCATCCCACGACGCGCTCGGTGAAGCGGGTGCGGCGCCCGTCGTGCAGGCGCGAGAAGTGTTCCCGCAGTACGGAGAGCGCGCTGGGGCGCAGCAGGTCGAACAGTTCGCGGCCGCACAGCTCCGCCGACGAGCCGCCGAAGTGGCGGAAGAAGTCGTCGTCACCCGCGAGGACGCGCAGGTCGGAGGTGAGCGTGGCCATGCCGGTGGCGTACCGGCCGCGCCCTTCATGGACTCTGGGGTGATCAGGGGTGACCTGGGCGGTGTGGGGGAGGGCAGCCAAGGGAAGTCACCACTTTCTGTCGTATCGGCAACGGCTGAACAATCTGGTGACGGGTGTTTAGGTCCGCTTTCAGGTGTATACCAATGCCACGCACTGTTGGCCCTGCCCGTATACGAAAGACTTGTGACCGTTTCTGCCCGAATGGAGTTCGGGGCAACTGTGATCAACTTCCGCGTGTCGTACGGCGGAAGGGCGCCGAAACTTCCGGGTCGGGCCCCGTCCGCCGGTGTCACCGTGGACTCGGGCAGACCGCCGCCACCGATCCCGCACATCGCCCCACACTGCCCGAAGGGTCAGCCGTGTACGGCCATCTCCGCTCCGCACACCGCCGCCTGGGCCCGCGCGGCGAGCGCCCGACGGTCGTCCACCCCCGGCAGCGCCCACAGCGGCTCGCGCACCCGCACCCGCACCGTGAGCCCGTCGGCACCCAGAATCCGCCGCACCGAGCTGCCGAAGTCGTCCTCGCCGACGAAGGCGGCCACCGTGGTCGGCGCTCCGTGCTGGACGTACTCCAGGGACACCGGCCGGACCGGCGCCCCCGCGTCGAGGGCCGCCTGGAAGGTGGCCCGCCGGAAACGGCCCCCCGTCCCGGCACACCAGGTCACCCCCTGCGGGAAGGCCATGACCGAGCGCCCGGAGCGCAACTGCCCGGACATCGCCGCGACGGTGTCCGGCAGCCCGCGCAGGCTGTCGCGGTCGATGAACAGCGTCCCCGCCCGCCGCACCAGCGGGCCGACCCCCGGCCACCCCCCGACCTCCCGCTTGGCCAGCATGGTCACCGGCTCCACGGCGAGCAGGGCGAGGATGTCCAGCCAGGAGATGTGGTTCGCGACGACCAGTGTGCCCGTGTCGCCCGGCACGCTCAGCGGCCCGCCGGTCACCTCGAGCCGGATGTCCAGGGCGTCCAGCACCGCCACGGCGTGGGCGCGCAGCGTGGCGGGCTCGCCGATCCCCCGGCCCCGCAGCAGCGCGCTCACCACCGTCCGCGCGAAGGACGCGGCACGCCCGGCCGCCCGCGAGGCGGGCACCCGCGCGGCGGCGTGCGCCACACAGCGGGTGGTGCACGGGGACCACGCGGCCCACGCGCTCGCGGGCGCCGGTACGGGCACGGGCACGGTCACCGTGACTCGCCCAGGAAGTAGCGCCGATAGCGGTCGTTCATCCGCTCCGTGTCCAGCAGCACGAAGAAGTCGGCGTCGTCGAAGTCCCGGTCGTGCTGCGGGGCCCCGCACATCCAGGCCCCGATCCGCAGATAGCCGCGCAGCAGGGGCGGCAGCGAGGCGTAGCCCGGCTCGGCCACCAGCGGCCGGGTGGGCATCCAGGGGTCGTGCGGGCGCACCCGCACCTCGGGCGGCGCGGCGTGCCGGGAGGTGCCCAGCAGCCACGCGTTCGCCGCGGCCTGCCCGCCGTCGGCCAGCGGCACCGAGGCGCAGCCCGCGAGATAGCGGTGCCCGGACAGCAGCACATACCGGGCGAGCCCGGCCCACATCAGATTGATCACCGCGCCCGAGCGGTGGTCCGGGTGCACACAGGCCCGGCCCGCCTCGACCATCGACGAGCGGATCTCCTCCGGGAGCCCGCTCAGGTCGAACTCGGTGTCCGAGTACAGCCGCTCGGCGCGCCCGGGAGGCAGCAGCCGGTAGGTGCCGACCACGGTGTCCGTCGCCGTGTCCGTGACGATCAGATGGTCCATGACCTCGTCGAACTCGTCCATGTCCCGGCCGGGGACGGGCGAGTGCAGCCGGGCGCCCCGCTCCTGGCCGAACACCTGGTAGCGCAGCCGCTGCGCGGCCTGTATCTGCTCTTCGGTGTCCGCGATCGAGGTGACGTAGGAGCCGGCGTCCGCCGGTACCGGGGTTGTCGAGAGCAAGGGCATTCCTGTTCTCCGTTCAGGGGATTCAGCACCAGCGAAGCTTGGAATGGCTTCGCAAGTGTTGCCCCGGTACGAGAACGCGGCAGTGTCCGGACGGTGATTCGACGACTGCCGCTCGATGACGAACGTGTGCCGCCGCGGCCGGAACACGCGCCGTCCACCAGGAGGACGTCCGCCGGACACTCCCTCCTAGGCGTCCGGCAGGGGAAAGTTCAGCGCCCGGGCCGCGTCGGCCGGGGTGGGCTGGGACCACAGCTCGGCGACGGAGCGCGCCGAGGCGAGCGAGCGGGTCTCGGCCCGGTCGAGATAGAGCACGCCGTCGAGGTGGTCCGTCTCGTGCTGGACGATGCGCGCGGGCCACCCTGTGAACTCCTCGTCCAGCGCCCGCCCCCGCTCGTCCTGCCCCCGCAGCCGGATCCGCTCGGGGCGGGCGACCACGGCCTGCCAGCCGGGCACGCTCAGGCACCCCTCGAAGAACGCCACCCGGCGGCCGGGGTCGCCCACCGGCTCGTACGACGGGTTGACCAGGACCCGGAAGGGCAGCGGCACCCGCCCGCGCGCCTCACACACCTCCGCGGACACCTCGGCCGGGTCCTCGATGACCGCGATCCGCAGCGGAATCCCGATCTGCGGGGCGGCCAGGCCCACCCCCGGCGCGGCGTGCATGGTCTCCCGCATCGCCACCACCAGCCGGTCCAGCTGCCCGTCGGACAGCTGCCCCTCGTAGGGAAGGGCGGGCCGGCGCAGGACCGGGACGCCCGCGGAGACGATGGGCAACGGGCCGGGGCCGGTGAGAAGCGCGTCGACGAGCTCGGGCAGCGGGGTGGTCGGCATGGGGACAGCCTGGCAAGGGGCGGGCCGCCGCGGCAAACCCGGCTCAGCGGCAGAACCCAATTAGTCGAAGACTGAACAACGCGGGGCGGCGGCCCGTATCTTCTGTCGAGTCGCCGGGGAACCCACGCCTCCGGCGGCTCTCCCGGGCCTCGTGGCCCGGTCCGGCTGCCGCTCCGCGGTGACTCTCCCCGTTGTGCGCCACGGGGCGGCAGCCTCACCGAGCGGGCGTCACGCCTCTATAAGCAAGGCGTCCAGAATCCGCGGTGAACACGGCCATCGATCTCGGATGCCGCCGGACCCATCGCCAACCGGCCGCGGCCCGACTATTATGGCGAATCGCTGTATTGGGCGGGGGTACAGGGATCGGCGCAGTCGGTGCGGAACAATTCGTTCCTTGACGTGTGGCGTGACCGGGTATTCCGGCTCGAGATCGTCGGAATAACTCGGGATGGCCGTTTCGCGCTGACGGGGGCAATGTGGCCGGAGGTACATCGGGCTCGAATTCCGGGCTCGGGTCCTATTTCCGATTACTGCGGGCGCCGGGCGCCGCGGCGCTGGCGTTCTGGGGGATGGTCGGCCGATTCCCGATCGCCATGCGGTCGCTGAGCTGTCTGATGCTGATCTCCGCGGTCACCGGGTCGCTGGCGGACGCCGGGACGGTGGCGGCCGCCATGCTGGTCTCGCAGGGCGTGGCCAGCCCGGTGCTGGGGCGGCTGGCCGACCGGCTCAGCCAGCGGCGGGTGTTGCTCACCGCCTGCCTGGCACACGGGGCGGGGATGACGCTGCTGGTGGTGTCGATCCTGCTCGAGGCCCCGCTGTGGCTGCTGATCCTCGCGGCGGTGGCCACCGGGTGCGCCTCGGTCTCGTTCACCTCGTTCATGCGGGCCCGGTGGGCGTCGATGGCCGACCGCGGGCTGCTGCGTACGGCCTACGCCCTGGAATCCATGCTGGACGAGACCATCTTCCTGCTGGGGCCGCTGCTGGTCACCCTGCTGGCCACCGCGGTGCACCCGGCCGCGGGCCTGATCGCCTGCGCGGTGCTGACCACCACCGGCTCCATCGCGGTGGCGCTGCACCGCCGGTCCGAGCCGGTATCCGAACCGGCCCCGGGCCGCGGCCCCCGGCGGGCGATCTCGGTGGTCGGGATCAGGGTGCTGATGGTCGCGTACGCGGGGATGGGGTTTCTGCTCGGCGCGGTCGACGTCACATTGATCGCGTTCGCGCAGGAGCGGTCGGCCTCCGGGCTCGCCGGGGTGTTCCTGTCGCTGACGGCGGTGGGCAGTCTGACCGCCGGGGTGGTCTACGGGGCCGTGGACTGGAAGCTGTCGCAGGCGCGGCTGCTCTCGATCACCACCTCGGCGCTGACGCTCGGCGTGATCCCCCTGGCCTTCGCGGACTCTCCCCTCGCGATGGCCTTCCTCGCCGTCGTCGCGGGGGTCGCGATCTCCCCGGGGCTGATCGCGGGCAGCACCCTGCTGGAGTCCCTGGCCCCGAAGGGCTCCCTGTCCGAGGGGTTCTCGTGGCTCACCAGCGCCGGTGCCCTGGGCATCGCCCTGGGCACCGCCGTGGGCGGGCGGTTGGCCGGCCCGGGCGGCTTCGAACAGGCCGCGTGGGCGGCGGTCGGCGGCGGGCTCCTCGCGATGGGGCTGAGCCTCGTGGGACAGCCGGCGCTCCTGAGGACGGGGCCCGCGCCGGAACCGGCCCCGGAAACCGCCGTATGAGCACCATGACGTTGACGAGAGCGATGGCGGAGCGATGACGAGAACAATGAGGACAGAGTGGTGAGCACCGCGCGGCACGCGTCCGAGCGGGACGGACTCGGGGGATTACCGGTTCCCCGTCTCTCCTTCGACGAGTTCACGGCATTCGGGCGGCAGGCCCTCATCCGGGCGGATGTCCCCGTGGTGATCGATTTACCGAAAGGCGCCCGGGGCCTCGGCCGGGAAGGCGTGGCCGAGCGCCTGGGAAACAAGAAGGTGACCCTGTTCACCGAGCCCGGCGACAAGCGGAATTCACAGCGCTGGACCACCCAGGAGATCCGGCTCCGTGAGTTCTTCGACGACGGCCGATACCGGACCGACCCCGGCACCTGGAACCGTATCGTGTCGAACATCCGCAACAGCCCGGCCGATGTCGACGCGATCCTCGGCTTCGACGCCGGGAAGCTGTTCGACTACCGGCGCTCGCTCAACGCGGCCAATCTGTGGATCAGTCACCGCGGAGTGTTCACCCAAAGCCACTTCGACGAGCTGGAGAACTTCAACACAGCCCTGGAGGGCCGTAAGCGGTTCGTCCTCGCGCCCCCGGGATTCCGCGAGTACTACCCGAGGTCGCTGGTGCGCGGGTTCGGCGACAAGTCGCGGGCCTTCGACTTCGACGACGTCGACCGGCGGCGCTTCCCGAGGCTCGCCGCCAAACTGGCCGAGCGCCGGGAGCTGATCCTGGAGCCCGGCCAGATGCTCTATCTCCCCCTCGGCTGGTGGCACCAGGCCGAGTCGCTCGACGAGATGAACATCAACATGAACTTCTGGCTGCGCGACCCCAAGATCTTCCGCAGACCCTATGTGCTCGGCGTCGCGCTCTACACGGCCGCCTACCGCAAGCTCAAGGGCGTCTACAACTACCAGCCCGCCGAGGCCGCGTCATGACCGAACGCCGGACCATCACACCCCCGCACCGCTACCGCAACAACGACAAGGCCGTCGGCGTCGGGAACGCGTTCTGGGACCTGTCCGAGCGCAGCGGCCTCGCCGGGATCACGGCCGAACTCGAGGACGGCGAGCCCGGCGTGCTGCACACCGAGGACGGCCACGAGTTCACCAACTTCACCTGCTGCTCCTATCTCGACCTGGACTCGCACCCCAAGGTCATCGAGGGCGCGGTCGCCGCGCTGCGCCGGTTCGGTGTGCTGGACCACTGCATCCCGCGCAGCCGGGTGCAGCTCCCGGCCCTGCCGGAGCTGGAGGCCTCGCTCGGCGAGCTGTTCGGCGCCGAGGTGGTGGCCGCCATCTCGGCGGGTGTCGCCAGCGCCGGGCTGCTGCCGCTGATCGCCTCCGGCCATCTGGGCAACGGGGTCCGGCCGCTGATGGTGTTCGACCGCAACTGCCATGTGTCGATGGCCGCGGCCAAGCCCACCTGCGCCGACGAGACGGAGGTGGTCACCTGCGACCACCACGACCTCGGGTTCCTCGAGGACATGTGCGCTCGGTACGAGCGCGTCGCCTATGTCGTGGACGGCGCGGACAGCCTGGGCGGCTACGCGCCGGTGCGGGAACTGGCGGAGCTTCAGGAGAAGCACGGCCTGCTGGTGTACTACGACGACTCGCACTCGATCTCGGCGTACGGGGAGCGCGGCATCGGCTACATCCGCTCGCACTGCCCGGTGCTGGACGAGCGGACCATCACCGTCGCCACCCTGAACAAGGCGTTCGGCACCAGCGGCGCGGCGATCCTGCTCGACGGCTACCCGAAGGACACGCTGCGCGTGGTCGAGCGGTTCGCGGGCGCGCTCAGCTACTCGCAGCCGATGAACACGGCCGCGGTCGGGGCCTCCCTGGCCTCGGCGGAGATCCACCGCACCGAGGAGCTGACCGTCCTCCAGCGGCGGCTGCGGGCCAACATCGAGCTGTTCGACCGGCACATCAGCACCGGGCAGAGCGGGACGACGTTTCCCATCCGGGTCGTGCCGATGAGCGACGAGACGGTCATGGAGGCGGGCCGCCGGGTGTACGAGGCCGGGTTCTATGTCTCCCCGGTGTTCTTCCCGATCGTGGCCCGCGGCACCGCGGGCCTGCGGGTGATGCTCCGCGCCGGCCAGACCGAGGAGCAGATCCGCGGGCTGTGCGCGGCCCTTGCCGCGGTGGGCGCCCAGCAGGCGGCCCCGGCGGCGGTGGAGGCGACCAGATGAAGGTGACACCTCCGCTGACACCTCCGCTGACACCTCCGCTGACACCTCCGCTGACACCTCCGCTGACACCTGCGCTGACACCTCCGCTGACACCGACGGGCACCGCTCGGGCCATACCGCGCTCCATCCTCTACACGCCCGCGCTGTCCCTCGACCGGGTGGTCAAGGCGTGGTCGTACGACGCGGATGTGCACCTGATCGACCTGGAGGACGCCATCCCGCCGCAGCGGAAGCCCGCGGCGCGGAGCGTGTGCCGCGCGGCGCTGGAGAAGGCGCCGGAGCCCGCGAACGCCGCCGTGCGCGTCAACGAGCTGGGCACCGCCGAGGCGGTGCACGACCTGGCGATGCTCATCGAATGCCCGGTCAAGCCGGGCTTCGTGGTGATGACGATGGTGAAGTCGGCGGTGGAGGTGGCGCTGATGCGCGACACCCTCGCCTCGGCGGGGACGCGCCCGGAGGTCTACGCGACCGTGGAGACCCCGGCCGCCGTCGCTGACATCGATGCCATCGCGGCGGCCGCCGACGGGCTGATCCTCGGCTCGGCGGACCTGGCCGCCGCCCTGGGCATCGAGATCACCTGGGCGGGCCTGCTCGCGGCCCGGCAGGCGATGGCCCTGGCCGGCGCCCGGTACGGCACCGCCCTGATCGACACCGCCAACTTCCGGCTCGCCGAGCCCGAGGCGCTCGCGGAGGAGCTCGACCGGGTGCGCGAGCTGGGCTTCCACGGCAAGGTGACCGTGCACCCGAGCGAACTGGGCGCGATCAACCGGGCCCTGCGGCCCGACCCGGCCGGTCTGCGGCTGGCTCGGCGGGTCAGCGAGGCCGTGCGGGCGGCGGACGGCGGGATCGCGGTCCTGGACGGCAACATGGTCGGCCCGCCGTTCGCCCGGATGGCCCAGGCGACGGTGGCCCGCGGGGACGCCTGGGCGCAGCGGTTCGGCGGCGACAGCGGCGACAGTGGCGACAGTGGTGGCATCGGTGAGGAGGCGGGCGATGGCCGTCGCTGAGCGCGCCGTCGCCGGGCCCGGCACCGTCCCGCCCATCACCGTCGCCGTCCTCGGCACCGGGGCCATCGGCCAGGACCTCGTCGGCAAGGTCCGGCGCTCCGCCGTGCTGAAGTGCGGCCTGGTGGCCGGGCGCAACCCCGAGTCCGCGGGGCTGCGCCACGCCGCCGCGCTCGGCTGTCCGACCACGGCGGAGGGGATCGGCGCGATCCTCGCCGCCCCGCGCCCGTTCGACGTGGTGTTCGACGCCACCAACGCGATGTCGCACGCCGAACACTGGCGGCTGCTCAGGCCGCTGGACACACTGCTGATCGATCTGACCCCCAGCCGGGTCGGCCGGATGGTGGTGCCCACCGTGACCGGGACCTACCCGCCGGCCGAGCGCAACGTCAGCCTCATCAGCTGCGGCGGACAGGCGTCGATCCCGGTCGCGCACGCCCTCGCCGGCCGGTACGAAGTGGCGTACCTGGAGGCCGTCTCCACGGTGGCCAGCGGCATCGCGGGCCGGGCGACCCGGCTCAACCTCGACGAGTACGTGGCCACCACCCAGCACGCCCTCACCGAGTTCACCGGGGTGCACGACACCAAGGCGATCCTGAACATCAGCCCGGCCACGCCCCCGGCGACCTTCCGGACGGCCGTCCACGCCGTCGTCCCCGGGGCCGACGCCGAGGCGGTGCGCGCCGTGGTGGCCGGGGCGGCCGAGCGGGTGCGGGAACATCAGCCCGGATACGAGGTCATCGCCTGCTCGGTGACCGGCGACCGGGTCGTGATCTCCCTGGAGGTCACTGCGGACAGCGACGTACTGCCCCGGTACGCCGGAAATCTGGACATCATCAACTCGGCCGCCGTCCTGGTCGCCGAGCAGCACGCGGCCCGGCTCGCCCCGGCCGCCCGGACGGGGGCGGGCCGATGAGCTCCGTGGTGATCCACGACCCCACCTTGCGCGACGGCCAGCACGCGGTGCGGCACCAACTCGGCGTGGCGGCGTTGCGGGGGTACGCCGAGGCGGCCGACGCGGCGGGGATCCCGGTGGTGGAGGTGGGCCACGGCAACGGCCTGGGCGCCTCCTCCCTCCAGGTGGGACGGGCCGCCGTCAGCGACGACGTGATGCTGTCGACCGTGCGGGAGGCCCTGCGCCACAGCAAGATGGCGGTGTTCATGCTGCCCGGCTGGGGCACCTCCGACGATCTGCGCAAGGCGGTGGCGCACGGCGCCGACGTGGTCCGCGTCGGGGCGCACTGCACCGAGACCTCGCTGGCCGAGCGCCACCTCGGGCTCCTGCGCGAGGAGGGCGCGGAGGCGCACTGCGTGCTGATGATGAGCCATATGGCCACCCCGGCGGAGCTGGCCGAACACGCGGCGCGCGCCGTCGGGTACGGGGCACGGGCGGTGGGCATCATGGACTCCGCCGGCCACCTCCTGCCCCAGGACGTCACCGACCGGATCGGCGCGATGGCCGAGGCCGTGGACGTACCTCTGATCTTCCACGGTCACAACAACCTCGGCATGGCCGTGGCCAACTCCGTGGCCGCCGCCGGGGCCGGGGCCGCGATCATCGACGGCTGCGCGCGCGGCTTCGGCGCCGGGGCGGGCAACACCCAGCTGGAGGTGGTGGTGCCGGTGCTGGAGCGCAGCGGATACGCCACCGGCATCGATCTGTACGCGCTGCTGGACGCCGCCGAGTTCGCCGAGCGTGAGCTCATGCCCGCGCCGCCGGTCACCGGCTCGCTGTCCATCGTCAGCGGCCTGGCCGGGGTGTTCTCCGGGTTCAAACACCAGGTGCTGGACCAGTCCGCGCGGGCCGGAGTCGACCCGCGCGATGTGTTCTTCGAGCTCGGGAGACGACAGGCCGTCGCGGGGCAGGAGGATCTGATCGTCGATGTCGTCGCCGAGCTGAGCGCCCGGAAGGCCGCCACATGACTGCGCTGAGTCTCCCAGTGACCATTGGCGCCGAGGACATGGCGGGCGCGGACCGGCTGGTGCGGGTCATCGACGCGCTGGCCGAGGTGTTCGGCGATCTGGCGGCGGGCCGGACCCGGTCCCCCTCCCGGACCGTGGTCGAACACGGCGTGCCCGGCCCGCGGCGGCAGCTGCTGGCCGGGACCGCGGTCTGGGAGCGGCGCGGGGTGGGCAGCGTCAAGATCACCACGCTCACCCCGGACAACCCGGACCGCGGGCTGCCGCTGATCCACGGTGTGGTCGTGCTGACCGACCTGGAGACCGGGCGCATCACCGCGCTGCTGGACGGCGCCGAGCTGACCGCCGTCCGCACCGGCGCGGTGGCGGGCCTGGCGACCCGGCTGTGCGCCTCCGAGGGCGCCGAGGAGCTGGCCGTCCTCGGCGCGGGGGTGCAGGCGCGGGCCCTGGTGCGGGCCGTGTGCGCGGTGCGCCCCATCCGCTCGGTCCGGGTGTTCTCCCGCACCCGGGCCCGTACGGAGGCGTTCGCGGAGTGGCTCCGCGCCACCTCAGCCCACTCGGTTGACGTCTCGGTGTGCGACACCGCGAAGGACGCCGTCACCGACGCCGCCGTCATCTGCACAGCCACCTCCACCGACGGCCGGACAGCGCTGGTGGCGGCCGACTGGGTGGCCCCCGGCGCGCATGTGAACGTGATCGGCGGGACCTACGAGGACGCGATCGAGGTCGACCCGGCGCTCCTCGCGTCCGCGTTCGTCGTCGTGGAGGAGCGGGCCGCCGCGCTCGAGGACGCGGGCGAGGTGCGGGCCGCGCTGGCCGACGGGCTGATCGGCGTGGCCGAACTGCACGAACTGGGCGGTCTGGTGAACGGGACGACCGCCGCGGACGGCCGGACCTCGGTGTTCCGCGGGGTGGGCCTGGCCATCGAGGACACCGCCGCCGCTGCGGCGCTCCACGAGGCCGTGGCCACCGGTGGGCGGTGAGTCAGCCCGCCTCGCGACAGCGCACCATGAAGGACCGCTCGAACACGATGACCGTCTCCCCGGTCGACTTGGCGCCGGTCGTCTCCGCCGTGACGATCCCCTGCCCCGGCCGGGACCTGGACAGCCGTTTGGCGAGGATGCGGCTCGTGGCGTACAGCGTGTCGCCGACGAACACCGGGTCCTTCAGCCGGACCTTGTCCCAGCCGAGGTTGGCCACCGCCCGCGCCGACAGCGCCTGCACGGTCATGCCACCCACCAGACACAGCGTTATCCCGCTGTTGACCAGCACCCGCCCGTACTCGGCACCCTCCCCGTAGGCCCGGTCGAAGTGCAGCGGGTGCTGGTTCATGGTCAGCAGCGTCAGCCAGGTGTTGTCGGTCTCGGTGATGGTGCGGCCCGGCCAGTGCCGGATGACCATGCCGGGCTCGAAGTCCTCGTAGTCCCCGCCGTGTTCTTCGACGTACTCGTTGTCCCCGACCCGGCGCAGCGTCATGCCCCCAAGGGTAGGCCCTGGCTATTAGGCCCTGGCTATGCTGACACCCGGTCGATCGGCGCTCGGCGACGCGGAGTTGGGGGAACCCGGATGAGCGGGCTCGAGGACATCGGCACCCCGGCGGCCACGGGACACCCGTGGTTCGGCCGCCACCGACTGAGGCCGCCCGACGCGCCCGCGGACACCATCCGGGAGATGCTGCGCACCGAGATCAGGGACACCGGCTGGCCGTATCAGCCGCTGCTGCCCGCCGCGCCGATCGCGCTGCCGCGCGCGTCCTACGCGGAGCTGTTCCGCGCCACCGCGGCGCTCCTCGACCTGGTGCGCCGCACCGCCCTGGAGACCGCGCCCACCACGGAGGGCAGGCTGGCGGCGTACGGCATGCCGGACGGCGAACACCGGCTGTTCATGGCAGACCCGTTCGCCGAGGAGCGGTACGCGGACTGCGTGGCCCGGCCGGACATCGTGATCGGGCCGGACGGGCCGCGGTTTCTGGAGTTCAACGTCAGTGGCGCGCTCGGCGGCCCGGTGGAGACACACTGCCGCCTCGAGGTGTGGCGCAAGCTCTACGCCGACGACGCGGGCCGGCTGCCGTTCCGCTGCCGGAGCCCGTTCGCGGTGCGTGCCGCGATGTTCCGGGACCTGTGCGCGGAGCTGGCCGTGGCGCCCCGGGTGGCCCTGGTGGGCAGCGCCCGCGACCAGGGGGTGGAGTCCACCCGCTACTTCGACATGGAGGCCGACCACTTCAACGGCCACGGGCTGACCGCGCGCTTCTTCGAACCCGAGGATCTGCACGAGGCCTGGGACTGCCCACCGCGGCTGCGCTACCCGCTGGGGCTGCGCAACTTCACCCTCCCCGACTGGGCCGAGCTGGGCATCGACACCGCGCCGGTGCAGGCCGCGCTGGACCACGGCTGTCTGCTGGTGTCCACCCAGACCTCCACCTTCCTGTCCAGCAAGCTGACCATGGGCCTGCTGTCGGAGGGGCGGCCGTGGATGAGCGCGGCGGAGCGGGCCCTGGTCGACAGGTATCTGCCGTGGACGCGGGTGCTGACCCACCGCAGGACGAGCCGGGGCGGCCGCGAGGTCGACCTCGTCCCCTTCGCGGTGGCGAACCGGGAGCTGCTGGTGCTCAAGGAGAGCATCGGGATGAGCGGCAAGCAGGTCGTCATCGGCCGGGAGAGCGGCGCGGCGGAGTGGGAGACGGCGGTGGCCGCGGCGGCGGAGGCGGGCACCAGCGTGGTGCAGGAGTTCGTGGCGCCGCGCACGTGTCGGCTGGCGATGGTCGCCGACGGCGCCCGGGAGCCGCACGACGTGGAGGTGGCCCCGGTGTTCGGGCCGCTGCTGTTCGGCGGCCGCCCGGCGGGGATGTTCTCCCGCTTCTTCGGCGACGGCACCGCGGGGATCGTCAGCGTCCTGGGCACCAACAGCTCCGACGACTGCGTCGTGGCCATCTGACGGCGTCCGTCAGGCGCCGGTGGGGCGTGCTCGTACGTGCATCCGCTCGCCCTGCGTCCCGAAGATGCTCAGCACCTCGACGGGCTGGTCACCCGCGCCGACGAAGCCGTGGGGGACACGGGTGTCGAACTCGGCCGCCTCGCCGGCGGTGAGGACGAGGTCGTGCTCGCCCAGAGCGAGACGCAGCCGGCCGGCGAGCACATAAAGCCACTCGTACCCCTCGTGCACCTTCTGCTCGAGCCGAGTGCCCTCGGGCGTCTGCCCGGCGGGCAGGATCATCTTGTAGGCCTGTAGCCCGCCGAGGTGGCGGGTCAGCGGCACGAACACCCTTCCGTGCCGGGTGAAGGGCCGCGGATGGATCCGAGGATCGCCGCTGGCGGGCGCGTCGACCAGCTCGTCCAGCGGCACCTGATGGGCCCTGGCCAGGGGCAGCAGCAGCTCCAGGGTCGGCTTGCGCTGCCCCGACTCCAGGCGCGAGAGGGTACTGACCGAGATCCCGGTCGTCTCGCTCAACTGGGACAGCGTGGCGCCGCGCGCCAGCCGCAGCGCGCGCAACCGCGGCCCCACACCCGTCAGCACACTCGCGAAATCGTTGTCCGACACCCTCCTATTTGCTGTTCCGGCAAGGCCTTTTGTCAAGTTGTTTCCTCCGCCCCCGCCTGGGCACCCCGGTACGCGGCACCCACTGGTCGGGCACCCAGGACGCCATCGAGGCCTACCGCGCCTTCGACCGCCGCGAGCAGGGCTGGACCAAGGTGGCCCTGGGCATCGGCGGACCCGGCAGCGTGGCTCCGGGCCGCGGTGCGGCGGCCGGCACCGGCGCGGCCACCACCGCCGGCGCCCACCCCTGACGCCCGGAGTTCGTCAGCTTCTCAGCTCCGCAGCTCTTCGAAGAGTCGCTCCCAGTCGTCCAGGAAGCGCTTGAGCCCGTACCGGTCGAGCGCCGCGCGGCGGGCCCGCGCCCCGTCCTCGGCCGCCGCTCCCGGCTCCCGGAGATAGCCCCGGACGGCGCGGGCGAGCACCTCGGGGCGGGTCGAGAGCACACCCGCGCCCTCGGGCACCGCCTCGACCGCCTCGGTGGTGGCCAGGGCCACCACGGGCATGCCCAGGTGCATGGCCTCCAGGAGGGATATCCCGAGCGAGGTCCAGCGCGGCGGGTGCAGATACAGCCGGCGGCGGGCCATCTCGGCGTGCAGCCGGTCCTGCGGCAGCTCCGCGTGGCGCAGCCGGTCCTCGGTCAGCCCCAGGTACGCGGCGAGCCCTTCCGTACGGCGGCCGAAGACGTCCAGCGGCGCCGCCCGGCTCAGCTCGGGCAGCAGATCGGTGCCGGTGGCGCGGCCGCGCGGGATGGGGTCGTTGACGACGACGGCGGCGCGCTCCAGCTCCCCGGTGTACAGATGGCCCGGGTCGACGACGCCGTGCTCGATCACGGTGGTGGGGGCGGTGCCGCTGTCCCAGAAGAGCCGGTTGAAGTGGGTGATGTGCACCAGGGGCACGCCGCGCAGGTCGTCCCGGTCGGCGCAGGGGTGGCGGGTGCCGGGGACACCTCCGCCCGGGGTGCCGTGCTCCACGTAGACCGCGGGCACATCGCGCCCGGGGCGGCGCCCGCCCAGCCAGCACTCGGCGAGGGCCGCCTCGTGCGGCCGCTGGAGGACCACCAGGTCGACCGGGGCGTCCCGCAGCCGTACGGGGCTCAGCTCGGTGACCGAGGCGGGCCAGGCGAACCCGCGGGTCCGGCCGAGGCCGTCCGGCCCGCGGCCGGACACCACCGGCACCAGGTAGTGATGCGGGCCCTGGACGAACGCCGTGGTCCAGGAGCCGTGCACATGCCAGATCAGGATGTTCATGGGCGCCGGTCCTCCAGGTTCGCCTGGTTCCACTGGTTCTCCCGGTTCTCCTGGTTCTCGAATGCGCGCGCCTCCGGCAGCAGCTCCCGGATGTCGCGCGGCAGCGCCGTGTACAGCCGCTCCATCAGCTCCGGGCTCACCGCGGAGTCCAGCACCTCGAAGAACGCGCTCGCCTCCCGGATCGCCTCCTCCTCCGAGGTCTGCGCGCGCCAGGCGATCCGCCCCGCGAAGCCGGTGAGGTCGAACCGCTCCCCGTGGTCGCGCCGGTGGGCCCGCTGCTCGGGCGAGGTCTCGTGGGAGGCGGCCACCCGCCGCATGGGCTCGGCCGCCTCGGCCGGGAGCTGCGCCGCCATGTGGTCGGCGAGGCCGTCCGGGATCCGCTCCGCGAGGGTTTCGAGCGTGGCGCGCACCGCGCGCTCCGCCGACCGCCGGTCGGGCAGCCGCGCCAGGGCCTGGACCTGCCCCGTCAGCTCTTCGTACCGCATCGTCAGCACCCCCAGCGTCGGGATGTCCGCAACGTCAGCCGAGTGCCCGCGGCCGCCCCCGCGAACCGCCGGTGACCGGCCGCCGTACGCCCCGAGGGCCTGGGCGTCGGCGGCGCCGCGTTCGACGTCGGCCGCGCACACTGGTCACTGTGACGGACAAGCGAAGCGCCGGAATCCTGCTGTTCCGCGCGGCCGACCCGGCAGGTACGCCCCCGGACCCGGTGGCCGGCACACCGGTCCAGGTTCTGCTCGGCCACATGGGCGGGCCCTTCTGGGCGCGCAAGGACGAGCGGGCGTGGTCCGTGCCCAAGGGCGAGTACGAGCCGGACGAGGAGCCGGAGGCCGCGGCGTACCGGGAGTTCCAGGAGGAGCTCGGCCTGCCGCCGCCTTCCGGCGAACTCCTTCCGCTCGGCTCCGTCCGGCAGACCGGGGGCAAGGTCGTGACGGTGTGGGCGCTGGCGGGCGACCTCGACCCGCGGCGGGTCGCCCCGGGGACCTTCGAGATGGAGTGGCCGAGGGGGTCGGGGCGCCTTCGGGCCTTCCCCGAGATCGACCGGGTGGCCTGGCTGGATCTCGCGCAGGCGCGGACGAAGATCGTGGCCGGGCAGGAGCTCTTCCTCGACCGCCTCGTCGAACTCCTGTACGGCTGAGCCGCCCGCGGCCGCGCACTGGCTTCGCCGCGCGTGGGCCGGGTCGCGGACGGCTCCGGGCCTGAGCGCCGTCCCTGCGAGCCGTCCCCGCGATCCGCCCCCCGCTGTTCGAGGTCCGAGGACCGACGCCGGCCGGGGCCCCGCGGCCGCGCGGCGGCCACCGCGAGCGCCGGCCGCCGAGCTCGGCAGGGCCCTGGGCGGCGTATCGCCCAGGGCCCGGGGCGACGCGCCGCCCACAGGCTCCCGGAAGCCCGCGGGACCACTGGGCCCGGACGGAGCCCGCCGGGGTCCGTCCGGGCCGGGGCACTCGCCGATGGAGGGCGGGTGGGGCGCGGGGAGGGGAAACGGGCCTCCGCGTCAGTCCGAGCCGCAGCGCACCGTCGCCGCCCCCCAATCCGCGTGGTCGTGGGCGTTCCCGTCGCCGCCGTCGGTGACCCGCAGGCGGAGCACCTGCGCGCCCTCGACCGAGGCTTCGATCGGCACGGCGGAGTCCGCGCCGTCGACGACGTCGCCGCGGTGGACCCGCTCGCCGTCGGCGTAGACCTCGAAGGCGACGCTGCCGTCGTCGGCCACCTCGTCGTCCACCCCCACCTCGGCGGTGAAGGTGGAGCAGTTGCCGCCCAGGAAGACCTCCACCGTGGAGTCGGCGTGCACGCCGAGGCCGTGCTCGTAGGCCTTGCCGCCGATGGTGAGCGTCCTGCCGTCGCCCGGGGCGGACTCGCCGTTGCTGCGGTCCCGTTCGACCGGGCCCCAGCCGTTGTCGGAGGTGATGAAGTCGAGCGTGGACACGGACACCTCGCCGCGCGGCGGGGGAGGCGTGCCGTCGAGGTCGACCGCCGCCGAGCCGCTCACCCGCGCCCCGCCGGTCGAGGTCGCGCGGACGTCGGCGACGGCGGGCCGCAGCCCGTCCGGGGAGTTCTCGCCGCGGGTGACCTCGGTCCGTACGGTCGCGGTCCCGCCCGCGGCGAGGTCGCCGAGGTCGAAGGTGCCGGGTTCGGCGGTCCAGCCGTCGGCGAGGTCGAGGGCCGCGGTGACCTCGCGCAGCGGGGTGTCGCAGGGGTTGGTGACGGTCAGCTCGGCCGAGGTGGAGCTGCCCGCCGGCACGGTGGTGTCGGCGGCGGTGAGCTTGGCCCCAGGGGTGCAGACGACCGGGCCGCGCGGGGTGCCGGTGCGGGCCTCGGCGCCGGTCAGCGGGCGTATCCGCAGCGTGTAGGCGTACTCCCGGGCGGGCCGCACCTGGTACTGGGGCAGCACGGTGTGGAAGGTCTCGCTCACGCCGCTCACCGCGTGGTCCAGGTGCAGGGTGTTGCCTCCCGGGTCCTTCCGGAGGGCGAACGGGTACGCGGCGCGGTCGATGCCCGTGTACGGGGTGACCCCGGCCGAAAATCCCCCGGACCCGGACCCGGACCCGGATCCCGACCCGGAGACCAGCAGACCGCTCTTGCCGTCGGACAGCGACGCCCAGCGGACGTCTTCATGGTTTCCGTAGTCCTGGGGCCTGGTGTATCCCGCGAACTGCTTGTCCACATCGGTGGAGTACACCCCCACGGGGGCGCCGTCCTCGCGGTCGTTGTAGTTCTCCTGCGGCCCGCGCCCGTACCAGGTGAACGTGTCGTACCGCGCGGGCAGCCGCAGGGAGAGCCCGATGCGGGGCAGGTAGGGCACGGTGCGCGCCTTGCCCCGCGCCTCGGCGCGGTGGTCCAGGCGCAGTTCCCCGGTGCCGCTGACGGTGTACCGGAGGGTCTGCGCGAAGGAGGAGCCCTTGACGCCGGGCGCGGCGGCCGTGGAGGGCACGGTCACGGTGACCTCGCCGCCCCGCTCGGAGACCGTGACCTTCCCCGGCTCGGTGCGCAGCCGGTCCAGGCCCGCCTCGCGCCACGGCCCTTCCTCGGAGCCGATCTCATTGCTGACCGGGGCGCGCCAGGCGTCGAGTTCGGGACCGGAGCCGAGCAGGTCACGTCCGTCGGCCCGCATCGAGACCAGCTCACCGCTCGCGCTGTCGAACCCGTACGAGAAGCCCTCCCCCGCGACGGTGATCCGGCTGCCGGTCGTGGTGGTGGTCAGTCTGCCCGGAGCCCTGGCAGGGGTGGCGCCCGCAAGCTGTGCGCCGCCGATGTCGAACTGCTCGACCGCGACGAGGTGCCCGGCCTTCGCCCAGGTGGTGTCCTTGGCGAGCACCGCCTCCACGGTGAGCTGCCGGTCGGCGTCCTTGGGGTTGGCGGGCGGCTTCGGCAGCCGGACGCGCTGTCGCTCGCCGGGGTCGAGGCCGAAGGAGCGGGTCCCGTGGGCCAGGGTCCTGGTCCCCTCGGTGATCCGCCACCGTAGTCCGAGGTCGCCGGTGCGGGTGAAGGAGCGCTCGTTGAGCACATCGATCAGCCCCGACGCGGCCTCGGCGCCGGAGATCCGGACCGGGGCGTGCACCGCCGCCATGGCGCGGGCCTCGGGCTGTACGGTGCGGTCGGCGGAGACCACCCCGTCGACCCCGCCGGTCCCCGCGCCATAGGACAGGAACTCTCCCTTCCGGTCGAGCCGGTCGAAGTCGAGCGCGAGCACAGCGTCCGCGCTGGGGTCGGCGGCGAGCTGATCGGGGCCCAGCGCCTTGTGGTAGACGCGGACCTGGTCGACCGTGCCGTGTGCCATGCGGCTGCGGATGTTCTCCTGGTCGGTCTCGGGGTTGCGGCCGATGTTCACCGGCTGGGCGGAGTAGCCGACGGTTCCGCGCCAGGCGGTGGAGGCGGCCTGCTCGCCGTCGATGTAGAGCTTCAGCGTCGAGCCGTCGAAGGTGCCGGACACGCGGTGCCAGGAGCCGTACCAGTCGCCGGGGACGTCGGCCGCGACGGTGTGCCACTCCCCGTCGCCGTAGACGAAGAACTCCAGGGTGTCCTTGTCGCGCATCTTCAGGGCGTAGCTGTGGTCGCCCTTCGCGATCACGGTGAAGCTGCCTGTCCAGTCGGCGGGTTTCACCCAGGCGTCCAGGGTGAGCGCGTCCGCCACCGCGTCGAGCTTCGGGTCGCGGTAGACCTCCACGAAGTCGTCGAGCCCGGACAGCTCCAGCGCCCTGCCCCGGTGTCCCGCCACCAGACCGGGCTTCCCCGAGACATAGGACAGGATGTCGTTGCCGGAGGAGTCGGGAGTGGTCAGCAGCGGCTGGGTGATGTTCTGCTCCGCCCAGTCCCAGATGTAGCCGCCCTGGACCTGGGGGTACTTGCGGACGACGTCCCAGAACTCCCTGAAGTTGCCGAGCGAGTTGCCCATGGCGTGGGCGTACTCGCCCATGATGATCGGCTTGGTGGTGGCCTTCGCCTTCTCCTCCAGGCCCGCGGGGGAGGGGTAACGCGGCCCCCAGACATCGGCGAACGGGGCGTCGCCGTCGGGGCTGTTGGGCTGGTGGTAAACGGGGCGGGCCGGGTCCTCACGGTCCAGGAACTCGGCCATCGCGTAGTGGGCCCTGCCCAGGCCGGCCTCGTTGCCGGTGTCCCACATCAGGACGCTGGGGTGGTTCTTGTCCCGCTCGTACATCGCGGTGAGCCGGTCCAGGAACGCCCTCTGCCACTCGGGCCGCTCGGCCAGACAGTCGTCCGGGCAGCCGTCGTGATGGTGGGTCTCGATGTCGACCTCGTCGTCGATCCACAGCCCGCGCGCGTCGGCCAGCTCGTACAGATAGGGATCGGACGGGTAGTGCGAGGTGCGGATCGAGTTGATGTTGAGCTGCTTCATCAGGGAGACGTCGGATGCGGTGCGCTCCCTGGTGGCGTGACGGCCGGTGTTCGGATCGGTCTCGGCGCGGTTGATGCCCTTGACGAGGATGCGGCGGCCGTTGACGAGGAGCTGTTTGTCCTTGATCTCGATCTCGCGGAAGCCGACCGGCTGGGCGGTGGTGTGGGTGACCCGGCCGTCGGCGCCGTGGAGCTGGATGACGAGGGTGTAGAGGTTCGGTGTCTCGTCGGTCCACTTGGCCGGGTTCGCCACCGGGGCGGTGAGGGTGGCGGACCCGGTGCCGCCGCCGGGGTCAACGGTCCCCGACATCGTTGTCACCTCGCGTCCGCGCCGGTCGTACAGCGTTCCGGTGACCTTGCGCTCACCCGCGCCGCCCCCGCTCGCGCCGTCCGCTCCCTTGGCGGCGACATCGACCCGGGCGGTCAGCCGGGCGTCCCGGTAGGCGGCGTCCAGATCGGTCTTGACGGTGATGTCGCGCAGATGGGTCGCCGGGGTGGAGTACAGGCCGACCGAGCGGAAGATGCCCGCGAAGCGCCACTGGTCGTAGTCCTCCAGATGGGAGCCGGAGCCCCAGCGGTGCACCTGCACCGCGACCGTGTTCCGGCCCGGGTGGAGCCGCTCGCTGATGTCGAACTCCGCGGGCGTGTAGCCGCCCTGGTCGTACCCGGCGTACGAGCCGTTGACCCAGACCAGATAGCCGCTGGTGACGCCCTCGAAGCGCAGGAACGTCCGCCGCTTCTCCCAACTCCCGGGCAGTTGAAACGTCTTGACGTAGGCACCGGTCGGGTTGACGTCGTGCGGCACCTTCGGCGGGTCGTCCGGATACATCTCGGTGGGGATGTTGCGGAACACCGGGTGGTCCAGGCCGTCCGTCTGCCAGGTGTGCGGCACGCTCACGCTGCGCCAGCCGGCCCGCGAGGTGTCATAGCCCTCGGTGAAGAAGTCCTGGGGGACCTCCTCGGGGCGGTCCGACATATGGATCTTCCAGGAGCCGTCGAGCGACTTGGTCCAGCGGGTGTCCTGGCCGCCCTGGAGCGCGCCGGGGGCGTTGTCGTACGGCGTCAGCCGCGCGTGGGCCGGCTCCTGCCCGACCGCGGTGACCTCGGGGTCCTCAAGGAGTTTGTACACGTCCGCGGGCGGGGCCGAGGGGCTCGCCGTCGCGGCGGGGGCGGGGGTCACCAGCGTTCCGGCCAGGGCCAGGGCGATCAGTCGGGGGAGGAGGCGGAAGGAGCGAAGGAGCCGGGGCATCGGCGGCCCACCCTTCTCTTCGGTGCCGATATACAGAGGTTGCCGAAGCAATCCGAAATCAACAGCGCCGAACATTAGCCAACGGAGTCTGTCGCGCCAAGACTTCCGGCAGCATTCACCGCCCGGGGTGCGCGGCTACCGTAAGGAGTGGGAGGCGCGGTGGGCATGGGTAGCGCGAGCAGCTCCACGAATCTGCCCCGTCTGCGGCTCGACGAGCTGCTGGACGAGTTGCAGGTGCGCATCGACGCGGTGCGGGGGACCCAGGACCGGGTGCACAGCCTGCTGGAGGCCGTGCTCTCGGTCGGCCGGGAGCTGGATCTGCCGCAGGTGCTGCGGCGGATCGTCGAGGCGGCCGTGGTCCTGGTGGACGCCGAGTACGGCGCCCTGGGCGTGATCGGCGAGGACCGGCGGTGGCTGGCGGAGTTCCTGACCGTGGGCGTCAGCGAGGAGCAGATCGCGGCGATCGGCGCGCTGCCGTCCGGCCACGGCATCCTGGGCGAGCTGATCCGCCACCCCGAGCCGCTGCGGCTGTCCGAGCTGTCCGACCACCCGGCCTCCTACGGCTTTCCGCCGGGCCACCCGCCCATGCACTCGTTCCTGGGGGTGCCCATCCGGGTGCGGGACGAGGTCTTCGGCAATCTCTATCTGACGGAGAAGCGGAGCGGGAAGGAGTTCGACGGCGAGGACGAGACGGTGCTGTCCACCCTCGCGGTCGCGGCCGGGGTGGCCGTCGAGAACGCCCGGCTGTACGAGGAGGCCCGGCACCGCCAGCGCTGGCTGGAGGCGAACGCCGAGGTCACCCAGGGCCTGCTGTCCGGCGTGGACGAGACCCGGGTGCTCGGGCTGATCGTCGGGCACGCCCGGCGGCTGCTCGCCGCCGACCTGGGGGTGCTCGCGCTGCCGGTCGAGGGGAGCACCGACCTCCAGATGGCGCTCGCGGACGGCACCGACGCCGAGAAGCACCGCGGCCTCGTGCTGCCCCGCAAGGGCTCGTTCGCCGGCGCCGCCTTCCTCGGGTCCGAGGCGGTCACCAGCGTCGATGTCGGGAACGACCCGCGGATCACCGAGGGCCCCCTGCGATGGACGGGCCTCGGCCCCGCGGTGGCGGTCCCGATGCGGACCAGCGAGGGCGTCCAGGGGGTGCTGTCGCTGGCCCGCGCGGTGGGGAGCCCGCCCTTCACCCCGGTGGAGACGGACATGCTGCTCGGCTTCGCCGGTCAGGCGGCGATCGCCATGAAGCTGGCCGAGCGGCGGCGCGACGCCGAGCAGCTGACGCTGCTGGAGGACCGCGACCGGATCGCCCGCGATCTGCACGACCTGGCCATCCAGCGGCTGTTCGCCGCGGGGATGACGCTCCAGAGCACCATGCGCTTCGTCCAGCACCCGGAGGGCTCCGAGCGGCTGCTGCGGGTGGTGGACGACCTGGACGACACCATCAAGATCATCCGATCGACGATCTTCGGCCTGCGGTCGCACGAGGCGGGCCCGGCCGCCCAGGGGCTGCGGGTGCGCACGGCCAGGACGGTCGAGGAGGCCGTGCCCGCGCTGGGCTTCACGCCCTCGCTGCGTACGGAGGGGCTGGTCGACACCGATGTGCCGTACCCCGTCGCGGACGACGTGGTCGCGGTCCTGGCCGAGGCGCTGTCCAACGTCGCCCGCCATGCGCGGGCCCGCGGAGCGGAGATCTCCCTGGCCGTCGGGTCCGGCCGGCTGACCCTCACGGTCACCGACGACGGGGTGGGCATCCCGGAGGGCGGCCGGCGCAGCGGGCTGCGGAACCTCGCCGAGCGCGCCGCGAAGCGCGGTGGCGAGCTGCTGGTCAAGGGGGCGCCGGGCGGCGGCACCCGCCTGGTGTGGAGCGTTCCGCTGCCGCGGGACTGACCGGCCGGCACTCGCGCGGCGAGACGTCTCGGTCCAGCACGGGTGACCGGGCCGGCCGGCCCCTAGCCGAGCCGGATCAGCATCTGCGCGTGGTCGGCGACGCGGCGGTCGTCGCTGAGCGCCCAGCGCAGATCGGGCCACTCCAGGGCCTGGTGCAGCAGCGCGGCCCGCGCCGTGTGCGCGGTGGCCACCAGCAGGACGTGCTGGAGCGCCTGGCCGGCCCGCAGCCAGTCGGCGCGGTGGTCGTGCCGGGTGCTCAGCACGGCCACGGTCGGCCGCTGCGCGAAGGCGTCGGCCCGCTCCTCCCCGTGCGGCCCCGACCCGTTCCCGAGGGCCCGGCCGTGGTCGCGGGCGTTGCGCCGCTCGGCCTCCTCGTTGATCCGCAGCAGCTGCGCGGTCTCCTCGTCGCGAGGGAAGTACAGGGTCGTGCCGTGCGTGTGCGCGGCCTCGGTCAGCGCGGAGAGCACCCGCTGCGGCAGCCGTCGGCCGGAGACCCGGCCGGAAAAGGCGAGGCGGTCGCCGTGCCGCCGCCAGATCACCTCGTACAGATCGTCCAGGTGGCCGTCGCCCCCGCTCGGCGCGGGCTCCGCGCGGACGGTGGCCAGCAGCTCCGGCTCCGAGGGCCGCGGCAGCAGCTGGACCACCGGCCGCCACCCGAAGTGGGCCATGGCGACCCGCAGGTTGAACACGGCCGCCCCGACGGTGAGGCTCAGGGTCCGCCCCGAGCCGTCGGCGTGGCGCGGGACGCGCCCGGGGGCGGCCCGCACTTCGAGCGTGACGGTGCCGGGGTCGAGCCGGCAGTGCCAGGGCGGCTGGGTGTGGTGCATCGAGGGGGCGGCCACAGCGGCTGAGATCAGCTTCTCCAAGGTCGCCGCGTCGAGTGCTGAGGGCTGCATGTGATCTCCTCGGCGGACGCGCAGGGGTTACGGTCACCCAGCCTGCGGGGCGGTGGGCGGGCGCGGGCAGGGGCCAATGGTCCCTGGGCCGGGCCCGGACGTCCCCGGGGTCAGTGGGCGGAATCCGGCCGCGCGGAGGGGCCGCCGGGATGCCAGGGCTCCGCGTGGGTGGCGATCACGGCCGCCTGGACGCGGCGCTCGACGCCGAGCTTGGCCAGCAGGCGGGAGATGTGGTTCTTCACCGTCTTCTCGGACAGATAGAGCCGCTTGCCGATCTCCCGGTTGGTCATTCCCTCGCCGATCAGGGCCAGGATCTCCCGTTCCCGGGTGGACAGCCCGGCCAGCGTCTCGTCCTGCGGCTGCTCTTCCGCGCCGCCCCCGCGCAGGGTGCTCATCAGCCGGGCGGTGGTGGCCGGGTCGAGCATCGACTGGCCGGACGCCACCGTGCGGACCGCGGACACCAGGTCGGAACCCCTGATCTGCTTGAGGACATATCCCGCGGCCCCGGCCATGATCGCGTCCAGCAGCGCATCGTCGTCGTCGAACGAGGTGAGCATCAGACAGGCCAGTCGCGGCATCGTGGAGCGCAGCTCACGGCAGACCGTGACCCCGTCCCCGTCCGGCAGCCGCACATCCAGGATCGCGACATCGGGCCGCAGCGCGGGCCCCCGGGCGAGGGCCTGGGCGACGGTCGCCGCGTCGCCGACCACCTCGATGTCCGGCTCGGCGTCGAGCAGGTCGTGCAGCCCGCGCCGGACGACCTCGTGGTCGTCCAGCAAGAACACCCTGATCGGACCGGAGTGGTGCGCAGAGTCGGTCATGGCGGCCTTCCGCACGGTTGTCGTGGCCCGGCCCCCCTGGGACTGGGACCGGTTGATCGGCCCCCTTCAATCGATCATGACTCGCCTCCGGTGGCCGCGCCAGGGCCGAACGGTCCCCGGCGCTCGGGCGGCGGGTCCGATGGTCCCACCGCCGGGTCTGTCCGGCCCTCGCACCCGCGGCCCGCGCGTGCGAGGGTCGTTTGTAGGGAGCCCCCGCGCTGCCGCGCGGGTCTCGCCCCGCAGCACGCGACAGCACACGACAGGGGGTGCGGCGATGAGTGCGAAGGCGCGGGGGCGGCTCTTGTGGCGGTGGCGGCGCAACCCGCTCAAGCGCCGCTCGGACGTCGTGGAGGCCTGGGTCGCGCTGGTCGCGGGCCTGGTGATGGCGGTCGGCGGCACGACGGCCGGCATGGTCACCTCCGCCGCCGTGGAACGGCCCCTGCTGGCGGAGCGCGCCGAGCACCACCCCGTCCCGGCGCGGCTGCTGGAGAACGCGCCCGCGGTGCCCCAGGCCGCGGACGGCGGCAAGTTCGGCCGCGTCCCCGCCACCGTGCGCTGGAAGGCACCCGACGGCTCGGTGCACACCGGCGTGGCGCGGGTGCGCGAGGGGCGGCCGGCCGGTAGCCGGACAGTGGTGTGGACCGACGCGCGCGGCCGGCTGGTCTCCGAACCGCTCACCCAGCGCGAGGCCGAGACCCGGGCGGCCCTGACCGGCGCCACCGCGGCCACCGGCGTCTGCCTGGTGACCCTGGCCGGCCGGCGCACCGTGCGGTGGCGGCTGGACCGCCACCGCGCCGCGGAGTGGGAGCGCGCGTGGGCCGAGGTCGAGCCCCGCTGGAGCAGCCGCGGCGGCTGAGCCGGCCGTCGCTCCTTCCAACTCCAACAGCCGGTCAGGCCGGACGGGCCGGTCAGGACGGCCTGGTGACGTGGTGCGCGGCGGTCAGCCGGTTGTCGAAGTCCACCACGCCCTCGACCGAGCGGATCAGCCGCGCTGCCGCCGGGATCAGGCCGGTGTCCCTGATCTGGCCGGTGAGGGTGACCACGCCCTCGTTCACGCTCACCCGCACCGGCTGCCCCGCCGACGCGGGGAAGAGATACGACACGACCTCGCGCCGCACCTCCTCCTCGATCTCCTCGTCCGGGCGCAGAAACACCTTCAGGAGATCGGCGCGGCTGACGATGCCCTCCAGACGGCCCTCGTCGTCGACCACGGGCAGCCGCTTGACGTGCCTGTGGGTCATGATCCGCGCGGTCTCGGCCAAGGTCGCGTTCGCGTGCACGGTGATGGCCGGAGAGGTCATCAGCTCCTCGGCGGTCACCGCGGTCGCCTTGACGACGTCGGGCAGGTCGCGCAGCTGTCCGAGCCGGGCCGGATCGCTGTCCCGGAACTCCTCCTTGGGCAGCAGATCGGCCTCCGAGACCACGCCGATCACCCGCCCCTCGCCCTCCAGCACCGGCAGGGCGCTCACCCTCCACTGCTCCAGCGTCTTCACGATCTCCTTGAACGGGGCCTCGCGGCCGACGGCGACGACGGTATGGGTCATCACATCACTCACGATGTGCGAGCTCCGGTGCACGGGGACCTCCTTCCTTGCTTCAGCGGTACGGGACCACCCCCACCGGGCACGGCGCGTGGTGCAGGGCGGCGTGTGCCACGGGCCCGATGTGCGGGACGGCAGTGGGCTCCGGCCCGTGCCGTCCGAGCAGCAGTAGCCCGGTGCCGGCCGCGGCGCGCACCACCGCCCGGGCGGCGCCCTCCGCGGTGACCTCCGCCACCACGCGTACGCCCGGGAACTTCTCCCGCCACGGGCGTAGCGCCGAGTCCAGCGCCGCCTCGCCCTCCTCCCGGGCCCGGCCGGCCGGCGAGGGGGCCAGGACCCGCTGCGCACGGCCCTCCAGGGGCGGTCGGTGCAGCGCGTGCACGGCGCGCAGCGCGCCGCCGCGGCGGGCGGCGGCGTCGAAGGCGAACTCCAGCAGTTCCTCGCACGGCCGCCGCAGCGCGAGCCCCACCACCACGTCCGCGGGCCCGTCCCCGGACCCCCGCCCGTCGTGCCGGGCGTCGTCGCGCACCAGGGTCACGGGGCGGGCCGCCCGGGCGAGTACCTGCCGGCCGACGGAGCCCAGGAGCGCGCCGCCGAGTGTGCCCGGACCGCGCGAGCCGAGCACCAGCAGCTCGGACTCCTCGGCCGCAGTCAGCAGGGCGGGAGCGGTCTCATCAGCCCGCAGGTCCGTGCCGACCCGCAGGCCCGGGTGGGTCCGGCACAGCTCGGTGGCCGTGTCGTCGACGATGCGCCGCGCCCAGTAGTTCTGGTCCCGCTCCGGCTTCGGCGGGATCGCCCCGGCCGGCGGCGCGAGCAGGATCCAGGCGTGGACCAGGCGCAGCGGCAGATTGCGCAGCAGCGCCTCGCCCGCCGCCCAGTGCGCGGCGGGCAGGCAGCCGGGGAGGCTGCCGAGCCCGGCGGTGACCTGCGGTGGCATGGCCGCTACCTCCGTGATCGTGGGCCCGGCCGGGGCCGGGTGGGGCCGGCGCCGGCGGACCCGGCGGGTCAGTGGACGCGGATCCGGCGCCCGGTGACGCGCGTGGGGTCGATCCGCAGACACAGCTCGCGGCTGCCGCCCGGCCAGGGTTTGCTGTACGCGCCGGCGGCCACGCGCCGTATCGCCTCCGGGTCGGTGACCCGCTGGGCCCGCCCCACCACGAGCACGCTCCAGCCCTCGCTGAGCGCCTCGTCGATGTGGTCCACCTCGAAGGCGACCTCGGCCCCCGCGGCGGCCGCCGGGGAGGCGTCCGGGGCGGTGCGGAAGACCACCGCGTCATCCATGACGCTGTAGTTGACCGGGAGGATGCTCGGGCCCTGGGAAGTGGACACCGAGATCCTGCCCACGCCGTGGGTCGAGAGCAGGTCGTAGCACTCCCGGGGAGTGAGCTCCGCCAGGTCCGGGCGGGAGCCCGCCTGGCCCAGCCCCGGCGGCAGCCCGACGCCTCCGCCCCGCAGCTCGCCGGCGGTGGTGTCCAGCGCCGCGGCCAGCCTCAGCAGAAAGCCCGTGCCGGGGTCGGCGGGGCTCTCCTCGAGGTACCGCAGATAGCTCGGCGACGTGCCCGCGCGCCCGGCCACGTCCTCCCGGCTCAGCCCCAGCCGCTCGCGCCGCAGGGCCACGCGCCGTCCGATGTCACCTCCGCCGCCGGGCCGCCGGGCGGCGGCCGGGTCCGGCCGTGCTGCTTCGGACATGGCCGATCACTTCTCTCCGCTCTCGGGTCTCTTCGATCTCTTCAATCTCTCCGATCACTTCGCTCCGCTCGTCTCCCGGGCGACCAGCGGCCTGGTGGGCACCCCGAGCGCGACCTTGAGCGCCCCGGTGTCGGCCGCCCGCGAGAAGACGTCGTACGCCTCTTCCATCTGGTCGAGCTCGAAGGTGTGGGTGATGAGCGACGCCGCGGGCAGCCGCCCGGCGGCCAGCATGGACAGCAGCGTGGGGGTGGTGCGGGTG
Organism: Streptomyces sp. NPDC097640; assembly: GCF_040302705.1. Lineage (NCBI taxonomy): Bacteria > Bacillati > Actinomycetota > Actinomycetes > Kitasatosporales > Streptomycetaceae > Streptomyces > Streptomyces sp. NPDC097640. Next base: position 195,986 of record NZ_JBEOSB010000020.1, read on the forward strand.
TCGACGAGACCGGTGGTGATCGTCAGATTCCGCATCCACAGGTCCTCCAGATGCAGGGTCACGGGCCGGCCGTGCACGCCGATGTTGGCGATCCGCCCGCCGGGCCGCGCCATGCGGGTGCAGGCCTCGAAGCTCGCGGGGGTGCCCACCGCCTCGATGACCACATCGGCGCCGAGCCCTCCGGTGAGGTCGTCGACCAGGGGCTCGGGCCCCTCCGTGGTCTGCACCACCGCGTCGGCGCCGAGCCGCTTGGCCGCGTCCAGCCGTTCGGGCAGCAGGTCGACGGCGATGATCCGGCCGGGGGAGAAGAACTCCGCGGTGGCGATCGCGGCGAGCCCCACGGGCCCGGTGCCGACGACCGCGACCGTGTCGCCGGGCCGCACCCCCGCGCTGAGCACGCCCACCTCGTAGGCGGTGGGGAAGACATCGGCCAGCAGCACGGCTTCGAGGGTGTCGGCCGCGCCGGTCAGCGGATGCAGGGACAGATCGGCGAACGGCACCCGGACGTACTCGGCCTGGGCGCCGTCGATCAGCCGCCCCAGGACCCAGCCCCCGCCGCCGTGGCACTGTCCGTACGCCCGCTCCCGGCAGAACCGGCAGCGGCCGCACGGCGAGACACAGGAGACCAGCACCCGGTCCCCGGGGCGTACGGTGCGCACGTCGTCGCCGGTCTCGACGACCTCGCCGACGGCCTCGTGGCCGAGGACCGTCCCGGGCCGCACATCCGGCACATCGCCCTTCAGGATGTGCAGATCGGTGCCGCAGATGGTGGCGGTGTCGACGCGGACGATCGCGTCGGACGCCTCCTGGAGACCGGGGTCGGGTACCTCATCCCAGGAGGGCCTCCCGGGTCCGTGGAAGACGAGTGCTTTCATGGCCGCTTCCTCGCTTCTGTGTGGATATACCCAATTGTCCTCTCTGTGTGCCCTCACCCGCCCCCGTCGATCGGGACGAGCACCACCGGGCAGTGGGAGTGGTGCAGCACCGCGTGGGTGACCGGGCCGAGCTGCATCCCGAGCCGGGCCGTATGGCGGTGCACCGGGAGCACCACGACGTCCGCCGCGCGCGAGGCCTCCACCAGGGCCTGCGCCGGGGCGCCGCGGGTCAGGTGCTCGCGCACCCGCACCTGCGGAAACTTCTCGCCCAGCGCCGCGACCACCCGGCGCGCACCCTCCTGCTCCCGCTCCGCCCGCGCCGCCGGGCCCTCCCGCGAGGGCAGTGTGTGATCACCCCGGAACAGCTGCGCGTGCGTCCCCGCGTACAGCACGCGCAGCCGCGCGGTGCGCCGCACCGCCTCCTCGAACGCGTACCGCGCCGCGGCCTCGTCGGCGCTCGTCTCCATTCCGGCCAGCACCTTGCCGTGGCCCTCGGGGCCCAGTACGGGCGTGATGTCGCCGCGCACCACCAGCAGCGGGCGCGTGGTGTGCGCGGCCAGCCGCAGCCCCACCGAGCCCAGTAGCAGCCCCGTGAAGCCCCCAAGTCCGCGCGTGCCGATGACGGTCAGCGCCGCGTCCGCGCCGATGCGCAGCAGTTCTGGCACCGCGTCCTGCGCCGTCAGGGTCGGCACCACCCGCAGTTCCGGAGCCTTCTCGGCCACCTGGGCCACCGCGAGCCGCAGCACGGTCCGGGCGATCTCCACCGGGGTCCGCTGCGGCTCGGCGCCCACGTCGAGCGCGGCCGGGTCGGTCTGTGCCCACGGCCAGGCGTGCACGATCTCCAGCGTCGACCCGCGCCGCTGGGCCTCGCCGACCGCCCGGTCCAGCGCGAGCCACGCGCTGTCGGAGCCGTCCAGGCCGACCACGACCCGGCCGTCCTGCGGCGGGGTGCCGGAACGCGTCATGGCGGCGGCCTCCCGTCCTCACCCTGGGCCGGGACCGGACCCTGAGCCGGGACCGGACTTCGCGTCGCCCCCGGCACCGGACCCGGGCCAGGCCCTCGGCCCGGCCTGCGGCGGCGCGGTCCGCCCCCGCAGGACGGCCAGCCGCGTCCGGTACTCGTCCTCGTCGATCTCCCCGCGCGCGAACCGCTCGGAGAGCACCCGCTCGGCCGACGACCAGGGCGCGCGGACGCCGGGCTCCACGTGCCGGAACAGCGCCACCGCCACCAGTGCCACCAGGACCCACAGCGCGATCGCGATGAAGGTCAGCAGGGAGTAGCCCCAGCCGCCCATCATGTGGCCGTACCACCAGTACATGCCGGATCTCCTTGTCCCATCACCCGCGCCGGGCCCTCACCCGCCTCCGACCGGCCGGCCGACGGGCCCCGGGCGCGCGTCCTCGACGCGGTAGGTGAGCCGGTCGACGACGGCCACCACCCCGTCCACCTGGCCGGCCATCCGTACCGCGATGGGCACCTCGCTGTGCCGCTCCAACTGCCCCTCCAGCCGCACCACCCCGTCGGTCACCGTGACGTCGACCGCGTGGGGCAGCAGCCACAAGGCGCGCACCAGCACCTCGTCGATCACCTCGGCGCGGATCTCGTGGTCCGGGCGGAGGAAGACCCGCAGCAGATCGCGCCGGGTGACGATGCCGATCAGCCGGTCCTCCTCGTCGATCACCGGCAGCCGCTCCACGCCGTACCGCGCCATGGTCCGCGCGGCGTCGACCACGCTGTCCTGGGGGCGCACCGTGACCGCGGGCCGTGACATCAGCTGCCCGGCGGTGCGGGCCCCGGACGCGGCGTGCAGATCGGCCGCCGAGACCACCCCGATGACCTTCTCGTCCTCGTCCACCACGGGCAGCCCGCCGATGCGATGCCGCGCGAGCAGCTCCGTGACCTCCTCGGGCGAGGCACCGGAGCCGATCCGGACGACGTCGTCGGTCATCACATTGCCGATCTTGCGGTGCTTCATCGCGGGCCCCTTCTCCGCCCCTCGCGGCCACCCTCCCGCGACAGGACCCCGGGCGGCATGGGCTGCCCGGGGTCCGATCAGGGACCTTCGGCCCCCCCTCAGCCCGCGGGGATCAGCCCGTGGGGAAGAGACGGTCCAGGTACGGATTGCGGAACTTCCCCGCCGGGTCGAACTCGCCCAGCAGCCGCCCGAAGTCCGCGGCGCGCTCGTAGCGCGCGACCACGTCCGCCGGCGCGGCCGCGGTCAGCTTGCCCCAGTGCGGCCGCGCTCCCAGCGGCAGCAGCTCCTCCTCGATCGCGGCGACGACCTCGAGCACCGCGGCGCGGTCCGGCACCCAGGTGAAGTGGAGGGCGACGGAGTCACGGCCGTACGCCGGGCTCAGCCACAGGTCGTCGGCGGCGATCGTACGGACCTCGGACACCAGCAGCACCGGCGCGATCCGGTCGCCCAGCCGGCGCAGCGCCGCGAAGGCCTCGGGCGCGGCGCCACGCGGCAGGATGAGCTCCGACTGGAGCTCCTCGCCGCTGCTGGGCGTGAAGTCGGGCCGGAAGTGCGGCAGCCGCTCGTGCCAGGGCCCCGGCACGCCGGCCTGCGCGGTGCAGTGCGACGGCGGCATGCCGGGCACGGGGTGGCGGGGGCCGTCGGCCGGGCGGGCGCCCAGCCACGGCCGGCCCGGCCGGGGCGGACCGGGCCGGTCGGTGCGGCACTTGAGCCACACCACCCCGTCCCCGGCGTGCCAGTCGGTGAACACGCTCACGCTGTACGCGGCGCCGAACACCTCGTCGAAGCGGTCGGCCAGCCGGTCCAGGGGCAGCCCGTCGTAGACCCACTGGGCCACCTCGAAGGACGGCTCGATGTCCAGGGTGACGGCGGTGACGACGCCGAGCCCGCCCAGCGAGACCGCCGCCCCGGCCAGCCGGTCCGCGTCCGCCTCCCGGCTCAGCCGCGTCAGATCCCCCTCGGGGCCGACGATCTCAAGACCCGCCACCGATGCCGCCAGGCCACGCTGGGCGACGCCGGAGCCGTGGGTGCCGGTCGCACAGGCCCCCGCGACCGTGATGTGCGGCAGCGAGGCGAGGTTGGCCAGCGCGTGGCCCGCCGGCTGAAGGGCCTCGGCGACCTGGGCGTACCGCATGCCCGCGGCGACGGTCACCCGTGAGCCGTCGGGGTCGATCTCGACCCGGTGCGGCAGCCGGTCGAGGCGGATCAGATCGCCGCTGGTGTCGGCTATGCGGTTGAAGGAGTGGCCGGTGCCCAGCGCGCGGACGCGCTCGGCGGAGCCGACGATCCGTCGCAGCTCGTCGACCGAGGTCGGTCGGTGCACCCGGGCCGCACCGAAGGTGATGTTTCCGGCCCAGTTCGTCGGGGCTCCGGTTGTCAGCATCCGCGTTCCTGATCCTGTCCTGGAAGTGCTCGGTTTCGGTCAAGGGGTTCTGGCCGAAGTGGTCGCCCGGCGAGGCGGCCAGGAACCGTAGTACAGGGCCGCCCACCACCTCGTACAGTCCCACGCGCCCCTCAGTTGCCCCGATCGGCCCAGCTGCGGAAGCCGCCGGGGTCCGGCCCGGTCACGATGGTCGTCACAGTGCCGGAGACAGGTGGCCCGATGAGCGAGCAGAAACCAGTCGCCCACAGGACGGGGCTGATCGGCGAGCTGTGCGCCGAGTTCGTCGGCACCATGGTCCTCATCCTCTTCGGCTGCGGGGTGGTGGCCCAGGTGGTGGCCGGGGGGCTGGGCGACCACGACAGCATCGCCTGGGCCTGGGGGTTCGGCGTCACCTTCGGCGTGTATGTCGCGGGGCGGCTCAGCGGCGCCCATATCAACCCCGCCGTCACCCTCTCCCTGGCGGTCTTCAAGGGCTTCCCGTGGAGCAAGGTCGTGCCGTACGCGATCGCGCAGACCGCCGGGGCGTTCGTGGCGGCCCTGCTGGTGCGCTGGAACTACACCGAGGTGCTGGCCAAGACCGATCCGGGGCACACCTTCAAGACCCAGTTCGTCTTCTCCACCCTGCCCGGCAACGGCGTGCTCCCGGTGAGCGAGTGGGGTGCGCTGCGCGACCAGGTCATCGGCACCGCGATTCTGATGCTGCTCCTCTTCGCGGTCACCGATGTGCTGAACACGCCCCCGGGCGCCAACCTCGCCGCCTTGATCATCGGGCTGATCGTGGTCGCCATCGGCATGGCCTGGGGCACCGACGCGGGGTACGCCATCAACCCGGCCCGTGACTTCGGCCCCCGCCTCGCCAGCTTCCTCACCGGCTATGACACCGCCTGGCGGGATCAGTACGGAAACCTCTACTTCTGGGTGCCCATCGTCGGCCCGCTCGTCGGCGGGCTGGTCGGCGCGGGCCTCTACCGGGTCCTGGTCGGCCGCTTCCTCCCGGTGCCCGGGCCGCAGGAGGTGGGACGCACCCCGTCCGCCGAGACCTGAGACCCGAGCCCGAACCCAACCCCGAGCGACGAGAGGCGGCAGGATGCCGGAATTCGTCGGTGCGGTGGACCAGGGAACCACCAGCACCCGCTTCATGATCTTCGACCACGACGGCGCCGAGGTGGCGAAGTACCAGCTCGAACACCGCCAGCTGCTGCCGCGCTCCGGATGGGTCGAGCACGACCCGGTGGAGATCTGGGAGCGCACCAACTCGGTCATGCAGAACGCGGTCCGGGCCAGTGGACTGGTGCCCGCCGACCTGGCGGCGATCGGCATCACCAACCAGCGGGAGACCACCGTCGTCTGGGATCCGCGCAACGGAATGCCGTACTACAACGCCATCGTCTGGCAGGACACCCGCACCGACACCATCGCCGCCCGCCTGGAGCGCGACGGCCGCGGCGAGGTCATCCGCCGCAAGGCCGGCCTGCCGCCGGCCACCTACTTCTCCGGCGCGAAGATCCAGTGGATCCTGGAGAACGTCGACGGCGTACGCGAGGCGGCCGAGCGCGGCCACGCCCTGTTCGGGACCACCGACAGCTGGGTGCTGTGGAACCTCACCGGCGGCCCCGGCGGGGGAGTCCACGCCACCGACGTCACCAACGCCAGCCGCACCATGCTGATGAACCTGGAGACCCTGGACTGGGACGACGAGCTGCTGGAGATCTTCGGCGTGCCGCGGGCGATGCTGCCCACCATCAACCCCTCCGCCCACCCCGAGGCGTTCGGCCGCACCCGCACCACCCGCCCGCTGCGCACCGCCACCCCGATCACCGGGGTGCTCGGCGACCAGCAGGCGGCCACCGTCGGCCAGGTCTGCTTCGCGCCGGGCGAGGCGAAGAACACCTACGGCACCGGCAACTTCCTGCTGCTCAACACGGGCACCGAGCTGGTGCGCTCGCGCAATGGGCTGCTCACCACCGTGGCGTACCGGTTCGGCGACGGCCCCACCGTCTACGCCCTGGAGGGCTCCATCGCGGTGACCGGCTCGGCCGTGCAGTGGCTGCGCGACCAGCTGAAGATCGTCGACGACGCGGCCGCGAGTGAGCGGCTGGCCCTCTCCGTCGAGGACAGCGGGGGGATCTACTTCGTCCCGGCGTTCTCCGGGCTGTTCGCCCCGTACTGGCGCTCCGACGCGCGCGGCGCGATCGTCGGCCTCTCCCGCTACCACAACGGCGGCCACCTGGCGCGGGCCACGCTGGAGGCCATCTGCTACCAGAGCCGGGACGTGGTGGAGGCCATGGACCAGGACTCCGGGGTCCACCTCGATGTGCTCAAGGTGGACGGCGGGGTCACCGGGAACGACCTGTGCATGCAGACCCAGGCCGATGTCCTCGGCGTCCCGGTCAGCCGCCCACAGATCGCCGAGACCACCGCGCTCGGCGCCGCCTACGCCGCGGGCCTGGCCATCGGATTCTGGCGCGACACCGATGAACTGCGCTCGCACTGGCGGGAGTCCAAGCGGTGGGAGCCGCGGTGGAGCCGGGAGCGCCGGGAAGAGGGCTACGCGGGCTGGAAACGGGCCGTCGAGCGCACGCTCGACTGGGTGAAGGTCCACTAGGGGGTGTCCGGAGGTGTGTTTCGCCTCCCTCGCCGGCGCTCGCGGGCCGGGCCGATCCGGCACGACGGCGCACGCCATCAAGGGGTCTGACACCCCGTCGGCGCTCACTGAACATGGACGCGTCATCTTCTGGACAGATCCCGTTCAGAGGCCGTCCCTGCTCTGCCTGAAAACGTCTCGTCCGGTCACAATGATCCATCGCCCGACGCGACGAGAGGGACCGCCATGCCTGGACAGGCCACCGGATCACAGCCATCCGACAGATCCCCTTCCGACAGACGCCAGTTCCTCGCTGCCGGTGCCGTGGCCGTCGGCGCGGTCGCCGTGGGCCAGTTGGCCCTCGCGGGCACCGCGCGCGCCGCGGACCCCGCGCTCCCCAGTGGCGTCTTCACGCTCGGCGTGTCCTCGGGTGACCCGCTGCCCGACGGGGTCGTGCTGTGGACCCGGCTCGCCCCCGACCCGCTGAACGGCGGCGGCATGCCCGACCAGGCCGTCGACGTCGCCTGGCAGGTGGCCGAGGACTCGCGCTTCCGGCGCATCGTCAGGCAGGGGACCGCGCAGGCCCTGCCGGCCCTCGGCCACAGCGTCCACGTGGATGTGCGCGGCCTGCGGCCGCACCGCGAGTACTGGTACCGCTTCCGCGCCGCGGACCAGATATCCCCGGTCGGCCGCACCCGCACCGCCCCCGCGCCGAACGCCGCCGGCCCGCTGCGGCTGGCCCTGGCCTCCTGCCAGAACTGGCAGCACGGCTACTTCACGCCATATGCCGACATGGCCGAACAGGACCCGGACGCGGTGCTGTTCGTCGGCGACTACATCTACGAGAGCTCCCCCTCCGCCACCGCCGTACGCCGCCACGAGGGCAACGGCGAACCGTACTCGCTCGTCCAGTACCGCAACCGGTACGCCCAGTACCGCACCGACCCCGACCTGCTCCGGATGCACGCCCAGGCGCCCTGGATCGTCACCTTCGACGACCACGAGGTGGACAACGACTGGGCGGGCGAGATCCCGCAGGACCCGGACAAGCAGCCGCACGACGCGTTCGTCGCCCGGCTCACCGCCGCCTACCAGGCGTTCTACGAGCACATGCCGGTGCGCGCCACCGCCGTGCCAGGCGGCCCGCACATCAAGATGTACCGCAGCCTCGACTTCGGCCGGCTGGCCCGGCTCCAGGTGCTGGACACCCGGCAGTACCGCAGCGACCAGGTCACCACGCAGGAGGCCGCGCAGAGTCCGCTGCTGACGATGCTCGGCGCCGAGCAGAAGCGGTGGCTGCTGGACGGGCTGCACCGCTCGCCCGCCCGCTGGAACCTGATCGGCTCACAGATCATGATGGCCGAGACCGACCGGCTCGCGGGCCCGGGCAAGCTCTGGTTCTACGACGCCTGGGACGGCTACCAGGTGGAGCGCAACGAGCTGATGGCCGAGTTCGCCCAGGTCCGCAACCCGGTGGTGCTGTCCGGGGACCGCCATCTGACGATGATCAGCGACCTCAAGCGGGACTTCGCCGACCCCGCCTCGCCGGTGGTGGGCGCCGAGTTCGTGGGCACCTCCATCACCTCCAACGGAGACCAGGACCAGGCCGCCTTCCACGCCGAGTTCGACCCCCTGGTGCCCGACAACCCGCACTGGAAGCTCCTCGACGCCCACCGCGGCTACCACCTCTTCGACATCGACCGCGGCGGCATCGACGCCCAGGTGCGGATCGTGGACACCGTCACCCAGCCCCGGTCGGCGGCGCGGACCCTGGCGCGGCTGCGGGTGGAGAACGGGCGGCCCGGAGTCGACCTGGTCTGACCCGCCCGTCGCCACCGCCACTGCCACCGCCACCAGGGCCCGGGGTTCAGCCCTGGCGGGCCGGCTGGGTGTCCGCCGACGCCCCGGTGGCGGTGGCGGTGGCGGTGAGCTTGTCCGCGCCCTTCCCCGGCACCATCGTGGCGATCGCCAGCGCCAGCAGCGCACCGCCGGCGCCCATGGCGAAGGCGGTGCGGAAGCCGTTCTCGGAGGGCACCGCCAACGGGCCCAGGCGGGTGGTCATATGGGCGAGGACGACGCCGACCACCGCGCTGGAGGTCGAGGTGCCGATGGCCCGCATCAGGGTGTTGAGGCCGTTGGCCGCGCCCGTCTCGGACACCGGCACCGCCGACATGATCAGCGCCGGCATGGAGGCGTACGCGAAGCCGATCCCGGCGCCGATGACACAGGACACCAGGACGATCTGCCAGACCTCGGCCATCAGGGCGATGGCCAGCAGATACCCGACGGCGATCACCGCCGAGCCGATCAGCAGCGAGAACTTCGGCCCCCACGTGGCCGTGATCCGCGCCGAGACCGGCGACACGGCCATCATCACCAGCCCGGAGGGGCCCAGGCACAGCCCCGCCGTCATCATCGACTGGCCCAGGCCATAGCCGGTGGCCTCGGGCAGCTGGAGCAGCTGCGGCAGCGCCAGCGACATCCCGTACATCGCGAAGCCGATGACGATCGAGGCGAGGTTGGTCAGCAGCACCTGGCGGCGCGCCGTGGTGCGCAGATCCACCAGTGGCTGCCCGACCCGGAGTTCCCACCGCCCCCACAGCAGCAGGATCACCGCCGCCGCGCTGAACAGCCCGTCGGTGATGGCGCTGGTCCAGCCCCAGTCGGCCCCCTTGGAGATCGCCAGCAGCAGACACAGCAGACCGGCCGACAGTCCGACGGCCCCCACCAGGTCGAATCTGCCGCCGCCGCGGACCGGGGACTCGGGCACCACCGCCAGCACCAGCGCGATCACCAGCACGCCCGCGGCCGCCGACACCCAGAACAGCACATGCCAGTCGGCGTGTTCGGCCAGGGCCGCGGCGCCGGGCAGCCCGAGCGCGCCGCCGACCCCCAGCGACGAACTCATCAGCGCCATGGCCGAGCCGAGCCGCTCGGCCGGCAGCTCGTCCCGCATGATGCTGATGCCGAGCGGGATGACGCCCGAGGAGAAGCCCTGGAGCGTACGGCCGACGACCATGGGCGCCAGCGAGTCGCTGAGCGCGCACACCACCGACCCGGCCACCAGCAGCCCCAGGCTGATCAGCAGCATCCGTCGCTTGCCGTACATGTCCCCGAGCCGCCCGAGCACGGGGGTGGCCACCGCGCCCGCGAGCAGGGTGGCGGTGATCGCCCACGAGGCGTCCGAGGCCGAGGAGTGCAGCAGCCCCGGGAGGTCCGGGATGAGCGGGACCACCAGCGTCTGCATCAGGGCGACCACGATCCCGCCGAAGGCGAGCACCGCGACCACCGGTCCGGAGCGGGGTGCGTGGGTGTCCGCCGTCGTCTCGGCCGTATGGGGCACTTGGGCCACGGGTGTCCTCCGGGGTGCCGGCGCCACGGGGAACACCGTGTCGCCGCTGCTGTATGACGGCCCCTCAGCAGGGGCGGCGGCAAGTGTCGCACAGTTTTGTGTAACGCGTACGTCAAATCTTCCCGGGGTCCTCGGCGCCGCGCGGGCGCCGTACGAGGGGCGGCTGCCACCTGCGTAGCCTTGACCTCCGGTGCCCGCGTCGGCGGGCGGGGGACGGACGGGAGAGGGGAACCACCGGATGGCGCAGCAGGCGGACGGGACGGCCCGCAGGGGAAGGGGGCGTCCGCCGCGTCTGTCGCGCGATCAGATCGTCCGCGCCGCAGCGGAACTGGCGGCGCGTGAGCCGGGGGTCGTGCTGACCATCAAGCGGGTCGCCGAGGCCGTGGACTCCGCCCCCATGGCCCTCTACCGCTACTTCCCCGACCGCGACGACCTGCTCCAGGCCGTCGCCGACCGGATCATCGCGGACGCGGAGCACACCGACCCGCCGGGCGACACCTGGCAGGACCAGCTGCGCGCCTGGATGCACACCAGCCGCGACCGCCTGCTGCCCTACCGGCAGCTGCTGTCCTACATGGCCGCGACCCAACAGCCCGCGTGGGTGCCCGCGCTGGTCACCCTCACCGGGGTGCTGCGCCCGCTCCGGCTGAGCGAGGAAGACCTCGCCCTGGCCGTCACCCTCGTCTGCTCCACGGTCCTCGGCCACGCCGTGTACGAGAGCCACCGGCGCCCCGCCGAGCAGAAGCTGACCGCCCTGCGGGAGGCCGCGGCCCAGCGGCCCCGGGAGGAGCGGGAGGCCGTGGAGCCGCTGCTGTCCCATCTGCCGGAGGCTCAACGCCGCCTCTACGACACGGTCGTCGACCGCACCGTCGCCACGGTGGAGGCCCTGGCCGCGCGCTGAGCCGCGGCGCTCAGGTCCCGGGCGGCGTCCAGTCCGCGATCAGGGCGAGCAGCCCGGGGAAGCGCGCCTCCAGGTCGTCGACGCGCACATGGCTGCGGCGCTCCAGACCGTACTGGCGCTGCCGGATCAGCCCCGCGTCGCGCAGGGCGCGGAAGTGGTGGGTGAGCGACGACTTCGGGCGGTCGATGCCGAACCAGCCGCACGGGTGGTCGAACGCCTCCGACTCCAGCAGCAGGGTGCGGACCACGCCCATGCGCAGCGGGTCGCTCAGCGCCGCCATCACCACCTCGAGACGCAGCTCCTCGCGGGCGGGCTCGGGCAGGGGCTCCGGCAGGCCGGCGGGGGCGGGGTAGGGGCCGGCGAACCTGTCGGCCGTGGCGCTCTGCGACATCCGCGTCACCTCGGGGAAGACAACACAACCATCAGTACGAGTTGCATCGTACAGGAGTTTATGTTCGACTCTGGTCGTACTAATGGTTCGAGTTTTCTCGTACAGCTTGCTGTGCGGCTTGGAGGGGACCCATGGGGAGCGCCCGGCACGCCGAGACCCCGGCGACGACACCCGCGACACCCGCGACACCCGCGACAGCTGCGAAGCCCACGACGCCCCCGCCGCGCCGCGAGGTCTGGCTCGCGGCATGGCCGGTGACCGCCGTGTTCATCCTGTCCAACACGGCCACCCCGCTGTACGTCCTGTGGCGCGACGAGCTCGGCTTCTCCTCCGGGACGCTGACCGTCGTCTTCGCCTGCTACATCGTGGGTCTGCTGGCGGCACTGCTGGTGGCCGGGGTGGTGTCGGACCGGGTCGGCCGCAAGCCGGTGCTGCTGCCGGCCCTCGCCCTGGCGGTCGTGGCCAGTGTGCTGTTCGCGACCGCCGGCTCGATCGCCACGCTGGCGATCGCCCGGCTGCTGAGCGGCGTCGCGGTCGGCTCCATCGTCTCCGCCGGCATGGCCGCCGTCGCCGACGTGGCGGGGCCGGACCGCAAGCGGCTCGCCGCGCTGCTCGCCTCCACCGCGATGGTCCTGGGGGCGGGGCTCGGCCCGCTGCTGGCCGGCATCCTCTCGGAGACCCTGCCCGGCCCCACGGTCACCGTGTTCCTGGTGGAGATCGCGCTCCTGGCCCTGGCGGTGGTGGTCGTGCTGCGCATGCCGCTGCGCCGCCCCACAGGTCCGGTCCAGGGCTCGCGCCGACCGGGCGCCTGGGTCCGGTTGCCGTTCGTGCCCCGCCCCCACCGCGTCCACCTCCTGCTGGGCGTGGTGGTGTTCGCCCCCGGTATCACCTCCACCTCCTTCGTCCTGTCGCTCGGCCCCTCGCTCCTGGCGGATCTGCTCGGCACCTCCAGCCGCGTCGTCGCCGGAGCCACCGCCTTTGTGATGTTCACGGCCGCGACGGCCGTCCAGTTCGCCGTGCGACGGCTGAAGGTGGGCGCCATCCTGGCGGCCGGGGCCGCGTCGACCGCCCTGGCCATGGGCGCGCTGGCGCTGGCCGTCCAGCTGTCCTCCGCCCCGCTGCTGGCCCTCGCGGCCGTCCTGGCCGGCGCGGGCCAGGGGATGGGGCAGCTGGGCGGCCTCACGCTGATCGGCGCCCATGTCCCGGCCGCGCGGCTGGCCGAGGCCAACGCGGCGCTGAACGTCGGCGGCTATCTCCCCGCCGGGCTGCTGCCGGTCGCGGCCGGCTACCTCAGCGACGCGGTCGGGCTGTCGGCCGGGACCACCGTCTTCAGCGCCGTCGTCGCGGTGGCCGCGCTCGCCGGGGGCGGCGTGGTGCTCGCCCGCCGCCGTACCGCACTCTGACCCGCACCGGCGGTGGCGGCCGCCACCGGGTCAGTTGAGCAGCATCTGGACGATGGAGACGGTGCCTATCGTGACGATGAGGCTCCGCAGGACGACGGGGCGCAGCCGGCGGCCCGCCTTGGCGCCGATCTGGCCGCCGAGCGCCGAGCCGACCGCGATCAGCCCCACGGCCGTCCAGTCGAACTCCGCGACGAAGAGGAAGAAGAGCGCGGCGACCGTGTTGACGATGGCGGCGAGGACGTTCTTGACGGCGTTGAGGCGCTGGAGGGGCTCATCGAGCAGCATGCCCATCAGGGACATGTAGATGATGCCTTGCGCGGCGGCGAAGTAGCCGCCGTAGACGCTGGCGAGCGTCAGCCCGATGAACAGCAGCGGGCCGCCGTCGCGGTGGGCGGGGTGGCCGGTCCGCTCGCGGCGGCGGCGCACCCGCTCGCCGATCACGGGCTGGAGCGCGACCAGGACGAGCGCGAGGCCGACGAGGACGGGCACGACCGTCTCGAACGCCGTCGCGGGCAGGGCCAGCAGGAGCGTGGCGCCGGCGAAGCTGCCCAGCACGGCGCCGACACCGAGCTTCAGCACCCGCCGGGCCTGGCCGCTCAGCTCGCTCCGGTAGCCGATGGCCCCGCTGACGGAGCCGGGGATCAGGCCGAGCGCGTTGGACACCGTGGCGGTCACGGGCGGCAGGCCGGTCGCCAGCAGGACCGGGAAGGTGATCAGGGTCCCCGAGCCGACGACGGTGTTGATGGCGCCCGCACTGATGCCGGCCGCAAAGACGGCGACCATGTCCCCCGGCGTCATGCGGTGTCCTCTCGCGTGATTCTCATGGCACCGACGCTAAAGGGCCGATGATTCGGTGTTCGCCGAACCCTGAGACGATATCCCGGGCAGACCGTCCAGCAGGGCGCCGAGTGCCACCATGACCAGCGCGCACACCTCGTCCGGGTCGGCGTCGGCCAGCGGCTCCTTGCCCACGACCACCCGCATCATGCCGATCCCGAGCATCCAGGACAGCGCCAGATCCGCCCGCAGCGCACGGTTCTCGGCGCTGCTCAGCGACGCCAGCACCCGCGCGTAGTCGTCGCTGGTGGCACGCACGGCCGTACCGATCTCGTCACCGCTGCCCACCGACCGCAGCAGGGTCGCCAGCGCGCGGTTGGCCGGCTCCTTGCCGCGGTGGCCCAGCAGCCCGCGCAGGGCGGCCTCGAGCAGCTCGCCGGGTGGGGTGTTACGCACCTGAGCCTCCCCGTTGCGCGCCACCACCTCGCCGAACAGCGCTCGTTTCGAGCCGAAATACCGGAACAGCAGCGCCTGGTTGACCCCGGCGCGATCCGCGATCTCACGGACCGTGGCCCGCTCGTAGCCCCGCTCGGCGAACAGCGCGGACGCGGCCTCCAGCAACCGCCGCCGGGTGTCCTGTGCGTCCCGCCGCCGCCCCGCTGACCTGGTCGTTCCCATCGCGACACTCCTCTCGTCGCACCTTCCGCGGTCCCCCCGCCGGACCGTCGGATCAACGGCGCAATCGGGCCGTTGACCGTACCAAGGAGGGGCTCCTACGTTTGTAAGCACGTGCTTACGCGAGGGAGGTCACAGTGACCACAGCGGAGACGACCATAGATCCGACGGAGATCACCTATCCCTTCAACACCTCCGAGAGCCTGGGGCTCAGCCAGGCATACCAAGAGGCCAGGGGACGCGCGGGATTACTGCGCGTGCGCATGGCGTACGGCGAGCCCGCCTGGCTCGTCACCCGGTACGCCGACGCCCGGCTGGTGCTCGGGGACCGGCGCTTCAGCCGCGCGGCGGCGCTCCACCACGACGAGCCCCGGCAGTCCGAGGGCCGGCGCAACAGCGGCATCCTGACCATGGACCCGCCCGACCACACCCGGCTGCGCACCCTGGTCGCCAAGGCCTTCACCGTCCACCAGGTGGAGAAGCTCCGGCCGTCGGTGCGGCGGCTGACCCAGGAGCTCCTCGACGCACTGGAGGCCGCCGGGCCACCCGCCGACCTGGTCGACCGCTATGCCCTGCCGATCCCGGTCGGGGTCATCTGCCGGCTGCTCGGCGTGCCGGAGGAGGACCGGCCCAAGTTCCGGGTCTGGAGCGACGCCGCGCTGTCCACCAGCTCGCTGAGCGCCGAGGAGTTCGAGCGCAACCGCGACGAACTCCGCGCCTACATGGCCGGGCTGATCGAACACCACCGCGCCGCGCCCCAGGACGACCTCATGACCTCGCTGATCGAGGCCCGGGACGCCGGCGACCGGCTGTCCGAACTCGAACTCGTCGACCTGTGCGTCGGCATCCTGGTGGCCGGACACGAGACCACCGCCTCCCAGATCCCCAACTTCGTGCTGACGCTCCTCGACCACCCCGACGAGCTGCGCCGCCTGCGCGAGGAACCCGCCCTGCTGAACGGCGCGATCGAGGAGCTGCTGCGCTTCGTACCGCTGGGCGTGGGCGCCTCCCAGCCCCGCTACGCGACCGAGGACATCGAGGTCGGCGGCACCCTCGTGCGCACCGGAGAGCCCGTCCTCGTCGCCGTCGGCTCCGCCAACCGCGACGCGCTGCGCTTCGACGAGCCCGGCACGCTGAACGTGGCCCGCCCCGCCACCCAGCACCTCGGCTTCGGCCATGGTGTGCACCACTGCCTCGGGGCGCCCCTGGCCCGCCTGGAGCTCCAGGAGGCGCTCGGCGCCCTGGTCACCCGCTTCCCGGGGCTGCGCCTGGCCGGGGACGTGGAGTGGAAGAACCAGATGCTGGTGCGTGGGCCGCGCGTCATGCCGGTCGGGTGGTGAGCCGGCATGACCTGGAAGGCGGAGATCGACGGGGGCCGGTGCATGGCCTCCGGCATGTGTGCCGGAATCGCTCCCGATCTGTTCGCCCTCGGCGCGGAGCACGCCGAGCCACTGAGCGACGAGGTCCCGGAGGAGGAGCGGGTGCTGGACGCGGCGGACTCCTGCCCCGCGCAGGCGATCACCGTCCGCGACGGCGCCACGACCGTGGGACCGCGCCCCTGACCTCCGGGATCTGACACTACGTCACCTGGACACGCCCAGCCCGGCGGCCGGCAGATCCTCCGGCAGCAGCGCCCGCAGGTCGTCCACGCTCGGGGTGCGGATGGCGGTGAGCCGCCGGGCCTGGTGCGTGATCATTGTCTCGAGCAGCTGCCGGGCCAGGCGGGCGTTGCCGAAGGAGCGGTCCCGGGGGATCGCCTCGATATGGGTGCGGAGCGCGTCCAGCGTCGTCGCCGGGCAGGCGTAGCCGGACTCCTCGGCGGTCCGTTCCAGGATGGTGAGCAGTTCGTCGGTGGAGTAGTTCTCGAATTCGACGAAGCGGGAGAAGCGCGAGGCCAGACCGGGGTTGGAGTCGAGGAAGCGCCGCATTTCGCCGGTGTAGCCGGCGACGATGACGACGACCTGGTCGCGGTGGTCCTCCATCAGTTTCAGGAGGGTGTCCACGGCCTCGCGGCCGAAGTCGCTGGAGTTGCCCTCGGGGGTGAGGGTGTAGGCCTCGTCGATGAACAGCACACCGCCCATCGCGCTCTCGAACACCTCCTTGGTGAGCTGCGCGGTGTGGCCGACATAGCGTCCGACGAGGTCGGCGCGCGCGACCTCGACGAGCTGGCCGCGGGGCAGGACGCCGAGGGAGTGCAGCAGCTGGGCGTAGAGGCGGGCGATGGTGGTCTTGCCGGTGCCGGGCGGCCCGGAGAACACCAGGTGCTGGCTGATCTTCGGGGCGGGCAGCCCGGCGGCCTCGCGCTGTTTGGCCGTGGTGAGCAGCGAGACGAGGTCGGTGACCTCGCGCTTGACGGCGGTGAGGCCGACCATGGCCTCCAGCCGGGCGAGCATCGCCTCCCGGTCCTCGCCGGTGTTCTGCTCGACGTCGCTCTCGTCGCTGATGTCCTCGGGGAGCAGCAGGGTGAGGTCCCGCTCGGCGGGTTCGGCCATGGTGGCGAGGCGGAAGGCCTGGCGGTCCACCATCTCCTCGAACACCCGGCGGGCGGCCCGGCCGTTGCCGAACGTGGCGTCGCGCGGCATCCGTTCGTAGTGCACGGCCAGCGCCTCGCTGGTGCCGGGGCCCAGTTCGTACTGGTGGGAGGCGCACATGCTCGCGGTGATGGTCACCAGGTCCGTGACGGAGTAGTTGGTGAACTCGATGGTGCGGGTGAAGCGCGAGGCCAGGCCCGGGTTCGACTCCAGGAAGGAGGACATCTCCGCCGAGTAGCCGGCGGCGATGACCACGACGTCCTCCCGGTGGTCCTCCATCAGCTTCAGCAGGGTGTCCACGGCCTCGCGCCCGAAGTCGTTGGAGCTGGCGCCCTCGGGGGTGAGGGTGTAGGCCTCGTCGATGAACAGCACACCGCCGAGGGCCTCGTTGAACGCCTCCGTGGTCTTGATCGCCGTGCCGCCGATGACCTGGGCGACCAGATCCGCGCGGGACACCTCGACCAGATGGCCGGACGGCAACACGCCCAGCTGGGCGAGGATGGAGCCGTAGAGCCGGGCCACGGTGGTCTTGCCGGTGCCGGGCGGGCCCGCGAACACCAGGTGGCGGCTCATGGACGGCACCGGCATGCCCAGCCGCTGGCGCCGCTGGGAGAGCTGGTTGAGATTGACCAGCGTGCGCACCTGGTGTTTGACGCCCTCCAGGCCGATCAGGGCCTCAAGCTCGTCCAGCGGCTCCCTGGGCTCGCCGCCGCCGGAGTCCTTCCCCGCGGCGCGCGCGGTGGTGTTCGCGGCCACCTCGGCGCCCCAGACATCCGGAGTGGAGTTGTCAGCGCTGGTCAGCTCCAGCACCTCCAGGCGCTCGCTCACCCGGGTCTGGGTCAGCCCCGCGCCCCGGTTGTCACGCACGGTGCAGTTGGTGACGCTGACCGGCTCGGAGCTGTCGATCCGGATGCCGTCGCCCACGCTGCCGTTGATCGCGCAGCTGTGCAGCTCGGCGCGGGAGCCCGCGGCGAGGAGCACACCGTGCGCCCCGGCCCCGGTGATCCGGGCCCGGGTCAGGGTCAGCTCCCCGCCCTCCTCGACGGCCACGCCCGAGGCGCCGCAGGTGTCGATCTGGCAGTCGAGCACGGCCGCGACGGCGTCGCGGCCCACCGAGACACCGGTCTCCGAGGACGAGCGCAGCACACAGTCGTCGATCCGGATGTTGCCGCCGTCGGCGACGCGTATCCCGCCGCCGCCCGCCCGCTCCACGGTGCAGGACTCCAGGCGCCCGCGCCCGTCGTCGCCCACCTCGAAGCCGTACTTGCCGGGCGCGGTGATCCGGGCGCCGCGCAGCAGCGGGTTGGCGTGCGAGCGGATGGCGACCGCGCTGCCGACCGCGTCCATCACCTCCAGCCGGTCGAACTCGGCGGTCGACTCCTCGGCGAGCAGCACGGCCGCCTCGGCGTCGGCACAGTCCCGCACGGTGGTGCGCGTGAACGACGGCGAGCTGGAACCCGTCACCCGGATCGCCGGGCCGGTGGCCGAGGTGAACTCGCAGTCCTCGAAGGTGCCTCGGGACCGCTCGGAGACGACCACCCCGGCGCCCTTGGTGCGCAGTGTCCGGCACCGGCGCAGCAGCGGGTCGGCGCCCGCGGACAGGGCGATGGCGGGGCCGGTGGTGCCGGAGACCGTGACGTCCTCGACGATGGGGCGGGACCCGCTGGTGAGATAGACGCCCACCGCCGTGTCACGGACGGTGCAGCGGGACACGTACGTGGTGCTGTTGCCCTCCAGCGCGATGGCGGGCTTGTCGGTGGCGGTGATGTCGCAGGACTCGATGGAGCCCTGCGACTCGCCGTTGGCGAGGATGCCGTTGCCGCGGGCGTCGCGGATACGGCAGCCGCGCACCGTCGAGCGGGCGCTCTCGCTGAACACGACGCCGGAGGTGCCGAGGTTCTCCAGCACACAGTCCTCGATGACGCTCGCCACCTCGGAGGTGTCCACGATCGCGGCGCCCTCGCGGTTGGTGACCCGGCAGCCCCGCATGGCGAGCGAGCCGCTCTGCCGGGCCAGCACCGCCGTCCAGCCGGAACCGATCACCGTGCAGCCGTCCATGGCGACCTGCCCGCGCGGCGCGTCGACCACCGCCACGTCCTCGCTGCCGCCGCGCAGCGTCAGATCGGTGAGCATCACCGCGTCCGCGACCAGCGTCAGCGCGGTGCCGCGGCGCGGGCAGATCTCCACGCTGCCGGGCTCGCCCTCGGCGACGAGCGTGACCCGGGTCTTGACGGTGAGGTTCTCGGCGTAACGGCCGGGCCGGACATGGATCACCGCACCGGTGCGTGCCGTGGCCAGCGCCTCACCGATCGTCCGGAAACTCTCCGGTTGTTCCGGGCAGACCGTCAGTACCTGCCGTGACACCCTCGGACCTCCTGAATTCATCGTGCAGTGAACTGTGCCCGGACCGAACCATGTTGGCGGCCGGGCTTCCCCTATCATGCGTGGCATGCGAAGCGATCGTTACCGCCGCGCCTCTGTGACACTCGCGGCGGCAGCCGCTCTCCCCGCGCTGATGATGTCCACGCCCGCACAGGCCGACCAGGACGACCCGGTCAGCCTGCCCGCGCTCCGCTCCCGCGTCGCCCCCGACGAGAGCTGTGCCACCGCGTCGCTCAAGGCCGCCGAGCAGCGGCCCTGGACCTGGCAGGCGTTGCAGCTCTCCCGGGCGTGGCAGCTGTCCAAGGGCGCCGATGTGACCGTGGCCGTCGTGGACACGGGCGTGGGCGACGACCTTCCCGCGCTCTCCGGCCGGGTGACCCAGGCGGGCGACGCGGGCGTCGACTGCGTCGGACACGGAAGCTTCGCCGCGGGCCTCATCGCCGGGGCCCCCAGCGGCAAGGGCGCGGTCGTCGGCGTCGCGCCCCGGGCCCGCATCCTGGCCGTCAGGGCCACCGACGCGCGGGGCAACACCACCGCCCAGCAGGTCGCGGACGGCATCAGGACCGCCGTGGACGAGGGCGCGGACATCATCTACACCGGGCAGGCCCTGGCCGTGGGCAGAAGCCAGTTGACCCAGGCGGTCGCCTACGCCACCACCAAGGACGTGCTGGTCATCGCCCCGGCCGCGCCGGACATCGCCCCCGAGGGCGCCGACGGGCGCCCCGACCCGCGGGCCCGCGCCTACTGGCCCGCCCAGGTCCCGCAGGTGCTGTCGGTGGTGGACTACGGGCCGAGCGGCGGCCGCCCGGAGAAGGCGGCGGCCCCCCTCGCCCCGGACCTGGCCGCCCCCGGCGACGCGGTGGTCGGCATCGGGCCCAAGGGAAACGGCCACTACATCGGTTCGGGGTCGTCGCTGGCGGCCGCGCATGTCGCGGGGGCGGCGGCGCTCATCCGCTCCTACCACCCCGGCCTGTCCGCCGCCGAGGTCTCCCGGCGGCTGACCGAGGCCGCCTACCCCGGCGAGGCCCCGCGCCTGGACACCTACGCCGGGCTGACCGCGGTCCTCGGCGACGGCACCCGGGCCGAGCCGAAGGCCGCCGCCGCGCATGTCCCGCCCGCCGCCCCCAAGTCGCCGCGGGTACGAGCCCTGCTGATCGCGGGCGGAGCCGCGGCCGTCGTGCTGCTGGTGGCCGCCGCCGCGTTCATCGTCCCCCGCGGCAAGGCCCGCGGCTGGCGCCCGGCCGGGTAGGACCGGACTCCACGCGAGCGGGTTCCGGCACGGCGGTGCCGGCGTACGGAGCGCCACCCCGGTGGTCGCGGTCGTGCACCCGGTGCGGGGGGTCGCGCCTGCTCGCGTGTTCGTCCGCGTGGCCAAGGTGGA